>NZ_BTHG01000001.1:0-521968 GCF_045862875.1 Francisella sciaenopsi
AATGAATCTGTAAATAATGAATCTGTAAATAATGAATCTGTAAATAATGAATCTGTAAATAATGAATCTGTAAATAATGAATCTGTAAATAAGAAATCTGTAAATAAGAAATCTGTAAATAAGAAATCTGTAAATAAGAAATCTGTAAATAAGAAATCTCATAAAAATTTCACAGATTTGTTCGCTAAAAACTCATCAGATGCTATTAATTTGAGAAATATTAAAAAAGTTCTTAGTCATATTTATAAGCAAGAAAATGCAGATAAAATTATAGAAGTTATTGTTGATATAACTTCTAAAAATATAACAAAGGATATAACTTTTAATAATATAAAGAATTATTATAGATATCTAAAAGTTAAAGAGAAAGTCGAGGTTTATTTAGTAGCTTATGAATTATTATTTAGTTATCCAAATTTTGCAATTTTAGTACATAACTGTAAAGGTGATAATATAGATCACAAGAGAAAAATGAAAAAAGGATATTTTCCTAAGAATATTCAAGGTTCAGTTAAAGACTATAGTGAAGCCAAAGCTTTAGATGAGTATAAAAAAGGGTTGAAAATAAAACCAAAATATATTTCAAAAGCAGTCTTTTTATTTGAAAAATTACCAATAAGTGAATTAGAAAAGTTAAGTTTTTCCAAAGTAGGTGATATTTTAAAAAATATTGATCGATTATCTACTATAAACGATAATGACTTACTTAAAGATTTAGTATTAGATGATATAGGAATAGAAATAGAAAAATACTTTACTTGTGAAACAGAAGAAAGTTATCTTTTTTGTAAAAGAAAAGCTCTGAGTATGATTGCTAAAAAGATTTTAAATAATGATATTAGTTTTCCATATGAAGAAATTATTTGTATATTTATTGAAAATATTCAGAATAGTGTTCTTTTTTTACAAAAGAATCAGTACTTTTGGAAAGAGATCATAGAATACTTTATTAAAGAGAAATCTTTTGAGTTATTGATAAAGCAAATTTATGAAGAAGTAGACAAAAAAAGCTACTATGGATTTCAGCTTGTAGATATTTTAAGGATACTATCTTTAGTTGAGTTTTACTTAGCAATCCATAATGATTGTAAGCTTAATTTTACTGAATTTAAGAATCTAAAAAAATGGAAAGATAACTTTAATAGTAATTTACAAAATAGGAATACTAATCTGAATTTTAATTATAAAGATAGTGAATTTTATCTTTTTGAGTTAAATGCCAATTTAGATAAGCAAAAAATTGCTAAAATAGAGGAGCAAATTCCTGAAACGCCTATACCTATAGATAATGACATTAAGGATAAATTTTTGATAGAGCAAATAAAAGAAGATTTTGAATCTTTGTTTACCACAGAGATAGAAGGCTTTAAGAATCTTTCTTAGCTATATTTTCTGAGACTAATTTAGCTGTTTCTTGAATAATTTTTTCATTACTTAGAGCTTTTACATCACTAGGGTTTGTATATAGAATACTTAGAGCAAAAGGCGGTTTATTCTGTGGCCAAATTATCGCTACATCATTAGTAGCCGCATACTCTCCACAAGTTCCTGTCTTATCACCAATTGTCCAATTTTTAGGCATACTATACGCTATTCTATTTGCACCAGTATTGTTTTTTTGTAAATATCCTATGAAGATTTCACGATGTTTTTTATCTAAAATATTACCAAATGCTAGATTATAGATATCTTGAGTTATAGATTTGGGCGTTGTTTTGTTGATATTACTATCTGGTTTTGTATGATTGATTTTAGGCTCATCATTTTTGATAATAGTATCTTTATCTCCAAGTTTTATTATAAATTTGTTGAAGTTTCCTAAGCCTCCAATCTCTCTAACAAGAATATTTGCTGCAGGATTATCACTTAGAATAGCTGCATAATTGAGCTGTGATATTGTCAAAGTTTTACCAATATTTTTGCCTGTTACTGGAGCATAACCTAGAGTACCAATATCGTCTTGTGTTATTAGGATCTTTTTCTCCAAAAAACCTTTGTGTTGCATATCATACTCTAAAACGGCACCAACTAATAAAAATTTAAAAACACTACAGATTGGGAAGTGGTAATTTTCATTGTAGCTGATATTAGTTTTATCATCTGTATTGACGGTATATATACCGAGTTTACCATGATATTTATCTTCCAGATTCTTAAAAGAGTCATCTAGAGTAGTGTTTGCTAGTAAAAATGTTGGAACTAAGGATAAGGATGTAAATAGTAGACGTTTCATTTGAGTTTAACATATTGTCATGAGTCAGTAGTTAGAGTTTATAGAAGAGTTATTCTAAACAAAATGCTATCTAGCAATTATTTGTGATACTCTCAAGATATATTAAACAATATATTCAAATTTTAGTCGCCATGGTAAATTCAGGAAAGGATTTTATTACGAAATCTATCTTCTTCCTCCTGCCATTCTCATGCCAATTGGTGCTGCTGCTTGCGTAATTCTATTAGCATTGATATTTTGTTGTATATAATGATCAGTTTTCTCTCTATCTATATTGTCCCATGTTCTGTTAGCAGCATTATCTAACCCATAATAAGGTCTACGGAAGAAATATCCACACTCATAAGGAATATAGCTATATGATGAGTAATTGTTATAATATTGAGAACAGTAACCTGAATAATAATTATTTTCTAATTGATCGTTATCATTACTACTACTATTAGTTTGATTTGAAATATTGATGTTATTATTTATGGTAATTTCATTAGAATTTGAAGGCACACTAACTACATTTATACCTCCAAGATCGAGCTTTTTAGAGTTTTTAGTTGGTTCGTTAGAAAAAGTTGGTACTCCATTATCATCTTTTTCATATATCTCAGAGGCAAAACTATAGCTCAGAGCAAGCCAAAAAATGCTAACTAAAAATATCTTATTTTTCATTTATTACTTACCTCTATAAACTAGTCTTCTTTCTTTGTTAGTTCTTTTAATATTATTCCAACAACTATGCTAAATATTATAAATCCAAAAGTTAAAGCCATTACAATTCTCATCCAAATAGAGTGTTAGTCATTGAGATAAATCGTTTGTTCAAGCAATGTGCGAGTATCTTTAGGCAACTCTTTTAAATTTATTCTAATAAGTTAGAAATAAATAATTAAAATTTAATCAAATTATCATAGAACCTAACTTTCTGATCTTTTTATAAAAATGCTGCAAATCTTTTATTAGTATATAATATACTATATAATCTTTGTTTAAAAAAAAGTTCGTTATAAATGAAATTTTCTAAAGTATTGTTTTACTTATTTACTATATCATCAGTCACTTCATTGACATCTTGCGAATCAATCAAAGATGCTTATCAAACTTATTATAAAAATATAGGAAGTTCCGATATTACTTCAAAATCTACATATACTTGCTCGAAATATGAAGTTGGTAGTGTAATTAAAAATAGTTTTGGAAATAGCTATACTCTTGTTGTAGGTAATATTTCTATTAGAGATGGATATGTTATTAACTTATTAACAAAAAATATATCTTTTAATTATGAAAACCATAATATTAATCATGTTTGTACCTCTCATGTTACAGATATGAGTTATTTATTTGATGGTGCTGAGGAAATAAGTTCGAATATAACTGATTTTGATACATCGAAAGTGAAGAATATGAGTTATATGTTTGCTAATACTAGAAACTTCAATCAGCCTATTGGTAGTTGGGACACTTCTAAGGTAGAAAACATGGATCATATGTTTTATAGAGCAAGAGGTTTTAATCAGCCAATTGGTAATTGGAAAGTATTTAATGTTAAAAATATGGATTATATGTTTGCTGGAGCATATAAGTTTAACCAGCCTATAAATGGATGGAATGTTCTGAATGTATTAGATTACTCTCACTTTATTTCAGCAACATCTGCATTAAATCCTCAGTATAAGCCTAATTTTGTAGTTTATGACTTTTCAATAGGTTTAAAAAAATAATAATCATATCTCGCAAAAACAAATTATTTATATTCTTAAGCATAAAAATTTCTAAAAGATAAGAGTTCTTATAGGGTATTTTTTATAGGAAAAGAAATTATTTTTGTGACTTCTCTTTGATAACTATACCAATAGCTATACTAAATATAATTAATAACCATATTAATGACATACCAACTTTCATCCAAATAGAGTGATAGTCATTGAGATACACTGTTTGCTCAAGCGAAGCACGAGTATCTTTAGGTAACTCTTTTACAATTATTCCATCTGGATTGATAACTGCTGTAATACCATTACTTGTAGTTGTAAGGACATATTTGATATTCTCAATAGCTCTTACTTGAGATATCTGTAGCTGTTGCTCACGTGCTATGGAGTCACCAAACCACGAGTCATCACTTATTATAGAAATAAGTCTAGCGCCTTGTAGTTGATCTCTAACTTGCTCAGGATATGCAACTTCATAGCAAATAAAATTAGCAATAGGTGAGCCAAAGGCTGTCATAATGGGTTGTATATTATCACCTGCATTAAAACTACTAAGACCAACACTATCTACATATCCAAAAAACTTAATTGGAAAATATTCACCAAATGGGACTAAGTGATGTTTATTATAAACGCCTTCACCTTTGCCAATAATGATAGAACTATTATAAATTTTGGTTCCAACAGTTGATTGATCAGCACTCAAAGATCCTATAAGCATAGCATTATTATTTTTATTTGCAGACTCTGTCAAACTCCTAAAATATTCACTCATGAACTGTCGATAATTAGGGATAGCATTTTCGGATAGTATTATTAAAGAATCTTTGTATTTAGATGCAGCTTGTTGATAGTACTTTTGCATTTTTGCAAAGTTATCACGATCCCATTTAAATCCTTGGACAAAATCGCCTTGAATTAAAACCACTTTTTGAGGTTGATTCGTTAGCGTTTCAGGCTGACTGTATCTGATAAGATAACCACCTAAATACAATGCTACTATAATAGTTACGACACCGATTGTCTTCTTAGTAGAAGTGTTATCACAGATGAAAAAAACTATTAAGCAAGCAATCAAAGCAATTATATAACTTACTAGATAGACACCGCCAATATTTGCATACCAAATCAAAGGAGATTCTGTCTGTGAGTAACCAAGTGAAACCCAAGGAAATCCGCCCCATAGTAGGTTCGCTTTGACAATCTCAAATAGTGTCCATAACGCAGGATAAATTAATAATTTAGCAAAATTATTAGCTTTGCGCGTAAGGATATAACTAAATGTACCAAAAGGTATTATATGTAAGAAGCTAAGTAAAATCACCAATGCAATAGCAGCAGATAGTCCAGCGGTTACTGATTCAGTAAATAGATGAATACTTATATATACCCAAGATATACTAGTACCAAAAAAGCCTATTCCAAATAACGCAGATGTAAAAAATGCGTCACAAATTCTAGCAGATCTATTCAATAAATAAAAAAAAGCTACTAGAGCTATAACGGCTAATATATCAATACGAAATGGAGCAAAGGCTAATGTAAGTAGTGCACCGCTTAATATTGGTGGAATAATTTTTAGAATAATCTTTTTCATTACTTCTTAAATTTTTCGACTAAAATTTTGATAATTTTTCTATTATCGGCTTCTTGTACTATAAAATTCAAGCCATCAACAACAATACTATCATCTTTTTCTGGTAATCTTTCTAAAGTCTGAATTATCATCCCAGCGATAGTATCATAATCACCATCATCATCTATCGAGGTTGCAAAATATTCGTTGAAATCTTCTATTGAAGTCGTAGCATCAATTATAAATTTATCATCAGCAATCTTTACGATATTTTGACTAGAAATATCAAACTCATCTTCTATATCACCAACAATTTCTTCTAAGACATCTTCAATAGTTATTAATCCAGAAATTGCACCATACTCATCAACAACAATGGCAATATGATTTTGACTATTTTTAAAGTCTTTTAGCATTGCATTAAGTTTCTTTGTTTCCGGTATAAAAATAGCAGGGCGAAGTATAGTTTTTATATCTTCTGCTTCTAATTCTTCATCATCAGAAGATTCAATTTCTTTTTCAAAAATTAGTTTTAGTAGGTCTTTTGAATGTAGTATACCTAGTATCTCTGATTTATCCCTACAATAAACTGGCAAACGAGTATGGCTTGAGTTTATAGTTTTTTTTAGGATTTCATTAATTGACATCGACATATCTATAGCAACTATTTTTGTATGAGAAATCATAATGTCACCAACATCTAAAGATGATATTTTCATAGCACCGATTAGCATATTCTGTGATGTTTTATCAATAACCTCATTATCAGCTGCTCTATTAAT
Organism: Francisella sciaenopsi; assembly: GCF_045862875.1. Classification (NCBI taxonomy): domain Bacteria; kingdom Pseudomonadati; phylum Pseudomonadota; class Gammaproteobacteria; order Thiotrichales; family Francisellaceae; genus Francisella; species Francisella sciaenopsi. The sequence continues at coordinate 6,301 of NZ_BTHG01000001.1, forward strand.
AGCATCAATAAGAGCATCTTCGCTTTTTATATTAAAAATGCTTGATGTAAGTCTTTTTATAAAATGATTATTTTCTGCCATTTTAATTCTCTTGTTCAATGTATGGATTGGCTATTCCTAACTCAGCTAGTAACTCAATCTCTAAATTTTCCATTTCCTCAGCTTCTACATCATTAATATGATCATAACCTAGTAAGTGTAATAATCCATGGATAAAAATATGTTGCCAGTGTGCATCTAATTTTTTATTTTGCTCTTTGGCTTCTTTTTTGAGTACTTCTGGAGCTATAACAATATCTCCCCAAAAATCAGCAGCTATATCTTCAGGCAAGCCTTCAGGTTTCTCAAATTCAAAAGAGATAATATTTGTCGGCTTATCTTTATTACGAAATTGTTTGTTAATTTGCTGTATTTCTTGATTTGATACAATACTTATATTTACTTCAGCTTGTGAAATATTATGCTTATTAGCTACGAGAGCAAAACATTTTTCTAGTAAATCTTGATTAGGTATGGGGTGCTCGTCATCATTAATGACATTTAAGTTTAGACTATCCATTTTTAGTATTCTCTTCATGCTTGTCATAAGCATTTACAATTTTTTGAACTATTTGGTGGCGTACAATATCAACTGATTTTAAATAACTAATAGCTACACCATCAATATTATCAAGAATTGATAGAGCATGTCTTAAACCAGAAGTTACATTCTTAGGTAGGTCAACCTGAGTGATATCTCCTGTTATGACAGCAGTAGTATTAAAGCCAATTCTTGTTAAAAACATCTTCATTTGTTCTTTAGTAGTATTTTGACTTTCATCAAGCACTATAAAAGAATCATTAATAGTTCTTCCACGCATATATGCTAAAGGTGCTATCTCGATGGCTTGTTTTTCTATTAGTTTTGTAACTTTTTCGACGCCCATGAAATCAAACAATGCATCATACATTGGACGTAAGTAAGGATCAACTTTTTGAGCTAAATCTCCTGGCAGGAAACCAAGCTTTTCACCAGCTTCAACAGCAGGGCGGACTAGCACTATTCTTCTAACTTCACCTCTTTCATAAGCAGACACAGCACAGGCAATCGCCATATATGTCTTACCAGTACCTGCGGGACCAACACCAAATGTAACAAAATTATTTTTGATATTATCAAGGTAAATTGCTTGGTTCTGTGTACGTGCTTTGAGTTTTTTACTTCGTAATTGAACTTCAGCTTCTTCAACTTTTTTTTGAGCTTTATTACTTGAGTCTATTTTTTCTTTTGCAGTAGCATTTAGGATCGTTGTGATTTGCTCTAGATCAAGTTCAGTATTTCCAGCTAAAATTTCAGCATAACATGATTTTATAAATCTTTTTGCTTGAGTATTATTAGCGCTTGATTCACTTGTTATTTCAAATTCATCAGCACGGTGTTTAATTTCAACACCAAAATAATTTTCAATTGCACGAATATTTTCATCAAGGTTGCCACAGAGTAGCATCATGGCATCGTAATTATAAGGCTCTAGAACAAATTGAGTTTTATTCATAAATTAAATAAGTTCTCCTCTAAGAGAGTTTGGTAAGCTTTCTGTTATTTTAACCATAGCAAACTGACCAATCAAAGACTTATCTCCTATGAAATTAACAATTCTATTATTTTCTGTTCTACCAGCTAGAACATTATCATCTTTTTTAGATGTACCTTCAACTAAGATTCTTTGCTCTGTACCAACCATTTGTCTAGAAATGATTTGAGCATTACTGTTTAATAAATCTTGTAGTCTTTTTAGTCTATCTTTCTTTACTTCCATTGGAGTATCATCTGGTAAGTCAGAGGCTGGAGTGCCAGGACGCTTGCTATATATGAAGCTAAATGACTGATCAAAATTCACATCTTTTACTAGATCCATAAGTTTTTGGAAATCTTCTTCAGTTTCACCTGGGAAACCAACAATGAAATCAGATGAAATAGTAATGTCTGGTCTTATTGCTCTTAATTTTCTAATTTTTTGTTTGAATTCTAAAATTGTATGATTTCTTTTCATATTTATTAGAACTCTATCTGAGCCATGTTGCACCGGTAAATGCAAATGATTAGCTAGTTCAGGTACACTACCGTAAGCATCGATCAGATTTTGTGAGAACTCAACAGGATGAGAAGTTGTAAATCTAATTCTTTCGATACCATCTATCTCAGCGATGAAGTGAATTAGTAATGCTAAATCTGCAGTTTCGCCATTTTCCATTGGACCTAAGTAGTGATTTACATTTTGTCCTAATAAAGTAATTTCTTTAACACCTTGTTCTGCTAGAGCTGCACATTCTCCAAGCACATCTTCAAATGGTCTGTTAACTTCTGGACCACGAGTATATGGTACTACACAGTATGAACAGTATTTATCACATCCTTCCATAATTGATACGTATGCTTTAGCACCTTCAGCTTTTGGTTCAGGTAAAAAGTCAAATTTTTCAACTTCTGGGAAAGATATATCAACTTGAGATTCTTGAGTGCTTTGTTTCCTCTTAATCATCTCAGGTAATCTATGAATAGTTTGAGGACCAAATACTAGATCTACAAATGGAGCTCTTTTGATAATGTTTTCACCTTCTTGAGATGCAACACAACCACCAACACCAATTACTAAATCTTCTTTTTTCTTTTTAAGATTTTTCCATCTTCCTAACTCATGAAATACTTTTTCTTGGGCTTTTTCTCGAATAGAACATGTATTTATTAATATTATATCTGCTTCTTTGTAGTCATCAGTTTTAACAGTATGAAAATGCTCATCTAATACTTCATGCATTTTTTGCGAGTCATATTCATTCATTTGGCAACCTAAAGTTTTTATAAAAACTTTTTTTTGTTCTTTCATTGATCTGAAACCTTTATAATTTATGCTGTTATTTAATTTATTCTCTAAATACTAAAAGTTGTTTATAGTAAAATGCTCGCAAATTCTATCATAAAATTTAACTAAAAGCACGGCAAGTCTCTAGACTAATGATTATCATTAATGCAAAATACTCGGAGTCAATTATTTTATATTCTCATTTGTAATGAAACAAAATCAGTTTACTGAAGATAGTATTTGGCAATACTGTATTGAACATACGAGTGATTTATCAGCTAACCTTAATCTTTTAAATAATTCTACAAAAGAGTTTGTTCATGGTGCTCAGATGTTATCAGAAAAGGTAGTAGCTAAATTATTACAGTTTTTTGTATTTACATCTAAAGCAAAAGTTTGTGTAGATGTCGGCACATTTACTGGAATGTCAGCTATTGCTATGGCAGAAGTATCAGCTAATACAAAAGTGTATACAATTGATAGAGCTAATCAATCAGGTGAAGTTATAGCTAAAGAGTTTATAGCAAAGTATCCTAATATTGAGTATTGTCAGGGTAATGCTATTGATATATTACCGACTCTACCAGATCAGATAGATATAGCATTTATTGATGCTGATAAAAAACAAACGCAACAGTATTTTGATATTTTGATTGATAAACTGTCTGATAAGGGAGTTATCATAGTAGATGATATACTTTGGCGTGGTGAGGTAATAAATCCTCAAGATAAACGAGCAAAAGCATTAGATGATTTTAATAAATATGTAGGTCAAAAAGATGATTTAGAAACATTAGTTTTACCTATTCGTCATGGGATTAATATTATTAGGAAAAAATATAAAGGGTTTTAATAGTGGCAAAATTATATTTTAGATATTCAGCAATGGATGCGGGTAAAACATTGGATCTCTTAAAAGTAGCTTATAATTATGAGGATAGAGGTAGAAAGCCTTTAGTCTTAACTTCAGCGATAGATAAAAGAGCGGGCTTAAATAAAGTTAAATCACGGATAGGTATAGATCAAGATGCTTATTCATTGACGGATCAAGATAACATCTTTGAGTTTGTTAAAGATTATAATCAAAAACACAAAGTAGATTGTGTCTTAATTGATGAAATACATTTTTTTACCCAAGCTCAAGTTTGGCAACTTTCTGATATTGCAGATCAGCTAGATATACCAGTTATCTGCTATGGGCTACGAACTAACTATTTAGGTCAACCTTTTGAAACAGCAGCTTTATTGCTTGCAATTGCAGATACTTTAGAAGAGGTCAAAACTATCTGTCACTGTGGTAAAAAAGCTAGTTTTAATATGATGGTGCAAAATGGTAAAGCTATAAAAGAGGGTAATCCAATAGTTGTTGATGATGATTCTCTAAAAGATATCGATACACGATATGTCTCGGTGTGTCGCAAGCATTGGAAAAAAGGTGAGTATCAATAATTTTATTCAATAAGCATTAGAATGTGCTGGGCGTTTCTTACGCCTAGCTGAGCCGCTTTTTTATAGTAATACATAGCTTTTTCTTTATCGTAAGGTACACCATTTTGCTCTTCATTATAATACAAAGAAGCCAGCTTATAATAAGCAGGACCATATCCTTTGTCGGCAGCTTCATTGAAGTAGTTAAGAGCTGTTTTATACTCTTTTACATTGTAGTAATATTCGCCAGCATAATACATAGCATAAACATCACCATCTTTTGCTGCTTGTTCTAATTTGTATAATTGTCTGAAGTCTCCTTTTTGAGCAAATATTTGCATTCTTTGGATTTTTTCTTCATGAGTTAATTGAATTCTATCAACGGGAGTCTTAGATTTTTCAGTTTGATTTATTTTTTCTTTTGTAGGCTTATTTGAATTATCTGATTGCTGTTCTGGAGCATTCGCTAATTTTGGAGTTAGAGAAGATTCTTTGACTTTTATATTTTTAATTGCTGCAAGAGTACTTTGTTTAACTAGTTTACTTTCATTGTTATAGAAAAGATAAACAATACCTTCATATTTGTTGCTATTTGCTTTTTCGCCAAAGTCAAACCGTAAAGATGACCTAACATCTATATATTTTGATAATATTAAAAAATCATCAATATAACTATAGTCTAGATTATCATTAGTATTTAATAGCTTCATATCTATAGATGCTTTTAGTGTATCTGAATAAAATTGTTGTAATTGACCTTTATTTACTTTTGAGAGATTTAAATAGATTAATCCATTAAGATTAGTTATTTCTTGTTTTGGTGTTGATAAGGCAAATTCAATTTTTTTCTGTACTTGTTCAACTCTTCTAACATTTTCTAGTTGCTTTTTACGCAAGTTTTGTTGTATTTCGATACGTTTTAGTCTTTCACTCTCTAGAGTTTCTAGTCTTTCTTGTTTAACTAGATTCTCAACTTTTACTATTTCCTTTTTAGCTAGTTCAGCTACCTTAGGATCCGAGCTGTATAATAATGTTTGCCATAGCATTAGAGCCCTATAGTTATCGCCTTTGTCTGTAAAGTTACGGGCTTGAACAATTATCGCTGGTTCATAACCATTAGCAGCAGCTATTATAATGTATTTATCTAGGGTTTTATCATTCTCATTAGGTAATTTACCATCTTTATAAGCTAGATATATTTCATATAATATTTCTGGATCAGTAGTTGATATTAAATTGTTATTAGAATTAATAATATTTGCTAAGTCTACTATTGAGTTCTTATAACCTAAGTCATACGATTTTTTGAAGTATTCTATAGCTTTTTTATTATCTTTATTAACACCTAAACCATCTTTATAAAGAGTTCCTATTTGATAAAAAGCTTGAGGATAATTTAAAGAAGCTGATTTTTTATAGTACTTATAAGCATCAAAGTAATTTTTTTCAGTTCCAAGTCCATATTGATATGAGTATCCTAAATAGAAAAAGTCTTGAGCAGTAGCTTCATTATTATCAACGATCTCTTTGAGAATACTAAAAGCATTGTTATAACCATTGGTATTATGATTTTTGATATCTGTGATAGCAGCATTATATTCTTTGAGAAACTTGTTATGTCTATAATCTAAGTAGCTATTTATACTGTAGACACCACCACTGATCACAGCTACAATCAGTAGAGCACCAAGAATATTTTTTCTATTGGCTCTAATATGAGTAAATTTTTTAGGTTTTTTTGAAGAGTTTTCTAATTTAGACATTAATTATTATTTTGAGTAAATATATCCATCTATGCTATATGATAGCTTTATATTGATTTTAAGACAATTAGAGATTATCTTCTTGCTCATCTTGATTAATAATAAGTTGTTCTTTTTCTTGTTGTATTGTTTGAGGATCTTCTAAAGAGATTTTACCAAAATGGCCAGCTCTAAAATCATGGACAATATTTTTAGCTGCTTGTTTTACATTGTAGTTGGTTTTTGTGGCAGAAATATCTTTAATTATTTCTTGAGGATGTTTTTCTAAGAAATCTTGCTCAGTTATGAAATTATATCGCGATAAGAAATTTTTTGTATTTTTCTGTTTGAGAAAGTCTATAAGATAGTATGCAGTACCTTCGTAGTCCATAGCTGTATCACGAATAGAGCCTATACTTGCAATTCTATAACCACTAGCTTCACTTTTAGGACTAGGGAACATAATTCCTGGAGTATCAAAAACCATGAAATTTTTGCTAATATCAATACGCTGTTGAAGTTTAGTTACAGCGGGTTCATTTCCTGTCTTAGCAACTTTACGACCTGCAAGCTTATTTATCATTGTGGACTTTCCAACATTAGGTAATCCAAATATAATAGCTCTTGTAGGTTTTAAGACAGTTCCTCTTGAAGGACATTTTTTCTGAGCTAAATCAAGTATTCTTTTTACTATATTTTTATCTTGTAAGGTATTAACTGCGATAGCACTTCCTTTGTAAAAATCAAGCCACTGTTTAGTTATTTGAGGATCAGCTAGATCACTTTTTGACAAAATTCTTATTATGGGTTTGTCACCAACAATATCTTCTAAAACATGATTACTACTAGAGTCAGGAATACGTGCATCAACTATTTCAATAGCAATATCAGTGGAAGGCATTTTTTTGCGAAACTCTTTGGTAGCTTTATGCATATGCCCAGGAAACCAATGTAACATTGTGGATAAAAAATATAAATTTGGTTAATATAGAGTGTGATTTTACCCATTGGAGAAACTATATGCAAAGTTATATTATAAAAGGTGCCAAAATTTATGCTCAGAATGGTTTTGAACATAAGGATATTGTAATCAAAAACAATGTTATAAGTGCTATAGATGAAGATATAAAGGCCGCTGAATATAATTTGCCTGTAATAGAACTAAGTTCTGATGATTATGTAATTCCAGGGTTTATAGATATTCATATACATGGATCAATGGGCGCAGATGTTATGGATGCTGATATAGATGCGTTACAGACAATATCAAAATCACTATATAAGCAGGGAGTTACAAGTTATCTTGCTACAACAATGACAGCTTCAAACGACCATATTTTAAGAGCGATGAATGCAATCAAATCTTATAATTTGCATCAACATAGAGATAGTTCAAAAATTGTTGGGGTTCATTTAGAGGGTCCATTTATATCTCCTGGTAAAATTGGAGCACAGAATCCAAATTATTTACAGCAGGCAGATGTTGCTAAGATGGCAAGTTGGCATAATGCTTGTAATAATTTAGTCAAGAAAATAACAATTGCTCCAGAAATAGAAAATGCTAAGCAAGTTATAGATTTTTGTAATAATTATAATATTGTCAGTTCGATTGGCCACACAAGCTGTACTATGGCACAGGCTCTAGAGGCGATAGATCATGGATGTTCGCATGCTACACATTTATTCAATGCAATGAGTCCTATAGATCACCGTAACCCAGGGGCTGCTACGGCTTTACTGATGTCAAAAAAAGTTTTGGCAGAATTAATAGTTGATGGCATACATCTTCATCCAGATATGGTCAAGTTTACTTATGAAATCAAAGGTAGTGATAATATTGCCCTAATTACGGATGCAATGTCAGCACAATGTGCCGGAGAGGGTATATTTGATCTTGGTGGTCAAAAAGTAATTGTTAAAGATGGTCAAGCAAGATTAGAAAATGGTGTGTTAGCAGGAAGTGTGTTAACAATGAATAAGGCTTTAGAAAATTTTATTAAATTTACAAACTGTAGCTTACATGATGCAGTTAAGCTGACAAGTACAAATCAAGCTAAATCTCTGGGTTTTAAGAAAGGTGAGATCAAAGTTGGTTATGATGCTGATTTTGTGGTTTTAGATAAGTATTATCAAATCAAACAGGTTTTTAATTAGAAGATGAATTTTTTAATAATAGATACTTCGAGTAAATGCTGTTCTGTGGTGTTATCCGTAAATGGTCAAGTATATAACGACACTAGAGAAATTCCTCGTCAACACAATAAATATGTACTAGAAATGATTAAAGGTGTATTTGATAGTGCTTGTACTGATATCAAATCGCTAGATTTTATAGCTTATGGTATTGGACCAGGTAGTTTCGTCGGAGTAAGACTTGCAGCAGCAGTCTCTCAAGGTTTTGCAGTCGGTTTAGATATTCCTGTGGTAGGATTCTCGAGTATGTTTGCGCTAGCCAAAAGTACACCAACAACATCAGAAAAAGTAGCTGTGATTCTTGATGCTAAAATGGGTGATTTTTATTTGGGACTTTATAATTTGCAAACAAATCAAATAATTTCTGAGAATGTTTATAAACTTGAGGAATATTCGAAAGAGCTATATTTAGGTTATGAATTGGTTGGGGAATCTGTTGCTGAGCTAGAAATAATTAATAAGGATTTTAAGATTGATGTGGGTAACATTGTAGATCATGTCCTTGACAAGTACCAAAAGCAAAAATCAAGTCAAAGTTTAACTCAAGAAACCTTTCCTGTTTATTTGAGAGGGACTAGTCACTGGAAAGCTAAAGGAGAGTGATTTTATGTGTAGATGGTTAATGTACCATGGTGATAAAATTAAAATGAGTGATTTGTTGGTAGATCCTGAGAATTCGCTCATACACCAAAGTATACATTCATCTCAAGGAGCTGTTTCTGTTAATGGAGATGGTTTTGGTATTGGTTGGTATACAAGTTTACATAAAGAACCAGGAGTTTTTAAGGACTCATTACCAGCTTGGAATAATCAAAATTTGATATCTATAGCTAAACATATCAAAAGTAGAAACTTTATGGCACATATTCGGGCAAGTACTATAGCTCCAACATCTCGAGTAAATTCTCATCCGTTTGTATTTGATAATCATCTTTTTATGCATAATGGCTCTATAGGTGATTTTGATGATATTCGTCAAGAGATTGAGCAACATATTAAACCACAGTATTTTAAAGCAAGATTTGGATCTACTGATTCAGAAGCTATTTTTCTATTGGCTTTGTCAAATGGTATGGATGATAATCCAACTTCAGCTATAGCTAAATCTATTGAGCAAATAACTAATATCCAAGCTCGAAATGGTCTAAAAGAAAAGGTTAAAGCAAGTATCGCATATTCAAATGGGCATACATCCTATTCGCTAAAAATGTCTACCATTGGTAATGAACCATCATTATACTATATAAGTTATAAAGATATTATAGAAACTCTAAAACTGTCAAAAAAGCAAAAACTCAAAACTGGCTATCTGGTACTGTCAGAACCATTAGTGGACTCTGAGTTGTACACATATATAGACAATTACTCTTGCATTGAGATTAAACATAATGAGTTTAAAGTAGAAAAGTTATAAGGAACTAAAATGGCATCACTAAACACAAAGATTCAGAATGTTTCGACTTCACCAACTAATGCGATGGCAGCATTAGCAAAACAAATAAAAGATCAGGGGCATGATGTTATTTCACTCGCTATCGGAGAGCCGGGCTTCAGTACTCCAGATATCATAAAACAAGCTGGTATAGAAGCTATCAATAACAATATTACAAAATATACCAATGTTGATGGTCTTAAGGAGCTGCGAGAAGCAGTTTCAGCTAGATATAAAAGAGAGTATGGCGCTGATTTTGCTGTTGATCAAATTTGTATAACATCAGGAGCTAAGCATAGTTTACACAATATATTTAACTGTATTTTAGAAGAGGGAGATGAAGCTATTTTCTTTGCGCCTTATTGGGTGTCATATCCGGATATGATTGCTCTTACAGGAGCGAAGCCGGTTGCAGTTAAAACTAAGTTTGAGAATAGTTTTGAGATAGATGTTACAGACTTAGAAAAGCATATTACAGAAAAAACAAAGGCTGTTATTATTAACTCGCCAAATAACCCAACGGGATTAATTTACTCAAGAAAGTGTATTGAGGATTTAGCTAACTTGCTTAGAAAGTATCCTAATATTTGGATAATTGGTGATGATATATACGATCAGCTTTATTTTAATAATAGAATTACTCTAATAACAGAAGTAGCTCCTGATCTAGCAGATAGATATGTAATCGCTAGTGGAGTTTCAAAAAACTTTGCTATGACAGGATGGAGAGTTGGTTTTACTATTGCTCCGAAACTACTAAACGATGCAATGAAAAAGTTTCAATCACAATCAGCTACATGTGCTTGCTCTATATCTCAATATGCAGCCATTACTGCTATGGAAATGCCGGCTAAAGATTTGCAATACTTTGTTGACTCATACAAGCAAAAAGAACAGTTTGTTGCAAAGTGTTTGAAAGAGATGCCTTATGTTAATGTGAAAAGCGCTGATAGTACTTTTTATCTTTTTCCAGATATTCGTGATTTAATCAAGCACACGAGCTTTAGTAGTGATATGGGATTATGTAATGCACTGCTTGAAGAAGAGTATGTTGCAATGATGCCAGGAACAGCATTTGGCTTGTCTGGATTTGCTAGAATAAGCTGCGCAAATGAAATGCCAGAGTTAGAAGAGGCTATGAGTAGACTTTCTAAGTTTGTTAATAGACATGTTTCTAAATGATTTTTAGTCTACAAAATTTCTTAAATTGTAATCTTATACATTCAAAACTTTACTAAATATTTTCGACTCTAAAGCTTATACCTGCTAAAATCAATGTATTATTTCTATTGTGAAGCTTTTATGAAAAAATGTGGTTATATTTCAATTATTGGTAGACCAAATGTTGGTAAATCAACGTTATTAAATAATATACTAAAATATAAAGTTAGTATTACTTCACGTAAGCCTCAGACAACAAGACATCAAATAACTGGAATTAAAACACTTGGAGATACTCAGTTTATCTATGTTGATACTCCAGGTATTCATATAGATGAGCCTAAAGCGATTAATAAGTTTATGAATAAAGCTGCAACAGCTATGGTAAAGGAAGTTGATGTGATTTTATTTGTGGTTGAGTTAGGCAAATGGACTGAGTTAGAGGATAATATAGTAGAGAAATTAAAATACTCGCAAGTTCCAATATTTTTAGTAGTTAATAAAGTTGATAAGAAAAAATCATTGGAAGCATCAATGTTTATTGAGTCAATTAAAGAGAAATTAAGCTTTTATGATGTGATATATGTATCAGCCAAGCAAGGACATAATGTAAATGAGCTAGAGTCAAGAATAGAGAAGCTTTTGCCTGAATCAGAATATTTCTTTTATGAAGATGATCAAATTACCGATAGAAGTATTAAGTTTATGGTTGCTGAAATAATTCGTGAAAAAATCATGCGAACTATAGGTAATGAGGTGCCATATCAAATAACTGTAGAAATAGATAGCTATAAGCTTGATCAAGAAAAAAACATAGTTGATATTTATGCTAGTATTCTTGTCGAAAGAGACAGTCAGAAAGGCATAGTTATTGGAGCAAAAGGATCTAAGCTTAAAAAAATAGGTACTGATTCTCGTATAGATATCGAAAGATTAGTTGGTATGAAAGTTAATCTTAAAACACATGTTAAAGTAAAAAGCGGCTGGTCAGATGATGAAAGAGCTCTGAAGTCACTTGGATATGATCTAATCTAAAATTTGTTATATGCAGCGATTAGAAATCAAAAAGTCGCAAAAATACAGAGTAATTGTTTATTCTTGTTTGATATTTCTAACAAGTTTCGTGATTGGCACTTATCATAACCAAAACATTATTTTTTATTTAGGAGTATTTTTAATTTCATTATCAATATTTTTTGAATCTCAACTGAATAGGCAAATAATCGAAGCAATTGTATTACCAAATGAATCAGATAATGAATCTTTAATATTTATAATAAATAGTAATGAATCTGATTTTTGGGATATTAGGAAACATATTATTATAAATACTTGGATCTATATTTACGCAGTTCAGCAAGGTTCGAATAAAAAAATCAAAAAATGGTTACATAAGTCAAATTTCAAAAATAAAAATGATATTCGTGATTTGGCTAAATATATTTCATTCATTAGAGATATTAAAAAATAATATATCAGAAAATCTTATATTTGATATAAGAATCTTATATTTTTCTTAAACATGCTGTTTTGTTAGGATTTAGATATTTATAGTCTTGGTTTATATTAAATGGAACTAAAAGTGTTTAAGAAAACTTTATTGTTAGGTTTGGTAGTGAGTGTTAATGGTTTATATGCTGATATTAATTTGTATGGTCCTGGTGGTCCTCATACGGCATTGATTGATGCTGCAAAGAAGTTTGAAGAGAAAACGAACATAAAAGTAAATGTTAATTTTGGACCTGAGTCAACATGGAGGGATAAAGCTAAAAAAGATGCTGATATTTTATTTGGACCATCGCAACAGTCAGCAACAGCTATTATTTATGATTTTAGGGATAAGTTTGAATTAAAAGATTTACAATCAATGTATTATCATGATGCAATAATTTTAGTAAAAAAAGGCAACCCAAAAAATATTAAAAGCTTAGATGATTTGATTAAACCAAATATTAATATTGTTGTCATAGATGGAAGTGGTTATAGTAATACTTCTGGTACAGGTGTTTGGGAAGATATTGTTGGTAGAAAGCATGATATAAATTTTACACAAAAGTTTAGGAAAAATATTACAAGTTTTGCTCCAAATAGTGGCAGCGCTTTTAAAGCTTTTAAGGATGATAATGCAGATGCTTGGATTACTTGGAGAGATTGGGCTATTTCTAATCCTAATGAGGGACAAGTAGTAAATATTTCTTCGAAATATAATATTTCTAGGGATTTTAATATTGTAGTTAGTAAAGATAATAAGAACTCTGAAGTTAATAGATTTGTGAATTATTTAACGAGTAATGAGGGTCTAAAATCTTTTTATAGTTATGGTTGGTATATATCTAGATAAAATAAATCTTATTTTTTAATTAATTTTTAGCGTATTGTTGGATATAATCTTGTAGATAATAGTCATATGTTTTTTATAATGTTAAGCGACTTTAAATCACAGCTAAGAGGCTTTTTAAAAAGTAAACAAATTGTTGAGAACGAGTTACTTCGTTACGCATATTCTACAGATGCTAGTTTATACAGAATGGTACCTAAATTGGTGCTTATTGTAAAAAAAGAGCAAGAAGTAATACAGGTCATTAAATTAGCTAATCAGCATAATATTAAACTAACGTTTAGAGCTGCTGGAACTAGTCTCTCTGGTCAAGCAGTTACTGATGAAGTGCTTGTGGTTTTAGCATCTGATGCATGGTTAGATTATCAAATTATTGATGATGGTCAAAAGATTAAGCTTGAGCCTAGCATAATAGGAGAGAATGCTAATAAGTATCTTAAAATCTATAATCGCAAAATTGGTCCTGATCCTGGTTCAATTAATAGTGCTAAGATAGGTGGTATTATCGCAAATAATGCTAGTGGAATGTGTTGTGGTACAGCCAAAAATTCTTATGCAACTTTAGATTCCATGCGGATCGTATTTGCAGATGGTCAGATATTAGATACATCTGACTCTAGTAGTATTAAAAACTTTAAAGATAATAATCAAGATATTATAAATTCAATATTATCAATTCATAATCAAATCAAAAATGATGTGGAGCTTGTTGATTTTCTTAAAAAGAAATTTTCAATAAAAAATACTAGTGGCTATAGCCTGAATGCCTTTTTAGATTTTGATGATCCCATAAAAATAATAGAAAGATTGATTACTGGTTCAGAAGGTACTCTTGGTTTTGTGAGTAATGTGACCTTAAATACTGTTGCTGATCATAGATTTAAAGCTTTGAACTTGATATATGGAAGTCTTGATGAACTAGTAAAACTTACTACACAGTTAGAACCTTATGCACCATCATCTGTTGAGTTACTTGATAATTTATCATTAAAGTCAGTAGCAGATGTAGCAGAGTTACAGCCCTTTTTGATAAATCTTGAGAATACTGATATTGCTGCAATTATGGTTGAAGTGTCTGAAGATGATCAAGATAAATTAGATAGTAAACTTGAGATAATAAATCAAAGTATTGGGCAGACAAATATAGTTCATCAAGTAGGTTTTAGGCAAGACGAACGAGAGATTCAAACTATATGGAAAGCACGAAAGGGCGTTCTACCTACAATTGCTGGACAAAGACCAAATGGTAGTAGTGTATTGATTGAGGATATAGCTGTAAACATAGCGAACCTACCTGGTTTAATAACAGATGTTAAACAATTATTTATTAAATATAATTATACTAATGCGGCAATTTTTGGACATGTTTTAGCTGGCAATATACATTTTGTGCTTACTCCAGATTTTAATGATGAAAGGCAGTTGATTGAATATGATCAATTTATGCAAGATATTACTTCATTAGTGGCAGAAAAATATAATGGATCATTAAAGGCAGAGCATGGTAGCGGTCGAAATATCTCACCATTTGCGATAGTGGAATGGGGTGATAAATGTTTAAATATTATGTGGCGTATCAAAAAGCTTTTTGACCCTAAAAATATTCTTAATCCAGATGTTAAACTTACCAAGGACAAGAGTTTGCATATCAAGAATCTTAAAGAGTTAAATAGTGTTGATGAAAAAATCGATAAGTGTATGGAGTGTGGTTTTTGTGAGCCCGTTTGTCCATCAAGAAACTTAAGTTTAACTCCAAGACAAAGAAATACTGTTATACGTAAGATTCAAACTCTCGATGGTAACCAAAAACAGCAGTGGCTCAAAGACTATGACTACTATGGTATACAAACATGTGCTACCACGAGCTTGTGCAAAACACGTTGTCCGGTCGATATTGATACAGGTGATTTTATTCTTGGTCAGAAAAAACTACAAAACAAGCTAGTTAACCATGACAAAGAAATAAATAAAGCTAAACAAAAAGTTATGTTGGGAAATTTAGCTGGCAATCTAATTGGAAAGAAAAATCTTCAGAATATGACTAAGCTATTACACAATAACTTTAAATCTATTCCCGTATATTTAGAAACTATGCCAAAAGTACAATCAGCAAGTTTCATAAACTCTCTTGAAGACAAGTTAAAACCGAAAGTACTGTTAGTGCCAGCTTGTCCAAATAGAATTTTTGCTAGTAATAAAAAATATTTGAAATATCCAAGTCAATTGATACTAGAAAAGCTAGGTTTTGAAGTCAATTATCCTCAGAAGGTTAAGAGTCAGTGTTGTGGTCAAATGTATAATTCACAAGCGAATAATATCCAACAACATACTTCTGAAGAGTTATTAAGACAGAGTGTAGATTCTGCTCAATATGATTATATTGTGACTGATAATAGCTCTTGTGCTAATTTTGCTGAAGGTCAAAATTTAAATATTGTAAATATTAATAATCTGATTATAGATAAGCTAGATAATATTAAATTAACACGAAAGTTTAATAAAATAGCTTTGCATATTGATTGTTCTACTCGTAAGCAGAATATGGATAATAAATATTTAGAAGTTTTGAAAAGATGTAGTACTTCTGTAATTGTTCCTGAGCAAATCTACTGTTGTGGATTTGCAGGAGATAAAGGATTTACAACCCCGGAGTTAAATGCTTCAAGTTTAGAATCTCTTAAGTCACAAGTTAAGGGTTGTGAAATTGGAGTTAGCTTTAACCGTAACTGCCAAATAGGTTTGTCATATCATGGGCAGTTGGAGTATATATCTTTTACAGAATTATTATTAGAATGTTTAAATTAGAAATTATTTAAGTTGACTAAAAATGTCTTGAGATACTTTTTCTACGGCTTGATCACCATCTATTTTTATATATTTTGGCGTTTTTGTATTTGTAGATGAGAAGTTTCTATAAAAATCAATTAGTTTAGAAGTTTGAGCATGGTAGACTGAAAGTCTTTCTCTAACAGTATCTTCGTTATCATCGGTACGAGTTATTAAATCTTCTCCAGTAACATCATCTTTACCTTCAACTTTAGGAGGGTTAAACTTAGTATGATATGTTCTACCAGATGCCGGATGAACTCTTCTACCTGTTATTCTTTCGATTAGAAGACTATCTTTAACATCTACTTCAACAATATAATCGATATTTACACCCAATTTATCTAATTCTTCTGCTTGAATTATTGTTCTAGGTACGCCATCTAGTAAGAATCCATTTTTACAATCATCTTTAGATATTCTATCTTTAACAATTTTGATTATAAACTCATCTGAAACTAATTGTCCAGCATCTAGCACCTTTTTTAACTCTTGACCTATTACACTTCCAGACTTGATAGTTTCTCTGATCATATCACCAGTTGATATGTGAGCAATATTATATCTGTTTTCGATTATTTTTGCTTGAGTTCCTTTACCAGCTCCAGGAGCACCTAAAAGTATTATACGCATAGTTAATTTGACCTTAACGTTTTGAAACTATAGTTTACTTAATATGGATTTAATTATAAAATAAACAGACTTATATATCTAGAAATAGAATATCTAATTTTAGGCTATAGTTTTTTATAAGAAATTTTATGATATCGTTACTACTTGAAAAAAGACGCAAAAAAGTACAAGAAACAGTTCTAGGTATTGAATACGATAGATGTTCACTAGCTAGCGTGAAGCTTGAAAAAAGACGAGATGATTACACATTAGTAAGCTGTAATAGTCATGTATTTGCTCCAGAAGCTTATTTTGAAGGTGAATTGACGACTGAGTATGTTGGTAATGTTGTTACAGAAATTATAAAGGAAAATAAGCTTGGTCGTTTTATCAAACTAGGATTTACTAGTTACAATGAAATTGATGTCACTAAAGAAGAAATTACTTGTGATAAAAGAGCATTGGAAATAATAAAAAAAGAGGGTGTGTTTTTTTATATAAATGAATATTTCTTGAAAAAACGCTTTCCGGACAGTTATACAGACATTGCGTATGACTATTATGATCAACTAGAGAGTAACGGTACCATAGTTGTATATTATATTTCAGATAATGAAAAGATTAAAAGATTATATAGTATTTCTAGCAAAGCAAAACGAGCACTATCTGTTTGTGTTCTAGATAAACTTGCGATTAGTAATTTTGTTTCAGAACTTTTTCTTAGTGAGATATCGCAATATTCTAGTGATAGTGTTTTTTTAGGGCTATATTCTGATAAGTTGTCTATTTATAGTTTTTCTCCTCAAGGTGAACTAAAAAGTTATGAATCAGTTAAAATATTTGATGAAAATATCAGTGATGTAACATATGTTGATGAGGTTATTCAGCTGTTATTAAGGTTTATGGATTTTATGTCCTTAGAGCTTGGTGAAAATAGCTTTGATAGTTTTGATGAAATCCAAGATAATAATGTTTATGTATATGGAATTAAACAAAATTTTGAGAATATCTTCGAATCAATAAAGGATTTATCTCAAAAGAATTGTAAAATACTTGATCCATTCATAAATATAGATTGTCAAAAATTTGGAGATATAGAGCAACCATATAGGTATGTTTTACCAATAGCGATTGCTATGAAGGAGGCTCTGTAAGTAATGAAAGATCTTAATTTCGTACGTGGTCGTTGGCGCCAAAAACAGCTTACTTATATAGGCATAGATCTTGGTTTTATGATATTTGTAGCTTTTGTATCTATGTTTATTCTTTCGGTAGTATTCTCATGGTCTAGTGATGAGGATATCAAAGTAGAGAGATACATCCAAACTCAAATAACTAAGCTTAATAAAAATGTAGCTGAATATCCAACTGTGAAAAGTCAAAGAGATAAACTATTAGATGTATCTTCAGACTTAGCTAATATCAAAGCTAGCCAATATTATATACTACTTGGCTTAGAAAAAATCTCTAGAGCAATTACTGATCAACTATATATTACAAATATGAATTATGTTGCTAATACTGATATTTTTGTTATTACAGGTGAAGTGAGAGATTTGAAATTACTTTCAATTTTTATGAAAAACTTAGAAATTGAGTTTAGAGTTAAAAAGGTTGAACTTAAGAATTTAGGATCAGAGAAAAATGGTCAAAGAAGTTTTTCATTAGAGTTTAAATTTGGTGAGGGTAATGCATTCAAGGGAGAAAGTGTAAAATGGTAGATAAAATAAGAAAGCTCCTTTTATCTAACAAGTACGCTATAAAGGTTATAGACGCTCCATTAAAGATTAGATTACCTGTCTATATAATCGTTCTTGGATTATTTTTATTTATTTTCTATGGTATTTTAGTTAGTCCTGTGATTTCACAAGCGAATCAAAGAGAAAGTCATATAAATTCGATGGAGTCTCAAATACCAAGACTTATTAAGAAAGAAAAAGATTTAGAAGCTCTCAAAGAGCAAGTGAAGATATTAGAAAAGCATAATATTGAAGAAAGATTTAGTATTCCTGAGCGTCATTCTGTGCCTATTTTTTTATCCGCATTAAATGAAGCTATTCGTAGCTCTGGTATTACAATTATTGATTTATCACCAGCAGGAGTTGAAAAGAATAAATATTTAGACTTGTATGCGTTAGATTTTAAAGCTAAATTGGTTGGTGATTTTACTCAGTTGATTAAATTATTCGTAGCTTTAGTAGATATGAAAGATATCGCCGTTATAACTAATATAAATATTAAAAAAGAGTCTGATTCTAAAATAGTTACTGAACTAAATTTGCAGACCTATTCACGTCAAGGGGTAGGAGCGTAATTTAGATGGGTAAATATCAAAGATTAAAGCTTTTATGTCTAGTGTTAATGATAGTGAGTTATGGCAATTGTTATGCTAGTTATGAAACTAGAATAGACCAAGTTAATCAACTTATTCAGAATAGTACTAAAAGTATGAAAAGTACAGAAAAACTAGATATTCCTGAATATAAGGGTGATACATTAACTTTTGAAAGATTATCAAAAATTCGCAATGTTTTTAGTATAGATCATACGCTACCATTTGAGAAAAAAATACCAATACAAAGAAATAATGAAGATCTACAGAAGAGGGAAGTTGTTAAATTAAAGCCTATTTTCATTCCAGAGGAATTGAAAGATGTAATGAATGCAAAGCCTACTGAATTACAAAAGGAATCTTTAAATTCATTTAAATATAAGGGAATGGTTTCTCAAAATAATGAGATATGGGGTATTATAGAAAGCTCAGTTGATGCAAAGCCAGTATATGTAGAAAAAGGCGAATTAATTGGACAGAATTATGGGAAGGTTGAAAATATTACTAAAGAAGGAATTGTGGTTGGTGAGTGGAAAAAAAATGAACAAAAGAGAGTTTGGGAAAAAACTCCAGTTGTTATACATTAGGGTGAATTAATGTTTTTTAGAAATAATAAATTATTAACTGTTCTGACTCTATTTGGAGGACTATTAGGTTGTGAAACTTCATTTGCAGATTCTCAAGATAGTAGTCAAACATCAGCAAGTCAGCTTCAAGAGACTAAGCCACCAGAAACAAAAATTGTTGGAAGAGATGAAAATAAAGCTACAGATTATAGTAAACATATTAAAGATCTAGAGTTTCATCGAAGTTTAAATGGTAGTGCTGTGTTTGATGTTGCTTTTGAAGAAAATATTAGCAATTTTGCTGGATATAAGACCAAACTATCTCAAGATGGTTACACTCTTACTATAACTTTTAATGATACTACTATTTCTGATAAATGGGTTAGCAATATTGATACTAAAGTCTTCAATACAATAGTAGATTCGATCAAGATTCTCAAAGATAATGGAAATGTAGTTTTTGTTATACACTCTTTAGATAGAATTGCTTTAAGTGATTTTAAAGAAGGTAATACTTTCAAATTTAAAATTGATAGACGTAATAGTCGTGTTGAAGGCTTTAATGTTAATGAACCTATATCAATATCATTTAAAAATACGCCAGTACAAACAGTTTTACAGGTTTTATCGGAATTTGCAGGCTTAAATTTAGTTGTAAGTAGTAGTGTTCGTGGAGATATGTCAATTGATCTTAAAAATGTTCCTTGGAATGAGGTAATGAATATTGTTCTTGTTAGTAAGGGATTGGCTACTAAAAAAATGAGTAGTATCCTGTATGTTGCTACAGCAGCTGAAATTGCAGCACAAGAGCAACTAGAGCTACAAACAAAAAGATCATTAGAAAATAATGCAACATTAGTAACAGAGTTTATTCCTTTGAATTATACTACAGCCCAAGCAGCGCAAACAGTTATTACCTCTATGGCAAAACAAAATGGTGGGATTATGTCACCACGAGGTAGTATAACTTCAGATACTCGTACAAATACTCTTATTGTAACTGATACCGAAGAAAAAATACCTCTAATTAGAAATGTTATAAATGAAATTGATATACCAAATGATCAAGTACTTATAGAGGCAAGAATTGTTGAAGTTTCTAGGACAAGTGGTTTAGAGTTGGGTTTTAATTATAGCGTTAAGACTACCAATGGTAATGTTAACTTAGGACTTAATACTTTTGGTACAGCTACAGATGCAGATAAAGACATTGTTGCTAGTACCGCAAAACTGATGTATACCCTAGCAGGGGGTCTCCATTTGGAAATGGAGATACGAGCTCTTGAGAATGAATCATTAGCTAATCTAGTATCATCACCTCATTTGGTTGTTTCTAATAATGAAACAGCATTTATTAAAGATGGTAAAGATGTACCATATCAACAAGCAACGGCTTCAGGCGCTGCATCTGTAGCATTCCAAGAGGCTGTGTTGGAGCTTCAAGTTACTCCCCAAATTGCACCAGATGGTAATATTGTGATGGAAGTGCTTGTGACGAAAAATAGTGTTGGAGCATCTTCAGGTAAAACCTCAACAGGCGAGGATTTGCCTCCTATTATTAATAAACGAGAAGTAACTACCAAAGTAATGGTTAAAGATGGTGAAACCGTAGTAATTGGTGGTATATATACTAAAGAGCAAGCAGAAACACGTAATAAAATACCTTTTTTAGGTGATATACCATATTTGGGTTATTTATTCAGTTATACTAAAATAGATGATAGAGATGCTGAACTTTTGATTTTTATAACGCCTAAGATTATTGAGACTAAAGTCCAAAAATGATAGCAGATAATAGTTGCAATAATATTAATATTTAGGTATCTTATAGCCTATAATTTTTTATGTACAAGGGGTGATTAGTAACAAACTATCACGGTGTGTAATCAACTTATAATTTTGAGTCAAAAATGATAAGAACAAAAAATATTTTCTTAATTGGTCCAGTTGGTGCTGGAAAATCTACTATTGGTAAGCAATTAGCAAAACAGTTAAAGTTAGAGTTTATAGATTCTGATGATACGATAGAAAAAAAATGTGGTGTTGATATTAACTGGATTTTTGACCTAGAGGGTGAAGAAGGCTTTAGAAAGCGTGAGCGAGATGTTATTGCTGAAATTTTAACAGAAAAGCAAAATATAGTATTAGCGACGGGTGGTGGTGCTATACTTGATCCAGATACAAGATCATTATTATCATCGCGTGGTAAAGTTGTTTATCTAGAAGCTACTATTGAGCAACAATTAGAGAGAACAGCTAAAGATACAAAGAGACCTCTTTTAAGAGTTGATGATAAAAGACCTGTACTAGAGCAATTAATGGCTGAAAGAGAGCCTCTATATAGAAGTATTGCTGATGTCGTTGTAGAAACAAATGGAGCAACAGTAAAAAATATAGTCAACAAAATATCTACATTCTTAGTTGAAGAAACAATTCTGTGATTAGTGAATTATTAGTAAATCCAACATCTAGTGAAAGTTATATTATTATAATTGATTCTTCACTAGATATTTCTCGTATTATTCCTCATATTGAAAATAAACAAGTCTTAGTTGTCACAAATACTACAGTTGCTGGTTTATATCTTGAGCGATTTTTAGAGTCGATGCCTGATAGATTAGATATTAAAGTATGTGTGCTTGAAGATGGTGAACAATATAAATCTCAAGCAAGCTTAGATAAAATATTGTCATCTTTGTTAGAAAACCAATATACTCGCAACTCTACTGTGTTAGTAGCCTTAGGTGGTGGTGTTATTGGAGATATCACAGGTTTTGCTGCTGCAGTATATCAGCGAGGAGTAGATTTTATCCAAGTTCCTACTACATTATTGTCACAGGTAGACTCTTCTGTTGGTGGTAAGACAGCAATAAATCATCCTTTAGGTAAAAACATGATAGGAGCTTTCTATCAGCCAAAGCTTGTTTATACATCTGTACAATTTTATCAAACTTTACCTCAACGAGAATATATATCTGGTATGGCTGAAGTTGTTAAGTATGCTTTTATCTCAAAAGATTTTTATTATTGGCTTGATTTAAATAGAGATAAAATTTTAGCTAAAGATGCTTCTACCTTGATAGATATGGTCAAAAGAAGTTGTCAGATTAAGGCTCAAGTTGTAGCAGAAGATGAAAAGGAAACTACGGGCGCTAGAGCAATCCTTAATTTTGGACATACATTTGGGCATGCTATTGAGAAGTGTCAAAAATATCTAGGTTTAAAGCATGGAGAAGCTGTAGGTGTTGGAATGGCTCAGGCTATAGATTTTTCTTGCTACCTAGATATAATTTCACAGCAACAAGCAAAAGATTTTAAAAAATTTATAGTTAGTTTTGATATTTCTATTGATTTCCCTAGAGATATTTGTCAAAAAGAGTTTTTAGATGCAATGCTTTTGGATAAGAAAAATAGTAATAAAGAGTTGAAATTTATTCTTATAAAAGATATTGGAAATTTAGCTTTGCAAAAGCAATCTAAAAGAGATTTAGAATTATTCTTGACAGTTTCTAATAGAAAATAACGGATTATATTGATAGCATATTTCTATTGGTCACTTCTAAAAATTTTAAAATATGAAAAATAAAATTTTAATAACAGGGATGTTATTACTTTCACTATCAGGAGTTTCTTTTGCAAGCTATACTGTTTTAGATGATAAAGGTAAAGCTATAACTAACTGTGCTGATTTAGAGATAGAAAAAGATAATCAAGATAGATTTTCTAGAGCTGTTTTCTCAAAATGCAATAATAGAGAGGTATTTTCTTACACTGGGAATTTTAGATATCAAGAAAGATAAATAATAGTAATTTAAAAGCTAATCTAAATAAAAAAGTTACTTGAGGTATTAAAAACTTATTAGTTTAACTAATTTTTATTATCTATCAAATTTCTAGTAGCTTTTTTTAACTCGTTTCTATAGTAATCAAGGTTTTTTGAAGATTCAACTTTTAGATCTTTGATTTGTTGAGTAAGAAAAGCGATTTGACTCTCTAAACCTTCTTTTAAGTCGGAAATGCGCTGTTTTGATTGTTCTTGAATAAGATCACTGTATGACTTAGCATCTTTAGCTAATCTTTCTGCTGTTTCACGACGGATACTTTCTTTTACTAATGCTGAATATAATTTTTTAATTTTGATTTCATCATCAGATTCATTTAGTAGAGTCGACCACTCATCCGAAATATTGCTAAATAAATCTAGTTCATCGATATCTTGAAGTATTTTTGTAACATTTTGACTAATAGCCATTAAATTTTAATCCTTTTAGTATTTTTTATTTGAATAAACTTATTTTAGATAGGTAATAAATAGTTATGAATAAACCTAAAATTATAGAGCAAATAATACCGGATTGTTTAGCTAAATAAAAGAGTATTTTTTGAAATAATTCCTTTAACGATATTGGTTGTCTTAGGTGTATAGTATAAACTAGTGTAATCCTTATATTTAATAAGCTTGACTATCATGATAATGAAGAAAGATGATCTCATATTCAGCTCAGTAGAAAAAATAAAATACTCTGCACGCAGAGGTATGCTAGAACTTGATATAATATTAGCACCATATTTAAATAACTGTTATATGCAAGAAGATCTTGCTGGTAAAAAATTGTTTGTTGAATTTTTGACTAGTGAAGATAATGATATGTTTGATTGGCTGTTTAAAGGAGCTACTCCGCCAGATAGATATAAAGAGCTTATTAACAAAATTATTTTAGAAAAGAAAAAGTTTAATGAAAATAGATTAAAGTAAGTATAAAAGGAAGCAATATGAATAACTTATTGAACCATTCAGGTGAGTATCCTATTTCAAATGAAATAATGAATATCTCTAGATATTGGCTGATAGAAGAAAAAGAGGCTGTAACTAAACTTGTAGATAAAGCTCATATGTCTAGTGTGCAAAAAGCACAAGTAAGAGAAAAGGCATATGGTTTAGTGGAAAAAGTTAGAAAAAATAGGCTAAAAAAATCTGGTATTGATGCTTTTATGATTGAGTATGATTTATCCTCTGAAGAGGGTATCGTATTAATGTGTTTAGCTGAGGCGTTATTAAGAGTACCTGATAAATACACTATTGATCTACTCATCAAAGATAAATTAACTAGTGCCGCATGGAAAAGTCATGTTGGTAGAGAAAAGCATTTGTTTGTTAATGCTGCTACATGGAGTTTGATGTTAACTGGTAAAATTTTGAAGAATCCTCATGGAGCATATAGAAAGGTTTTTCAAAACTTGCTAAAAAAATCAAGTGAACCAGTAATTCGTCAAGCTATGAAGCAGGCTATGAAAATAGTTGGTAAGCAATATGTGCTTGGTGAAACTATTGAAGAAGCATTAAAAGTATCAGAAACTAAAGTTGCTAGAGGATATAGTTATTCGTATGATATGTTAGGTGAAGCTGCGATGACTATGGCGGATGCTGATTATTACTATAGTCAGTATTTGCATGCTATAAATGAGCTAGCAAAATATGCAACAAATAAAGAGATTAAAAAGAATCCTGGTATATCTATAAAGTTATCTGCTCTACATCCACGTTATGAAGTTGCAAAGCATCAAAGAGTGCATGAAGAGTTATATCCAAAGTTATTTAAACTTACTCAGTTAGCTAAAGAATATAATGTAGGAATGAATATTGATGCTGAAGAAACTGAGAGATTGCAAATATCACTAGAATTGGTAGAGAGATTGGCTCATGAGCCATCTTTGGATGGATTTGATGGGATTGGTATAGTTGTTCAGGCTTACCAGAAAAGAGCTCCTTATGTATTAGATTACTTGGCTAATCTTGCTAAAAAAACTAATCGAAGATTTATGATTCGTCTTGTAAAAGGTGCATATTGGGATGCTGAGATTAAACACGCACAAGAGCAAGGTTTAGCTGGTTATCCTGTATTTACACGTAAATATCATACAGATGTTTCTTACCAAGCATGTGTGAAGCAACTTTTTGAAAATCATCAATATATTTATCCGCAGTTTGCTACTCATAATGCCCAAACTGTAGCTGTAGTGATGGAGTTGGCTAATGGCAATAAAGATTTTGAATTCCAATGTCTACATGGTATGGGTGACCCTTTATATGACAATATAGTTGGTAAAGAAGGTTATGAAGATATTCCATGTAGAGTATATGCTCCGGTTGGTGGACATAAGCACTTGCTTGCTTATTTAGTTAGAAGATTACTAGAAAATGGTGCTAATAGCTCATTTGTAAATAGAATCGTCGATGAGAATCTACCGATTGAAGAGTTAATAGAAGATCCTGTTAAAAAAGCTATTGACTATGGTTGTGGCCAGCATCCTAATATACCGTATCCAAAAGATATAGTAGCTCCGAGGTTAAATTCACAAGGTCATAATACTAATGACTTCGCAGTATTAGCAGATATGTATAAAAATATTGAGAAATATACTCTTAAAAATACATATAAAGCAAAACCAATAGTTTCTAATGTTGATATTGACAAGAGCACAGCTGAAGTTGTTATAAATCCAAATACTGGCGATATAATTGGTACTGTAATTAATGCTGATGCTAAAATGTCAAAAAGAGCGTTAAAAAATGCTCAAAGTGCATTTGAAGATTGGAATAATACTCCAGCTAGTCAAAGAGCTGATATCCTAGAAAAATTCGCGAATTTATTAGAAAAGAATACTGATGAATTTATTGCTATAGCGATGATTGAAGCAGGTAAAACTTTATCAAATGCTATTGATGAGGTTCGCGAAGCTGTAGATTTCTGTCGTTACTATGCTGCTCAGGCGCGTAGAGAATTTAATGGGCCAATTGAATTGCCTGCATTATCAGATAATCTAAAACAGATTGAGTTTACAGGTCGAGGAGCAATGGTATGTATTAGCCCTTGGAACTTCCCGCTAGCAATATTCTTAGGTCAGATTACAGCTGTTTTAGCTGCTGGCAATACTGTAGTAGCTAAACCTGCTGAGCAAACTCCTATTATCGCTTATAAAGCTATCAAGTTATTATTCAAAGCAGGTCTTCCTAAAGGCGTATTACAGTTTACTCCTGGAGATGGGGCAACTGTTGGTAGTGCTTTAGTTCAAAGTCCTGTATGTAAAGGAGTTATATTTACAGGATCAACTGAGGTTGCTGGGATTATAAACCAAACATTAGCATCAAAATCTAGTGAGATAGTACCATTTATAGCAGAAACTGGTGGTCAGAATGCTATGATAGTAGATTCTTCGTCTTTACCAGAGCAGGTTACTGGAGATGTTATACGTTCAGCTTTTGATAGTGCTGGTCAGCGTTGTTCGGCATTGCGTATATTATGCTTACAAGAAGACATCGCAGATAATTATATCAAAATGATTATTGGTGCGATGAAAGAGCTTAAAATAGGTGATTCAAAGTATATTGATACAGACGTTGGTCCTGTAATAGACAAAGAAGCAGCTGATAACCTAAATGCATATATAGAAGAGAAGAAAAAACAATTTAAACTTGTATACCAAGCTCAACCAAATGAGGATACTCAAAAAGGTACATTTGTAATGCCTACAGCATTTGAAATAGAGAAGTTATCTGACCTTGGTAGAGAACAGTTTGGTCCAATTCTTCATATCCTTAGGTTTAAAGCAAATGAACTTAGCAACCTTATAAAGGATATTAACTCTACTGGTTATGGCTTAACTGCAGGTGTTCATAGTAGAATTAGTGAGGTTATGAACTATGTTAAAAATAACATCAAAGCCGGTAATGTCTATGTAAATAGAAATATTGTCGGTGCTGTTGTCGGTGTCCAACCTTTTGGAGGACAAGGTAAATCTGGTACTGGCCCTAAAGCAGGTGGTCCATACTATATGCATCGTTTAGCAAATGAAAAATTATCAGGTGTTGGTGCAGTAGAAGAGATTTATAATCCTGAAAAAATTGCTAATGATGAAATAGCTACAAATAAACTGATAAAAGATAAGTATAGTATTACTAATATTGTAGCTGGTGAGAAAGCTAAGAAGGATAAATTTGTTGATCTAAAATCTGCTGCTGGTAAGAATATTGGTAAAAAGTATGTTGCCTCTGTAAGTACCGTCGATAAATCTATAGAAGTAGCTTATGCAGAAGCAGATGCTTGGAATCATATAAATGCTGAAGATAGGGCTTTAATTGTTGAAAAATTCTTAGATTTATTAGAAAAAGAGCGTCATCTAATAGCATCATGCTTGGTTACGGAGTCAAATGTATCTGTAGAAGATGCTCATATTCAGATTGATAAAACTATACAGCAAGTAGCATATTATTGCTTACAGGCTAAAAAAGAATTTGCACATCCTGAGTTGTTACCTGGACCTACAGGTGAAATTGATGAGCTAAGCTTAAAAGGGCGTGGTGTAGTAGTTAGTATGTGCTCAAGTTGTGACTTATTAATAAGATTTGTAGGTCAAACAGCAGCTGCATTATTAGCCGGTAATACTGTTGTAGCTAAACCTGCATATACAGGTAGTTTAACAGCTTATAATATTGTTAAGTTAATGCTTAAGGCTGGTGTTAATCCTAAAGTTATTAATTTAATTTTATCTGATGACGAAGAGATTACTTCAGCATTACTGTTCAATAGTAAAGTAGCTTTAGTAGCTTTTTCAGGAAGTATCTCTGCAGTTAAACAAGTTCATCAAGCTTTAGCATTACGTAGAGGAGCAATTATCCCGTTTGTTGCAGAAAGTGTTGCTAAAGACGGCAAGTGTACTAGCTTGGCAATAGAAACAGCATCACCTCTATATTTACGTAGATTTGTTGTAGAAAAAACTGTCAGTGTTGATACTACTGCATCTGGTGGAAATGCATCTTTAATGAGTTTAGAGGAATAAAAAATATTGTAAACTCATATTCTTGATGGTAATTTAAAACTTACCTTGTCAAATTTTTTGTCAGTCAATGATTAAAATTTATCAAAAAGTTATAGCCAAAAAATATGTCAAATATATTTTTTGTCTAGTTTTAAATCAATTATAAGGAAAGAATATGAGTGATAATGTATCTGTAAAAAAGATGTCGTTGTTTAGTGCTGTATTGATTGGTACTACTTGTATGGTCGGTTCAGGCTGGCTATTTAGTGCTCAGCTTACAGCTAAGAGTGCTGGTAACTGGGCTTTTTTAGCCTGGATTTTAGCAGCATTAATTGTTGTAATGATAGCGCTATGTCTTGGTAAAGTTGTATCTTTGTATCCAGTAAGAGGAGCTACAACTAGATCAAGCGCGATATCCCATAATAGTATTTTTGCAATGCCATTTGCTTTCGCAAACTGGTTTGGTATTGTTGTAGTTATTTCATCTGAAGCATTGGCGACTACTCAATATCTATCTGGTGTTAAGTCTATGCAATGGCTAATGAGTGATGGCGTTTTGACTACAGCTGGAATGACTTTTGCACTAGCCGTATTATTTGTGTACCTAGTTATTAATTTTTATGGTGTCAAATTGTTAGCTAGAGTCAATAATGCTATAACAGTATTTAAGATGGCAGTACCATTTATAATCGTTATTATATTTATAGCCTATGCACTTATGCATAGCTCTGATCATGTTAGTATGTTTTCCGAAGATATTCCAAATAACTCTCAGTTTGGATTTGGTTCAGCATTGACAGCTATTGTTGCCGGTGGTTTGATCTATACTTTCAATGGATTTCAGACTGTTGTTGCTTATGCTAGTGAAGTAAAGAATCCTGGTAGAAATATTCCTTTAGCAATTATTTTAGCATTAGTAATAGTTTTAGCCTTATATTTAGGTTTGCAATATGCATTTATGCAGGCAGTTCCTCATCAATACTTATTAGAAAAAGGTGGCTGGGCAGGATTAGATTTCGATTCACCATTATTACAATTAGCAACACTATTAGGACTTGGTTATATATCATTCTTACTTATAGTTGATAGTGTAGTTAGCCCATCTGCTACAGGATATACATATTTAGGTGCTTCTTCGAGAATGCTATACGCAATGTCTTCAGAAGGACAAATGCCTAGATATTTTGCTAAGATTACTCCTGTAGTAAATATCTCGCGTAGATCTCTTCTTGCAAACTTTATTTTATCAGTTATATTTTTGTTTTTCTCAGATAACTGGACTGGTTTGATGTTGGTTGTGACAGGTTTTCATATTATTGGATATATGGCAGCACCTGTAAGTATGGGAGCTTTAGCGCCACGTACTAGAATATTTGGTTTAGTTGTATTTGTGGTTTTGACATTATTACTTAATACAGTAGAGATTCAGACACAAATAAATATGAGTGCAATACTTGTAGTTCTAATAACTATATATGCAAGCCTTGAGTTTAGAAGAATTGGTATTAAAAATCTTTTAATGCTTATCTTACCATTTATAATTTTTGTTTGCTTAACTACACCTATAACAAACTATTTTGCTGATGCTATTGTTGGTGCGGTATTCTATTGGTTTGTGACTGATAAGCGTTATGTAGCATTTTGTAGATCTACAGCAAATGAGAAAAATATTATTGTCGATTAATGCTTTTAGCTATAGTCATTAAACTTTTATCTATCTATAATACATCTCTAATATTATCAATTTATTTTGAATAATGAAAAATGCAAAATGGATTTTAGTAATACTGTGTTTAGGTTACTTTATAGATTTTTATGATTTGACTGTCTTTAGCGTCTCTTATGTTGATCTACTAAAACAACAATTTGGAATTTTTGATTCTACTAAAATTCAACAAACTTATTACTTGATAAATAATATTCAAATGGTTGGTATCTTGGTCGGTGCGATCCTTTTTGGTATATTAGCTGATAAGTTTGGGCGTATTACGGTCATAAAATATAGTATTTTGCTTTATTCTTTGACTACTTTATTGTGTATATTTGTAAATAATATCTACATTTTTATGCTACTAAGATTTTTAGCATATTTGGCCCTAGCAAGTGAGTTTGCTGTATCTAGTGTTTTGATAGTGGAATTTTTTCCGCCTAGATTAGCGGCTTGGGGAATGAGTCTTTTATATATTCTTGGAGTATTAGGAGGTGTTGCGGCAACACTTTTCGGTGTTTTCTCTTATAAAGTAATGTTTATTTTTGGTGGATTTGCCGGCTTAGGGATATACGCATTTCGGAGAGTATTAGAAGAGTCACCACATTTTATAGCGTTGTATAAATCTGATAAATTTAAAAATGCGGGAAGTATTAGTTTCCTTATTAGAAATTATAATAAACCGCTGATTCTTAACTTTCTAATTACGTTACCTTATTTCTTTGTAATAACTGTAATGTTCGCATTGGTGAAATTCATCGCGAATGATGTCGATTTTGCAAGTTTAGTTAAGCTGTTTTTATTTGGATTTTTTGCAGGAAATATTATTAGTAGTATTCTTAGCGGAATATATAACCAATATTTTAAATCACCAAGTTTATTCTTTGTAATAAATATAGTTATATTTTTGGTGAGCATTTTTGCATATAAATATGTATCTAGTGATTTTATATTTTTCTATGGAATACTTATTGGGCTTATTGGTGGTGGTTATAATATTATGTGGGCACAATATGCAGCAACTGAATTTCCGACAGAAGTCCGTTCATTAGCTACTAATATGATATTTGCTTTAGGTAGAAGTAGTAGTATTTTCTTTGGGATTATTTTTGCTTATTGGATTACTAATGAAAGTACATTTAGAATGAATGTAAATATCTTAGCTGTAGTAGTTGCTATTATGGTCTTACTAATAATTATGTTTTATAAAAGAGAGAAGATATTAAATAGAGATTAATATTTATGAGTAATAAGATTTTATTTGGGATTACTGGTAGTGTATCAGCTTTTAAAACTATAAATTTGATAAGACTTTTTATTAAAAGCGGTGTTGAATGTAGAGCTATAGTCACTAAAGGAGCACAGCAATTTATAAAGCCTGAGCTTTTAGTGGCGTTAGGCTGTAATGTCTATACTGATGAATCTTTGAATATGAGTGAATATAGTCAAAGTATGGCACATATCAATTTATCACGTTGGGCTGATAAAATATTTATAGTTCCAGCCTCAGCAAATACTATTGCAAAATTAACTCACGGTTTAGCGGATGATTTATTAAGTCAAACAATATTAGCTAATGATGATAATTCTAAAGTATATATAGCTCCTGCTATGAATGTAAATATGTGGCAAAATCAACTGACTCAGATGAATATCACAAAGCTTCAAAGTATAGGGTTTAATTTGATTGCTCCAGATCAAGGCATTCAAGCTTGTGGAGATATAGGGAGTGGCAGATTACATGAGCCTGAAGTTTTGTTTGAGTTATTGAGTGTTGCTCAAGATTTCAAAGCTAAAAAAGTAGTGATAACAGTAGGAGCAACTGTAGAAGATATTGATGGAGTAAGATATTTATCAAATTATAGTTCTGGAAAAATGGGCTTTGCATTAGTAAAAGAGCTTGTTAATAGAGGAGCGAAAGTTACTGTTCTTAAAGCAAAAACATCTGTAGATTTAGATTTAAATCACCCCAATTTAAATATTATCAAAACATTAAGTGCTGATGATATGAATAAAACTATGCTACAAGAAGCCAAAGATAGTGATATATTTATTGGTTGTGCGGCGGTTGCAGATTATAAAATAAAACATAAATTTGATAATAAAATCAAAAAGACTGATGAAAATTTAACTTTAGAATTTATTAAAAATCCTGATGTTTTAGCAAATTGTAAAAAATCATATCCAAGTATTTTTGCTATAGGATTTGCGGCTGAGTCTGAAAATATAGTTGAATATGCTCGATCTAAGCTTGTCAAAAAAAATCTAAATATGATTGTGGCAAATTCTACAAGTGTTTTTGGAAAAGATAATTCTTCTGTAACAATTTTGTCAGAAAAGATAAGTAAAGAATACATTAATAAAACTAAATTAGAGATTGCTAAGTTAATATTAGATTTTGCTAAGGAGATAATATGAGTATTAAAGAAGTTCATATAGCTAATAAGCCATATAATTTAATAACATTAAAAAATGATAATGTTGAAGTTACTCTCCTAGATTTAGGGGCAGTTATTTATTCACTTAAAACAAAAGATAGAGATAATAAGCTAGAAAATATTGTATTACAGTATCAAGATATTCAAGAATATTCTGGTAATCCATCATATTTTGGAGCAACTGTAGGTAGAGTTGCTGGTAGAATTAAAGATGCTAAAATTACTTTAAATAACAAAACATATAATTTAGAAAAAAACTATCAAGATAAACATACTCTTCATGGTGGATTTAATTGTGTAACTCATCAGAGGTTTGATTTTGAAATCATAAATAGTAATAAAATTAGATTTACAGCTATACAAAAGTCATCCGTCGATAAGTTTCCAGGGGATATAAACATAAATGTAACTTATGAGCTGTTAGAAAAATCTTTAGTTATAAAATTTAATGCTATATCAAATGAAGATACTGTTTTAAATATGACGAATCATTGCCATTATAATTTATCAGGGGATTATAAAACTACTATAGTTGATCATAAGCTTAAGGTACCAGCTACAAAATTTGTTGATGTCGATAACGATTTAATACCTACTGAGATAGCTAATTTGCCAGAGGAAATGGATTTTAATATAAGCTCGAGAATTGGAGATAAGCTAAAAAAACAAGACTCTAAATATTTTAGTAAAGGTGGAATAGATCATTGTTATATTGTTGATGGAGCAATTACTCTTGAAAATCATACTAATGGTAGAAAATTAAAAGTTTCAAGCTCATATCCTGCAATGCAAATTTATACATGTAATTTTAGCAGAGGGCATATCCTTTCAAATGGTAATATACTAAAACAATATGATGCTATTTGTTTTGAGCCACAATATGTCGGACCTTTTGATGGCAACTATGATAATCATCCTGCTAAATTGAAAAAAAATCAAGAATATAACCATTTTATAAAATTAGATTTTTAATTTATTAGCTATATTTTTTCTAAATATTTGTTAATGTTTTATATGTAAAACATTTTATAATTTTATATATAAAATAGTATTTACGATAAATTAGTAATCAATATGAATTTCGATAAGGAATCTTTAGGCAGGTATATAAAAAAATAATACCATTTATAATTGCATTAAAATATTAGTAATTACTTCCAATAATAAAGAGCATCACTTCCAAGTTCTCTTTCTATTTCTAATAAGCGATTATATTTAGCTATACGCTCACTACGGCAAGCTGAACCAGTTTTTAGGTGTCCGCCATCCATAGCTACTGCAAAGTCAGCTAAGAAGTCATCTTCTGTTTCTCCTGATCTATGTGATATAAAATAACGCCAGCCATTATCTCGACACATTCTTACAGCCTCTATAGTTTCAGAAACAGTACCTATTTGATTAAGCTTAATTAATGCTGAGTTTGCAGTTTTTTCTTTTATACCACGAGAAATATATTCAGTATTTGTGACAAATATATCATCTCCAACTACTTCTATATGTTCACCAAGTTCAGCTGTGAAATTTCTAAAACCATTCCAGTCAGCTTCAGACAAAGGATCTTCCCATAGAATAATTGGATATTTTTTTACCCATTCTTTAGCTAAATTTATCAAATCATGATTGGTTTTTTTACCAATTCCAGACCATTTTAGATCATATTTATCATCAATATTTGGAGAGAATGAACTCGCTGCTGAATCTATAGCTATTGAGATATCTTTACCTGGTGTATAGCCTGCTTTTTTAATAGCCTCTATAATTAGTTCAATAGCTGCTTCATTACTTTCGACATTTGGAGCAAATCCGCCTTCATCTCCAACACTAGTTACTAGGTTACGTTCTTTAAGAATACTTTTTAATATATGAAAAGTCTCTGCTACATAGCGTAAGCCCTCACTAAATGATTTAGCGCCAATAGGTACGGCCATAAACTCTTGGAAATCAACATTATTATCTGAATGTTCACCACCATTTAAGATATTCATACATGGTACAGGTATTCTTCTAGCTCCAGCACCACCAAGATATTGGTATAAAGGTATTTTATGAGATAGTGCAGCAGCTCTTGCAACAGCCATTGATACTCCTAGTATTGCATTAGCTCCAAGTTTTGATTTGTTTTTTGTGCCATCTAGCTCAATCATTATACGATCAATTTGTGATTGTTTATGAGCATTTATTCCAATCAATGCAGGAGCTATAACTTCACTAACATTTGCAACTGCTTTTAATACACCTTTGCCACCGTAACGTGATTTATCTCCATCACGTAACTCCACAGCTTCATTTTCACCTGTACTAGCTCCAGAAGGTACAGATGCTGTAGCTTGTGTACCATCTTCAAGTTCTATATAAACTCTAACAGTTGGGTTACCTCTAGAGTCTAAAATTTCCATAGCTTTAATGGCTTTTATTTTATCACTCATAACTATTCTCCTCGATTACAACTATACTAATAATCTCAAATATAAATGCTATAGACTATAGATAATTAATAATATGGATAACATTAGCTTAGCTTCTTATGCAATTCTAATGCCTTGTCTCGAGATTTCTTGAGATTTATTACAGGTTTTGGATAGTTATCACCTAACTTAACTCCTGCTTCTTGTAAGATTAGTTCGCTTGCTTCCCATGGCTTTGTAATTAGTTTATTTGGTAGAAACTTAAGTTCAGGTACATACTTACGGATATATTCATAAGCTTCAAATTTTTCAGCTTGTAGTACAGGATTAAAAATTCTAAAGTAAGGAGCAGCATCTAGACCACAACCAGCAACCCATTGCCAGTTAGCATTATTACTAGCAAAATCAGCATCGAATAAAGTATCAAAAAACCATTTTTCTCCATATTTCCAGTGGATAAGACAGTTTTTTATAAGAAAGCTAGCAACTATCATACGTACGCGATTATGCATATAGCCAGTCTGCCAAAGCTCTCTCATACCAGCATCAACTATTGGAATACCTGTTTGTCCAGTTTGCCATTTCTTGAGAAGAGTAGGGTTGTTATCCCATTCAAAATTATCAAATTTTTGGTTGATGTTTTTATTATGTAATTCAGGATAATAATATATTTGGTAGTAAGAAAAGTCACGCCAAACTAACTCTTTGATAAAGTGCTCTTCATTGTTACCGATATAGTCTAGACTCTGCACTGCATTAAAAATTTGGTTAGGTGATAGCTCACCAAAATGTAAATATGGGGATAATTTAGAAGTTGAGTCTGTACTCATGAAGTCTCTAGCTGTTTTGTATTCTTTCACTTTATTATCTAGAAACTCCTCAAGGATTTGATGCGAGGCATCTTCGCCAATTTGCCATTGATCTATTATGTTTTGCCAAGAAAGTTTTGGTTCTAGTAGTTTTAACGAGTCTAAGTCATCAGCAGTTTTTAGCTTTTTTAGAAAGCTAAAGCTTGGTTTGACAGTATTTGGACGATATTTTCTAATTTTGATAAGCTCCTTGTAGAAAGGGGTGTAGACTTTATAATGTGTATCATCACCTTTTTTACATTGCCATGGTTCGATAAGTAGACTTCCATTAAAACTGCTTACATTTATATTTTGCTCTTGGAGAAAGTTTTTAATTTCAGTATCTCTAACTATGCTATATTTGTCATAACATCTATTCCAATAAAAATCTGTGATATTATTTTCTTTGACAAGTTTTTTTATTATTTCTAGGGGGTTACCACTAAAAAAATGGAGTTTATTATCTAGAGATTTATTTAAACTATTTAGAGAGTGATGCAACCAAAGTTTGCTAGCTCCACCAATCTTTTGATTCTCGTCTAGTATAAATATCGTAATTGTTTCATCTGTTTGACTAGCCTGATGTAGAGCAGGATTATCCGCAAGGCGTAAGTCTTGACGAAACCAATGTATAGAAGTTGTTTTATGAGAATTAATTTTCTTTTTCATATTCTGTAAAATTAGTGTTTTTCAAATAATTTGCCCAAGAATTTTCCCATTGAGAAATGGTTTTACCAGTAACTTTATTTATAGCCTCTTTTGTATTATTGGCATTATAGATTTGCATAAATTTATTAGCACCTAATTGTGTAAATAAATACTCAGTGAAAGAACCTGATAATATATAGAATATTTTCTTCTTATGAATTCTTTCTTCCTTAGGGCCCTTAAAGAAAACTAAACCATTTTCACCAACTTCATATTTATCTGCTAATATACTGCTTAGGTTGCCATTTGAGGATATACTTTCGATATGTTTTTTTGCTAAGAAATTTAGGTTCTTACCAAAGTTAGGGAATGTTGGTTCACCACCAAGCTTTTGATTAAGATATACCGCTAGTCCTTCCTTGATCCAAACACTACGCCAATGCCAAGCGATAATATGAACTGTTTCATGTACATAAGGAGATCTACCTTGAGCATACCACGTAATAAAAGTTGTTGGATGAGCTTTATCAAGCATATGATACCCTGTTATAGCATGTGATGCTTCATGAGCTCCATATACATAGTAATGTATAGTAAAGTTTCTTTCATTCTTAGGAATTTCTAAAGTATTACGAATTTCTACAATAGCTTTATCAATTTTTTGTTGTAGATTTAATGCCTGTTGTTTAGTTAAATAGTCTTTTTGAACCCATATTATTGATACTGGTTTATTAGAGTTTGCTTGAGTTGTTTGTTTTGATGTATACTCTTGGCCTCCATCTTGGATTTCTTTGATTATGGAGTCATTCCTTTCTATATTACCGTATTTACCATAAGAGAAGCATAAGCTACTAGAGAGAAGTATTGATACTATTAGGATTAAGCTTTTAATATAGATTCTCATGATCTTAACATTAACTTACTCATTTATAATGATATTGTATAACATTTCAACATGCTCTCGAGAATCATTTAGGCAAGGTATTAAACTAAATTCTTTACCACCTTTATCTAAGAAATCCTGTCTCTCAGTGATAGCTAGTTCTTCTAAAGTCTCTAAACAATCAACACTAAAACCAGGAGCTATAACTACAACTTTTTTATTTTGTTTAGCAAATTCTTCTAGTTTGATAGTAGTATATGGCTCTAGCCATTTTTTAGGTCCAAAACGAGATTGAAATGATAATTCAAAATCTATATTTGGGTAATTATCCTGTAAATACTCTTTTACTAAGCGATAAGTTTTATGGCAATGACAATAGTAAGGATCACCTTTATCAAAATATTCTTGTGGTAAACCATGAAATGAAAATAAAACTGTATCAGGGGTATAATCTAAGTTCTGTAAATGATCTTTTATTTGCTTGCTAATAGTCTCAATATGAAATTTATTATCATAGTAAGGGTTTATTCCTTTGATAGTAGGTTGCCATCTTAGCTTTGATAGGACTCTGTATATTTCATCATAAACAGTTGCTGTGGTAGTCGCAGAATACTGAGGATATAGAGGAAATACTATTATTTCAGTTACACCCTGATCTTGTAAGCTTTTAATCTTACTTTCAATACTTGGATTACCATATCGCATAGCGTAATCAACTATATGGTTATCTAACTTTGCATTTAATTCTTTGGCAAGATTTTCTGTATAAAGTAATAATGGAGATTTATTATGCTTTTTATCCCAAACTGCTTCATAAGAGTGAACATTCTTTTTTGAGCGAATAGGTAAAATAATTAGGTTTAATATTAATTTCCATAATATTGGATTAGCTTCTATGACTCTACGATCAGATAAAAATTCCCTAAGATATTTTCTAATAGATTTTACATCATAGTTATCTGGAGTGCCTAGATTAACTAATAAAATAGCTTTTTTGTTATATTTAGTACTGTATTGTTGCATATCTTTCGTGTAGACATTTATTCTAAAGATAATTGTAGCAAAATATCTATAGTCTAAAGTTAAATTTTTTTCATATAAGTAACTAAAAAAGGTTATAATTAATTTTGGGCTAAAGGCCTTTTAAAGGAGATATAAAAAGATGAAAAAAATAATTCTAATTACTATAGGTTTATTAAGTGTGGCGATGAGTTATGCTTATATGCGACCAGCGAATCCATATACAATGTATTATGGGCCGGAAGTTGAGCAAGAGAGAGCGCAAGGCGCTGCGTATGTACCACCAGATAGACAGTTTATTAACTCAAGATATGGTGAGTATATAGACAATAGACAAGTAGAGTTCAGTCCTGGTGATGATGCAAATAGACTATTTTGGTCTTATAGTCAGCCATAATAACGAGGAGATATTTTCTAAGTTTAAATTCAAAGTATTTTGTGTGATCAGAGTATTAGATATAAATAATTATCAGATTTTATATAACCCACTTTTTTGAAAGAAATCTAGAAATATGAATACTAAAAAAGCTCGAAAATTAATTAAAAAAAGAAAAAGACTAGAGAATTCTAAATTTTTGGGTTTTGTAGCACATAGAGTTACAAATAAAAGTCTATGGGTTGCTAATTATAATACTGTTGCAAGAGGTGTCTTTATAGGATTTTTTTGGATGATGATTCCATTACCTTTGCAAATGACTCCAGTAGTTATTTCAGCTATAATTTTGAGAGCTAATATACCAATAGCAATTTCGACGGTATGGATTAGTAATCCTTTAACATGGGTGCCAATGTATTTGGGTAATTATATATTTGGATGTTTTTTGCTTGGAGAACAGGTTGATATCTCTAACTGGGAAACATTTGGTTCTTATATGCTAAATCATTTACATGAATTTTGGAAACCACTGTTTTTAGGTAGTTTTGTTGCTGGTCTTTTAGTAGCGAGTGCTGGATATTTAGCGGTTCATGCATTGAGGGTTATTAATCATTTCTGGTTAAGAAGATTAGATCAAAATAAAGATTGTTGAAATAAGGTCAATTAGTGGATATCAAATAAGTAATTTAATCTAGCTGTTAATTAGTATATTTAGTATTATTTCACGATATATGAAGTTTTGAATTATTTTTTATAAAATGCAACAATGGCACCAGTTAGAATTTACGCTAAAATCTAAATATTTTGACATAGTCGAGAATTACCTCTTTGATAATGATGCAGGTTCTGTAACAAGAATAGATAAATCCGATGATATCGTCAGCATTACAGTCTTATATGAGAACCATCATGATATAGATAGTATTATTGCTAACATTCAAAAAAAGTTTGAAAAGATAATTGAAAGTGAAATAAATTACGAAATAATTAAAGATCAGCAGTGGGAAGCTGCTTGGTTATATGATTATGAACCTATAGAGATTGGTAAGAATATAGTTGTCTATCCAAATTGGCGACAGCCGCCTCAAGATAATAAACGTACTTATATAATAGTTGATCCAAGTATTGCTTTTGGCTGTGGTAATCATGAGACGACTAAAATGTGTCTAGAATGGTTAGAGCAGCATGTTAGCAAAGATTCAACCGTTCTGGACTATGGTTGTGGTACTGGAGTACTAGCCATTGGAGCTGTTAAACTAGGAGTAAAGTATGCCGAAGGTATAGATATTGATCCAAACTCAATAGAGTCATCTATCAAAAATGCTCAAGAAAATAGCGTAGCTGATAAAACCCACTTTAGTGATAGCGCTCCTACGCAGCAATTTGATTTGGTAGTAGCTAATATTTTCTCAAATGTATTAATAAGTCTAGTTGAAAATATTACAGGTAGTTTAAAGCCTAGTGGAAGATTAGCCCTGTCTGGAATCATAGAAAATCAAGTTGATGAAGTTCAAGAAGAGTTTAAAAAACATGGCATAAGCTTTGACCAACCCAAGCAAATGGGGCAATGGTTTCTATTAGATGGTGTGAAAGATGGGCTTTAAAATAGCAGATATAGAAATTGAAAATAATGTCGTACTTGCACCAATGGCGGGATTTTGTGATAGTGCATTTCGTACTATATGCAAAGAGCATGGGGCAGGACTAATATATACTGAGATGGTTAGTAACAAAGCCGTAGTTGAGCGTAATTGGGAAACTATGGAAATGCTCTATATGGAAAATAGTGAAAAACCATTAGGTATACAGATATTTGGTACAGATATTGATAGTTTTGTTGGTGCGACAAAATATATCGCAGAGAATACAGAATGTGATTTTTTAGATATAAATATGGGTTGTCCTATGCCAAAAGTTGCTAAAAAATTGCAAGCTGGAGCTGCACTTCTTAAAGATGTCGATAGAATCCATGAGATACTAACAGCTGTAGTAAAGGCAGTATATAAACCAGTAACTGTAAAGATGCGCATTGGTTGGGATGATGAAAATATCAATGCTATAGAGGTTGCTAAAGCATGTGAAAATGCTGGTGTAAGTGCTATTGCGATACATGGACGTACACGTGAGCAGATGTATACCGGTAAAGCAAATTGGGATATTATCCGTGATGTTAGAAAAGCTGTAGATACAGTTGTGATTGGTAATGGAGATGTATTCTGTCCTCATAGCGCTAAGGCTATGATAGAGCATACAGGAGTAGATGCTGTGATGGTGGGGCGTGCATCTCGTGGTAACCCTTGGATTTTTAGGCAAATTGCCGAGTATCTCAATACAGGTGAGCTAATATCACCACCAACACCAGTTGAGCGTGTTGAAGTATTAGGAGAACATCTAAGAAGACTCATTAAGCTAAAAACTGCTAAAGTAGCAGTTAAAGAAATTCGAACTCATGCAAGCTTTTATCTTGCTGATTTACCAGGCTCAAAAGAGTTTCGCATGAGGTTAAACCAATTGGCGCATGAACGAGAGATTTTTGCAATTCTTGAGCAATATAAGAATTGTTTATAAGTATTTAATGAGGTTTTATAAATGAGTGATAATATAAATAAATTCATTCTTGAGTTATTAAATGAAAGCTCAAATGGAAACTATATTTTTCGTGGTGAGAATATGAAATATAATGTTCCATGTTGTTCTAGTTTATATAGAAAATGTGAACAATACATAAGTAATGGATTTAAGGGGGTATTACCTCAGCTTCAATTACAAATGTTAGATAAAGCAAAAAGGTATTATTCAAATAGCGAATCTAATATTAAAGTATTAAGTGATTTACAGCATTATGGAGCAAAAACAAATCTTATTGATTTTACAAAAAATATTCTAATAGCATTATTTTTTGCTTGTAATGATATTAAAGCTAGCGAAGATAAAGACGGTATTATTTATTTTCTAGATTATAAAAAAATAGGGCGGTTGCAATCTTTCCAAAATATAAACTCCATGCAAGGAGTTTATTCATTTGAAGCTCCAATAAATACAAGAGCATTATTTCAAAGTAGTATTTTTGTTATAAGTTCTACAGGATTTTTAGATAAAAAATTGTATAAAACAATAATAATTCCTAACAAAATCAAAAAAGATATCCTTTCTTTTTTAAGGAAAAATTTTAATATACATACTAATACTATATATGATGATATTCATGGATTTATAGCAAATCAAGAAAACTCATTAAGCACTTTTTTATTCTATGAAGGAATGAATTTTTTAGAAAGTAAGGATTATGAAAAAGCAATAATTAAGCTAGAAAAAGTTATAGAGCTAGATGAAATGGCTAAAGATGAATATAGTATGCACATAGGTTACTGTTATCTAGAATTAAAAGATTATCCAAAAGCAATCGCTAGTTTAGAGCAAGCTTCTGAGCAAACAGAGGATGTATTATCTTTAAAAGCCATGGCAAATGCTTATTTAGGTGATTTTGAAGCAGCTAATAATATAGCTAAAGTAATGGAAAGTAAGAATGTTAGAACTGAAGTTAAATATAATATCGCATGCGCATTAGCAATTTTAGAAAGAAGAGAAGAAGCATTAGAGCTTTTAGAAGAGGTCTTAAAAGACAATTATGTTATTGAACATATTCAGAATGATGCAGATTGGGATAATTATAAAGCAGATTCTGATTTTCAAAACCTTATAAGTAAATATACAAAATAATATGTTATAAATTAATCAACCAAAACAATTAGAACAATTCCATCTGCTTATCATCAACCTCTCCAAGTCGTACACCTATACCAATTAGTCTAATCGGGTGATTTTGTTTTTGATGTAACTCAATTATTAGATTTTTTATCACTTCTTTATCTAGTGTTTTTGCTACTCTAGTCAGGCTAGTTTTATTAAATTTTGTATCTGTAAATTTGACAACAATACCAATTATAGATTTATAATGCTCTTCAGTCATGCGACTGGTCAATTTATCATATAGGTTAGGTAGTTTTTCTAGGCAAAGCTCGAGAGTCTTTAGATCTTCTAAATATGTATTTTCTACACTTACAGACTTGCGGATACGTACTGGATTAACTTCACGGTTATCAATACCTCTGGCATAGTTATATAAACTACTTCCAAATTTACCAAATTTATCTAGAAGAGTAGTTAGACTTAGTTGCTGCAAATCTAAGCAAGTTTCGACATTCATACTTTTTAGTTTTTCTTGTGAGACTTTACCAACACCAAAAAGTTTCTTAACTGGTAGATCTTTAACAAAATCATTAACTTGTTCAGGAGTGATTACATATAATCCATTAGGCTTATTTATATCACTAGCTATTTTTGCAAGTAGTTTATTTGGAGCTACCCCAGCTGATCCTGTGAGCCCAGTTTTGTTAAAAATCTCTTGTTTAATAGCCTGAGCAATTAGTGTTGCACTATTTTTATATGCTGCAACATCTGTAACATCCAGATACGCCTCATCAAGAGATAGAGGCTCAACCTTATCTGTGAAAGTCTTAAATACCTCTCTTATAATGGATGATGCAGCTTTATATTTTGCAAAGTCAGTATTTAGAAGTATAAGGTTAGGGCACTTTTGCATCGCAATTGCAGTAGGCATAGCTGAGTGTATACCATATTCTCTAGCTATATAGTTACAAGTAGATATTACCCCTCGCTTAGGGTTGGTACCACCTACAGCAAATGGTTTATCTTT
Source organism: Francisella sciaenopsi (assembly GCF_045862875.1). Classification (NCBI taxonomy): domain Bacteria; kingdom Pseudomonadati; phylum Pseudomonadota; class Gammaproteobacteria; order Thiotrichales; family Francisellaceae; genus Francisella; species Francisella sciaenopsi. The sequence goes on from NZ_BTHG01000001.1 coordinate 49,634, forward strand.
AAGGCTTGGATTTGCTTTTTCCTCAACTTGAGCAAAGAAATAATCCATATCAATATGTATGATTTTTCTTGTTTTACTCATAAGGATATTTGCTGTATAAGTTTTTGGTTGAGAACTATTAGCTATTATACACTCTAATGGTTTATAGTTTTTAATTTAACTTTAGCAAGCTTTATTTATACAACTAATTCTTTAGATTAATTATTCAATTAGAACTATTCATCATATTTTAAGTTATATATATAATTTTATTATATAGAATATAAGTAAAATTTAATTTTTAATATTTATTAATAATCTATACTGATAAATTATTTTTTTATACAAATAGCCTAAGTGAAAATTAAAATTAAAATTAAAGGGTTTTCATTAATTGAAATACTAATTGTAATAGTTATCATATCAATATTATTAGCAGTAGCTATACCCGCATATTCTAATTATCAAATTAGATCAAAGATCACATCAGAAATTGAGAAGTTAGGATCAGCTAAAGCTATGGCATCAGAATATGCTTCTCACAATTATGGTAACTTGGACTATACTATAGATGACATTGGAGTTTTACCGAGTGGGTCTAGTATTGGTGATAATGGAGCTTTAGTACTAGATACAAGTGGTATTGTTGCTGATTCAACAGTATCTTTGGCTCCTAATATCAACTCAGGTACTGTTACATGGAAGTGTAATGCTACAGGACTTAATGATTCACAGCTACCATCAATATGTAGTGATACTATTGAAACAAATAGTAATGTATCATTTGATTCTTCTTTGAGCTCAACTAATAGTATGTTTGGAGCATCTTGTAGTGACTCTGGTGCTAGTGCATGTTATACCAGTGGCAATGATGCATTTGTATTTATTACAGATGGTGGACAGATTTATTCGTATAGGGATCAAGATATTGTTAATACGGATCCTAATGACTTAAACTATGATACTCTTGCTGTAGTTGCATATGATCCAGATTATGGATTTACTTTTCAGCAAGGGGATACTAGCCTTGATGCAAGCTCTATGACTGATATTGAAAATTCTACAGATTTATCTGAGCAACAGAAGCAGGAAATATATACAACTATTGAGGATATGAAACAAACAGTATATTGTGAGAGTAATTCTTCAGCATTTATCTGTCAGTAGTTATAAAGCATCCTGTCTTCAGTAATACAATAGTGAATTATAAAAATATAAGGTAGATAATCCTGAGCTAAATTACATTTAAAAAAGTGGTTAAAGAGTATTATATTTTAATCTAGCATTAGAAATATTGTGATTTTATTTTCTCAAATTTGACAAAAAGATGAATTAAAAGCGTTCATGGTCGAGTAATACCTCAATTTGATAGCGTTTTAAAACTCTTTGTAAATGACTAATTACTTATAAAAATCAGCAAACTCATTAATATTAGCTTAGCTTGGTTAAACTTCATAAAAACTTAAAATTAAAAATAATATATTTGTATTTTCTGAATATAAAATTCTCCATTTTTTTAGAAATTTTTAATAGTTTGCCATATAATAAAAACCATCTTAAACGCTGTAAAAAAAATTGTAAAAAATGAAAAAAAATAGTAGAGGCTTTTCACTGCTAGAAATTCTAGTGGTAATTGTGATAATAGTAATACTTGCAGCTGTAGCAATACCAGCTTATGCAAACTATCAAGTTAGATCAAATATAATCTCAGAGATAGGAAAATTAGGTTCAATAAAGGCAGCTGCAGCAGAATACGCATCAAATAATAATGGAAGCCTTGATTATACAGAAAGTGATTTATCAACGTTACCAAGTGGTGCAAGTATAGGAGCTGGTGGAGCATTAATTTTAGATACTAGTGATATTGTACCAAACTCATCGATATCACTAACTCCTAGTATTAATTCTGGGTCAACTATATTGTGGACCTGTAGTGGAACAGGACTTAATAATTCTCAACTGCCAAATACATGCCAACCAAATTCTAGTAGTTCAGTAGAAAATAACACAGGAGCATCTACAGATAATAGTCAATCATCTAATGGTTATGATTCAAATTTATTAGAAACATCTTCTTATAGGTCATCAACAAATCTGCCATGTGTGGATGGTCATAGTTGTTATATATATAATGGAGATACATATATTGATACTAACCCTACTGGAGAAGGCTCTTATACTGCAACAAGCCAAGATGGTTTTTCAATAAGTAGTTTAACAGGAGCTGATGGTATTCAATATATTGATAATAATGATAATATTGTAAATTTAACGACTGCGGATGATTTTGATAATGCAGATTTAAGTGATAGTCAAAGACAAATGATATTGAATACTATTGGGTCTTTGAATGATTCAGGATACTGTGGGCAAGCAAATTCTTCAGATTGGATGTGTACATATAATCAATAAGTAATTTAGTTATGTTATCTAATTATAAATATCTGCAAATTCATCAATATTTGCATCTTCTTGCCATGAATATTCTAACTCTATACTCTTTTGTTTAGCTACATCATAGCCTAAGATATCGGCTATGAAGCCAAGAGACATATCTATGCCAGCACTTATACCAGAGCTAGTATAAATATTATCATCTTTTACCCATCTAGCTCTATCTATCCAGTTTACATCTGGAGCTATAGATTTTGTCCATTTTAGAGCTTTTTTATTGGAGGTAGCTTTTTTGTTATTAAGCAGATTTGTTTGAGAGAATAAGGATGAGCCGGTACAGACTGTAAGTATATATTTAGCATTTTTTGCTAGTCTAGTTAATTCAGCTACTAATTTTTTATTGTATATTAACTCTCTTGTGCCAATACCTCCAGGTACAAATAATATAGAGTTTTTTAAATTAGTATCTGAGAGTTTTTTGGTATTTATATAGACATTCTGACTACTATATATATTACCTCCCTCTAGAGAATAATATTCAAGTTTGAAGTGTTCTTTGAAACTCCCAAAAATCTCAACTGGTCCAAAAACATCTAAAGTTTCAAATTCATTAAATAAGACAACAATTACATTTTGCATCATAGATATTAGTATAGATAAATGCTTTTGTTAGTATAGCATTATTAGGTCTGTAAAATGATTTATAAAAATACCAAATAGTGTAAACTTTCAATCTATATTTCATAAAGATATTTATTATATGTTGTTGATTGCTATAAAAATAATATTATCAGCTTTAATGGTACTAGGACTAATATATATATCTGAGAAAAGTCCTAGATTAGGTGGCTTATTTTCAGGCTTACCACTAAGTGTTGGTCTTTTTACTTATTTTTATGCACGTGAAAATGGATTACAGTTTCTGATAGATTCAATGCCTTATGCACTTGTAGGGTTTGCTTCTATGCTGTTATTTACTGTTGGCTTTTATTTCGGTAGTAAGCTTTTCTCTAATCAACGATTTATTAATACCATTAGCGCCCTTGGTATAGGATTTGTCGCTTATTTCACAAGTGCTTACATTTTTACAAAGTTTAATATTACTTTGTCATTAGGACTAATAATTTTTATAATCACAATGATATTAACTATTATCTTCTTTAAGATAGTTGTCAAAGAAAATTTGGCTACAGAGAATATTAAGCTTGAGTCTGTTAATATATTTAAGGTTATAGCTTTTAGAATTTTTTTAGTAGCTTCGTTTGTCCTATTAATCACAGGGATTGCCAATATAGTAGGACATGAATGGGCAGGGATATTTTCCTCATTCCCAGTAATGTTAACTTCTGTGATTGCTGTTTTAATTTTTAGATACAGGAATTTATTATTTCCAGGAGTACTAAAACACTTCTCATATGGAGTGTCTATTTTAGTAATATATGATTTGTTAATTTTTTGGTTATATCCAATTATAGGAATTAACTGGGGAACAGTTGCTGCTTACATTATTTGTTTTATTTATCTAGCATTTCTAAATAAATTAAATCGATAGTTTACTTTTAGTTAAAACTCTTTTATATAAATACTTAATGTATATAATCTTAGATAATTAAAATATTTATATTAAAGCTAATGATTTTCTTTAAAAATGTATCTTATCAAGTAGAGATAAAAGAGCTTTTTGATGGTATTAATTTCTCAATTTTTCCTAATCAAAAAATAGGTCTTGTGGGCAAAAATGGTACAGGCAAAACGACACTTTTTAACCTTATACAAGGTAATCTAACACCAGATAAGGGCGACATTGAGATTGCTAAAAATACTCGCATAGTTACTGTCAAGCAAGAGGTTGATGATTTCGAAGCAAAAGTTATAGATTATGTAGTCAATGGTATAGAGTCTTTAAAACAATTGAAGATCCAAATGCAAAAATCTTTAGAGTCTGAGAATTTCGTGGATTATTCAAAATACCATGAAGAGTATGAATCTTTAGGAGGCTATGCAATAGAATCTCAAGCTGGTAAACTGCTGTCAGGTTTGGGTTTTAGCGTTAGTCAACTCCAACAAAAGGTAAAAGAGCTATCAGGTGGTTGGCAGATACGCTTAAATCTTGCTCAAGCACTGCTGCAAGAGTCAGATATTTTATTACTTGATGAACCAACCAACCATTTAGATTTAGATGCTGTACTATGGTTAGAAGAGTATCTACAAGAATATAAAGGTTCTTTACTACTTATTTCACATGATAGAATCTTTCTAGATAATGTTGTCAAGCAAATATTTCATATCGATAATAAGAATATAGATACTTATACTGGTAACTATTCATCTTATGAAAAGCAGTCTTATGAGCAAAAAGTACTACAACAAAAGCAGTTTGAGAAACAACAAAAGCATATAGCTCACTTACAAAGTTTTGTTGATAGGTTTAAAGCTAAAGCATCAAAAGCAAAACAAGCACAAAGTCGTGTCAAAATGTTAGAAAAAATACAGCGAATAGAAGCTGTTAAGTCAGATTCTGAATTTGGCTTTGAATTTAAGCAAGTTAAAGAGCATCTTGGAGGTACTTTGGTCAGTTTACAAAATACTGATCTTGGTTATGGTGATAAGAAGATCTTAAATAATGTAAAATTAAATATCTATAATGAAATGCGTATAGGTCTATTGGGTCTAAATGGGGCTGGTAAATCAACACTTATTAAATCTCTTATTGGAGATATTGAGATTTTATTAGGTAAGATAGAAAAACATCCAAATCTTAGAGTTGGGTATTTCTCGCAACATTCATTAGATATGCTTGATTCTGAAGCTTCGCCATTATTACATATGCAACGCTTAGACTCACAAGCAACTCAAGAAAAGCTTAGAACTTTTTTAGGCAGTTTTAACTTTGTGGGCGATAAGGCTTTGGCAAAGGCAGGAACCTTTTCTGGTGGTGAGAAGGCTAGATTAGCTCTAGCAATGATTGTATATCAAGAGCCTAACTTTTTATTACTAGATGAACCAACAAACCACTTAGATATTGGAGTTCGAGAGGCTTTAACTGTAGCATTACAGAGTTTCCAAGGAGCTATAATATTAGTTTCGCATGATAGATTTTTATTAGAGTCAACAGTTGATGAGTATATGCTTGTTGGTGAAGGGCAGGTTAAGCCTTTTGATGGTGATATGAAGGATTACTATAAGTACATTCTTGAAGTTAAAAAAGCTGAGAATAATACATCAAATATAGCAGTACAATCTAATAATGATTCTAAAAAACAGGATAGAAAATTATCTGCTGATAAGAGAAAGCAACTTAAGCCACTTCAGGATAAAGTCAAAAAACTTGAAAGGGCGTTAGAAAAATTACAACAGCAAGATCAACAAATGCAAGATGCTCTCCAAAATCAGGATTTATATGATGATAAACAAAAACTTCAGCAAACTTTACTTGAGCATTCTCAGTTAAAAGAGAAAATAGAACAAACTGAATTAGAGTGGTTTGAAGCTTTAGAAGAACTGGAGGTTTTAAAAGAGTAAATAGTAGTTATGTTTTAAATACTAGTTAAGATTTTACTGAAACTCATTTTCTATTTCTTCTAATGTCTTTCCTGCAGTTTCTGGAATAAGTTTTTTAACAATCAATAAATATACAAATGAACTTATAAAAATAATTCCAAACATAATATTAAAGCCGTATCTCTCGCCTATTTGTAAGAAATATCCGATAAAGAAGAATGCAAATAACATTGAAACTACGCCTGCTATGAAAATACCAATAATTCTTACTCTGTTAGGTAATAGTTCATTTATAAGGGTTACGATGACTCCAGAAGGACCAAATGCTAATCCGGCAATACATGTTATCAAGAATAAAATCACTAGTATGTAATTATAATCAAAAGTAGGTAGGCTATATAATATTACTAGCAGTATCATGCTTATTAATGCAATTGTTAGTCCTGTAAAGATAACTTTTTTTCTTCCCCACTTATCTATATAAAAGATGGTTAATATGGTGACCCCAAAGTTAACAATTAAAATTAGAGAGTTTGCTATATGAGTTATATAAATGTTATTTGTTAATGGTGAAAGAATTAGCTCTGAAGAAAAAATAATAAAATTAATACCAGTTAACTGATTTAAGATTAAGATTGTTGTTACTAATAAAACAGGCCAAATATCTTTGCCAATTAAAATTTTTTGTAAAAAAGTATTAGGCTGGTGTTCTCTGAGGCTAACTCTAACTTCTTCGATATGCTTTTGTATTTCCTGCTTTGTCAAAGTGGGTTGAGTTTTACTTATGACTATATATGCATCATCATATCTCTTTCTTAATACAAGCCAAGTAGGGCTAGGGGGTAATATGCAAATCAATCCGAGCAAAACTATTACAAGAAATATTGTAATGTATAAATATTGATACCAGCTAAGAGCATTATAAAAGAAAAATATTATAACTCCTGATAAACACATTCCAGCTGTCCAGAATAGTTGAAATAAAGTTACATACATACCTCTTCTATTAGCTGGAGATATTTCTGTAATATATATAGGAAATGCATAAGTACAAAGTAGAATAGCAGCTCCTTGAATAAATCTAGCTATTATTAGAGTATTATAGCTATTAGATATTACAAAAAGATAAGTCCCTATGATATACATTATTGCAAAAGAAATTATCATTGCTCTTCGACCAATTCGATCTGTAGCTAGCCAAACAATTTTTGCTAAAATACCCCCTAGGAATACTAAGCCTAATAAAATAGATAACTGGTGATTATCTAAGTTGAAGCTATATTGAATATCTTTACCAATGCCTCCAACAATTGCTAAGGCATAGCCACCAATGATAGCGGAGATGATATATACAGGAAGAATAAACTTAAAACTGTATCTAAAATTTAAATTCATAATCCTAACTCCGTATATATTGAGTCTATTAATTGTCCATACATGCCTGTTCTATAAGTTTTACCTTCAAAAATTCTAGGATAGATAATCGGACTATGCACACTGTTCGCCATAATTATAATGGTAATCTTATTTTGAAAATCAGAAATGAAACATTGTCCTGTGAATCCAGTATGTCCTATAGTTTGATCACTACATTTTTCACCAAAAAAAGGTCTGTTTTTGCGTCCTTTTGCTGTCCAAAAACCTAATCCAAAAGAAGGGTTAATGTTAGATGGTTGACTAAATTCTTTTATAGTACTTTGAGTAAAAAAAGTATTTTCTTGATATAATAAGCTTGTTAATTTGGTAATGTCATCAATAGTAGAAAATAATCCTGCATGACCAGCAATACCGCCCATTGAATAGAGTGCTTTCTCATCATGGACTAAGCCTCGAAGAGTATCAGTTTTTATATTGTTAAAACTAGTTGTACCACAATTAGTATGACCGTCAATTTGAGTTGCTACTATTTGATTTGGCAAATAGCCTTTTTCCAAAGGATTAAAACAGGTGTTTTGAGCTTCTACTTTCGAATAGATATTCTCTTCTAAGAAATTATCCATTCTTTGATTTGCTATAGTCTCAATTAAACATCCTAATATTTTCATACCTATATCTGAGTAAATACAATATTTTTGTGCTGGTTCAACGACTGACATTTTTGTTTTTAAAAACTTGATAGTAGTCTCTCTATCTTGGCTATATAGAGAATCTGCAATGTAGTTATTGTAGAAATCAAAAAATGGAGCTACACCTGTAGCATGATTTAATAAATCTTGAATAGTTGGAATATAAGAGGTATTTTCAAATTTAAACTCTGGAATATATTTTATTATCTTATCATCTAGTTTAATTTTTTGTCGCTCATATAAATACATAATTGCATAAGTAGTTGCAAAGATCTTTGTCAGAGAGGCAATATCAAAAAGCATGTTATCTTTTAAAGCTTGTGGATTACTGACAAGATTTCCTTCTTGATTATATCTATATGCATAACCAAAATTATTTTTATAAATAGGTTTATTATGAAAAACCACACTCACAGCTACCCCTGGGAAGCCATGTGAAATATCATGGTTAATAATATTTTCTAAATTCTGAAAATCCATTTTTAATATGTATCTATACTACTTACAAATATTAAAGCATAACTTGATACAAAATAGATATTTAAAATTTTTGTAAGGGATATAAAAGAAATTTAATTATGAAAAAGAATTAACAGAAATAGCAACTAGTTTTGGTAAGCCTCATCCCAGTTACCAGTTAGACCTGCAACCTCATATTCAGTCACACGGTTTTCAAAGAAGTTTGTATGATCAGCACCATTTAAGATCCACTCTAACCAAGTAAGCGGATTTTTATCAATATTATATATTTCATTTAAACCAAGCTGATTTAAACGTCTATCTGTAATATGTCGGATATATTCTTTTACTTCATCAGCTTTTAGACCTTCGATAGTACCAATCTCATAAGCTAAATCAATAAATTTATCTTCAAGCTCAACGGCTTCGCTAGCCATTAGGTATATTTCTTTTTTAAATTGATTATCAACTATATAGGGATTTTCTTGACAGTACATTCTAAATAATGCAGCGTTACCTTCGACATGCATTGATTCATCACGGATTGACCATTCAACGACTTTACCCATTCCTTTCATTTTACCAAAGCGTTGGAAGTTAAGTAACATTGCAAATGATGCAAATAGAGCCACGCCTTCATTAAAGACAGTCTTAGCAAGACAAAGTCCTAAACCACGACGAGTACTAGGATTAGCATCCATCATAAACTCGATTTTATCTGTCATTGCTTTATATTCTAAGAAAGCGTGATATTCAGAGTCAGGAAGACCAAGAGTATCATTTAGAAGGGCGTATGCTCTTTGATGAATACCTTCACGAGCTGCAAATGAACCTAGCATATTTCTAACTTCATTATTTTTAAAAGCTGGGATGAATTGATCATAATAGTTTTGACCAACGGCTACATCAGATTGAGTAAATAGCCTTAGAATATTAGTAATATACTCTTTTTCAACTTTAGTGATTTTGCCATTTTTCCAATCAGTAACATCTTCTGACAAATCAATCTCATCTTCTATCCAATGAGCTTTTTCATGTTTGACAGTTAGATCAACAGCCCAAGGATAGCTAAAAGGTTTATACGTTTTTGAAAAGGTTGTTAATGATGAACCTTTAACACGAGCAATAACCTCGCCAGCTCTAGCCATAAGGTTGTCATAGCCACCAATATGGACATCACCAACAAATATCTGAGGCACAGATTTAATATGCTCTTCAACAAGAAGAATATTCTTATTTACTTCAGTATAGAAATTTAATCTTTCTTGATCATCATCAAGAGTAATTTGTGTAAAAGGAATATCATTTGCACCAAACCAACTTTTTGCAAGGTTGCAAAAAGGACAGTTTGTTTTTGTATATATTTTTACTTTCACTATTATTTACCTATTTTTTAGCTAAAATTTCTTTTGCATTAGCTTTAAGATCTGTAAAGCCACCAACATGTTCATCATCAATAAATATTTGTGGTACAGTTGAAATTGGAAATGCAACCTTACCACTTTGATTCATTTCTTCATAGAATCTAAGACGTTGAGAGTGATCATCTATTATGGTTTCTTCAAATATTATTTCATTTTCATCAAACCATTGTTTAGCCCAAACACAAAATGGGCAACCATTTCTTGTATATATTTTTACTTTCATCTTTTATCCCTCGCAAGCTATACATTCATTCTCAGATTGCTTTAATTCAGAGAATTCTACAAGCCTATTCTTTTCAACTTTTTTAGAGATGTTTTCAGCTCTATTAGAAGTTTCAGTTCTCAAGTAATATAGTCCTTTACAACCATACTTCCAAGCATTAAAGTGTACTTTGTGAATATAACCACGTGAAGCACCAGCTGGAAAAAATATATTTAAAGACTGCCCTTGACACAGATATTTTTGTCTTTGACCACCTAAGTATACTACCCAATCTTGATCCATTTCAATAGCTGTTTTAAATACAGACTTAATTTCATCACTTAAAAAACCTAGCTGTTGGACTGAGCCACCGTTAGTAATAATATCTGACCATACCTCTTCAGTATTTTTGCCAATTTTTTCTAATTCTCTTTCTAAATATTTATTTTTAGTTAAATGCGAACCCACTCTAGTTCTAGATGTAAAAGCATTTGCTTTCCAAGGCTCTATACTTGGAGAAGTATTTAATATTAAGGAGCTATTAGCATTAGGAGCTATTGCTAATAAATGGGCATTTCTACGACCTGTACTAGCCATATCAGGAGCTTCTCCTTTTTCACGACCAAGTATTAGAGTTTCTTCTACAGCTTGTTCTTTTATGCGCTTAAATATCTCTTCATTAATTTCTTTTGCTCTTTGAGATTCGAAAGGTACATTGTGTTTTTGTAAATAAGAATGAAAACCCATCGCACCTAAGCCAAGACTTCTTTCACGAGAAGCACTATATCTAGCTTTAGCGATCTCATCACCTGCATGATCTATAAAGAATTGTAGAACATTGTCTAAAAATCTAATTAAATCTTTGATAAGAGATGTGTCTTTCCACTCATCGTATTTCTCTAAGTTTACTGAAGAAAGACAGCAAACTGCTGTACGTTTTTCATCAGTTACTAAGTGAATCTCGTTACATAAATTAGAACCTTTGATTGTCAAACCTAGTTCTTTTTGAGACTTTGGTAAAGCTCTATTTGCTGTGTCAATAAAGTTTAGATATGGTTCACCTGTACGATAACGCGTTTCAAGTATAGTTTCCCATAATTTACGAGCTTTTATAATATCTCTGACCGTTTTATCATCTGGATCTATAAGTTTCCAATCTTCATCATTAGCGACTGCTTGCATGAAGTCATCAGTTAAGTTGACAGCATGGTGCAGATTTAAGCATTTTCTATTTACATCACCAGTAGGGACACGTATGCCCACGAATTCAACTATATCAGGATGAGATATATCCATATAAGCAGCATAAGAGCCTTTACGAGTCTTGCCTTGTCTATAAGCAACCATATCTGCATCAACAGTATGCATAAAAGGTATTGGACCAGGAGCTTTATCGGAAACTGCTCTTACATTAGACCAGTGACCACCAACACCACCACCTTTTACAGATAGCCACCTTAGTTCAGATGAGTGCTCAATAAGACCTTCTAATGAATCAGGCACGTAAGACAAAAAACAACTAATTGGCAATGATTTAACTTTTGCACCCGGAAGAGGTGCGTTTGAAAGCACAGGAGATGCAAACATAAACCAACCTTTAGATGCAGCATCATATATACGTTGTGCAAGATTAATATCACCAAAAGAATATGCAACAGAAGCTCTTGCAAACGCATATTGTGGAGAGGGTTCATTCTCAAGACAATAATAATTAGTAAGTAATTGTTGTGCTTGTTCTGAAAGCTCACGATCCTTAGATATATCTATATCTATGCCAAGGTATTTTTCATTAGACATAATAAATAAAAACCCTATTTAATTTTAAAGTATTTTCAAAAACTACTAAGTTGAGCATAATCTATACTAAACTAGTATAATTGATATTTTAGATAGTGAAATTTTATCAATTTTTTCTAATTTTAGAATACTAAAAAGTCAAATATTATACTTGACTTTGTTGAATCAGTTATGAAATGTAGACAGTACAATACTTGCTGTCTAAACTTGTCAGAAAATTAATTTGCTAAAATCTCAGCAGCGGCTTTGTTTAATTCTTTTACAGCATTGATTGATACTTGTAATTGCTCTTTTTCTTTATCAGAAATTTCAACTTGTATAGGTCTTACACCATTTGCAGAAATTTCAGTAGGTACACCTACAAATAGATCTTCATCAACACCATACATACCAGCTTTTATTTTTGCAGCACATGGAAGAATCATTTTTTTATCTCTTAGATAACTTTCTGCCATTTGAATACCTGCAGCAGCTGGAGCATAGTAAGCAGAACCAGTTTTTAGTAGAGCAACAATCTCACCACCACCATTTCTAGTTCTAGCTACTATAGAGTCTAGTCTTTCTTGGCTGATTTTGCCTTCTTTGACTAGTTGCTCTAGAGATACGCCAGCAACATTAGACATTTTTGTAAGAGGTACCATAGTATCTCCATGTCCACCCATTACATAAGCTTGAACTTGTTGTACAGAAACATTTAGCTCATCTGCTAAGAAAGTTCTAAATCTAGCTGAATCTAGTACACCAGCCATCCCAACGATTTTATTATCAGGAACACCTGAGAACTTTTGTAGCATATTTACCATGATATCAAGAGGATTTGTGATACATATTACAAATGCATCTGGGCAGTTGTGTTTGATACCTTCACCTACAGCTTGCATTACTTTGATATTAATACCAAGTAAGTCATCACGAGACATACCAGGTTTTCTTGGTACACCAGCTGTTACTATTACTACATCAGAGTGTTCTAGATCTTTATAATCATTTGTACCTCTAACTTTGAAATCAACTCCTTCAATAGGGCAAGTTTGTAATAAGTCTAGAGCTTTACCTTGAGGCATGCCTGGAGCTATATCAAAAAGAACCACATCACCTAGCTGCTTGATTAGTGATAAATGAGCAAGTGTTCCACCAATATTACCAGCACCAATAAGCGCTATTTTCTTTCTAGCCATTAAAATCTCCTTAATTATGCTAAAAAATGAATCAAAAAAGATATTTCATAATTATAACTAATAGTTTAGCTGTTATTCAATGAAAACTTTTGTAACGATTATAGTTTATAATTATAATAGTTTTCAATTAAACTTATTTGATTTTTTGTATGTTAAAAAAAGTTATGAATAACTCCGGCTTATTGGTGGGAATTATAGGCTTAATTATATTCATGTTTGGTTTAGTTGAAACAGATGTTACTCAAAAAAATCTTATAGTTTTTTTTGCGACTTTTTTCTTGTTTTTATCAGCTGTTATTCAAAAGGAACCATTTTTTAGTGGTTTGCAAGGTATTGCATTTGTTAGCGCTACAATGGTCTTTTTTAATTTTCCTCAAACATATAATTTGTTAGTATTTATGATCCTAGCAGTTGTGTTTTCAATCTTTTATTTTAGCAAATATAAAATAAATATAGCTAGAGTTTGTGCTTTTGTAGGGCTTGTGGCTTTGTGTTTTGGTATACTATTAGGTAGAAATGAGCCCATGGTAGTTTGTGGTATAGTGTTGGCTATCTATGCTATGTTTTCTATTAAAGAAGGATACTCTGTGGGTTGGGTATTTTTGATACTTAATTTGCTTTTTTCATTTGTCGCTGTTAATGCGCTATTTGGTTTTATTTAACTAGGAAGATTAGTTATGAGAAAATTATCTTTTTTAGACAGAGTTGTTGAGGAAATTGATAGTTATGCAAGATTTACAAAACAGCCTCTTAATCCTAATAGAAAGTCACCAAGTGGTGATACGGTAGATGGTCAACTATCAGATGATGATAAAAAACATGCTGCTGGATTAATGCGAGTTGATTATACAGGAGAGATTTGTGCTCAAGGACTCTATAGAGGGCAGGCATCTGTAGCAAAATCAGCGCAAACTAAAGAGCATTTATATCATGCTGCCGATGAAGAATATGATCATCTAGCATGGTGTGCGGAGCGATTAGAAGAACTAGGAGCTAAGCCAAGTTTATTTAATCCTTTTTGGTATTGGGCATCATTTGGAATAGGGGCTACGGCGGGCTCTATCAGTGATAGTTTAAGTTATGGTTTCGTTGTAGAGACAGAAAAGCAGGTTATGAAACACTTGGATTCACATTTGAAAAATTTGCCGGTGAATGATAATCGCTCACGAGAAATACTTAAACAGATGTATCTTGATGAATCAGATCATGCGATAGAAGCAGAGAAAGCAGGAGGTAAAAAGTTGTCTAAACCTATAAAAGCTATAATGAAACTTCAGTCAAAGGTAATGACTACACTGGCATATAGATTTTAGATTTTGCAGTCTTTAAGCTGAGATTTATAAAGAGTGGTATATGCTTTAACTTTATTTGCTATATTTTTATCTTCTTCAATCTTAGCTTTATTTTTAAATGTGCCAGCTTTATAGCGTTTAAATCCTGTTGCTCCAAGCATATATGCCATGTATAGATTTTCGCTATCACTAATATTAAGTTTTAAAGATTTTGCAAGTTGGGACATATACCAACCTATAAACTGTACGCTATCATCAAAATTATTTCTTTTGGCATTTGACTTAACCTCATCTTGAAAATGTTTCCATGTGCTATTTATTGCCTGGGCATAACCGTAAGCGGTTGAGTAGTTACTTTTTGCCTCAGCATCAAAGCGAGATTCTTGATAGATTAGCCCCATTGCAAAAGCAGGAGGAAGGTTATATTTGTCTTGAGCTTTTTTAAGAGATGATTTCCAGCTATGATTTTGATCTAGTATCTCACAAGCTCCCATATTAGCGTCAACTTGTATATCAGATGATCTATTTAAGAAAAAAACTGCGACAACTACAATTACTATAACAAGTAGTACATATCTAAGTCTGATCTTTTTTGGCATTCTTTTAAATGATTTATTGATTGTATTATATCTATTAGGGTAAATGATATAGAAGCATATTTCTAGGTTTTGAATATTATTTATTAAAATCATCACCAATAATATCGTTGATGACAATACCTGCTATTGTAAGACCAAATAGTGAAGGCATATAGCTGAGGGTTCCATTTGTTGCTCTAGATCTACCTTGTTGATTTGGCTCTGGATCACTTGGTGGAAGAGGGCTGATGCCTTTCTGTGTTGAGAATACAGCTTTGATCCCCTTTGAAACAAGCTGTTTTTTTAATCTTGTTCGCATCGTTCGTGCTAGGGCACATACATCAGTTTTATATATATCTGCTACTTTTATTTGTGTGGGATCAGTTTTGCCTCCAGCCCCCATACTTGATATTGTTTTTATACCAAGATCTTGATGAGCTATTTTTACGAGATTAACTTTAGCATTAAGAGTATCTATAGCATCAATTACATAGTCGTATTTCTCATTGCTAAGTAGCTCAAGGGTATTTTCTGGATTTATAAAAGTTTCTAAAGCATTAACCTTACATAGAGGATTGATATCATTGATGCGTTGCTTCATAACTTCTACCTTAGGCTTACCAATAGTGCTATGTAAAGCAATAAGTTGGCGGTTAATGTTTGATGAATCAACCCTGTCCATATCAACTATAGTAAGATTACCAATCCCCGCTCTAGCAAGAGCTTCAATCACATAAGAACCAACGCCACCACAACCTGCAACAAAAATATTAGCATTCTCAAGTTTTGTAATTCCAATTTCATTTACTAAAATACTAGTTCTTTGAGTAATTGCATCAATCATAATCTTATAAGTATACCTTATTCATATCATCAATATATTTGTATGCGAAAATATTAGCATAAATTTCACCAGATATATGATCAACATCAGATATATTGAAGTTTGTAAATGGAATCCAGCTTAAAATACTAGTAGCTATTATTTGTTTATTATCTAGAGTGAAACCTGTGACATTATCATTAGCATCTTTCATGAATTTATCATAATTGAGAACTGTAACAACAGAATCCTCTTTAAGACTGAATAGAAATAGTGGTGTAGTTGTAGTTTTACCATAATCTATTATATCTGCATCTTTCATGGTTTGTATAAGTTCGTGATCTTTGAAAGTTTCTTTATTAAATAAATCATACATTGAATTATTTCCACTAGGAAAATAGTAATGAGATGCTGACTTTTGAGGATATTTACGATAGATAGAGTTATAAAATATGGCTAAAACAAAAGAAAATTCTGAAAACCTCTTTAATTTAAAGATATCTTGTAAATTATATTGTTTACCATTTATATTACATAAAAATTGAAATGTACAATCCATGTTGAAGAAATTTTTATCAAAATCATTTATGCTAATAGTTTTTCCAATATTACTATAGAATAGATATCCTATCATTGCATTAGTAACTAAAGCAGGCTTGAGCATAGTAGTTAATGATTTGTTATGTAGTTTATATTCTTTTACATTATTATTATCGATTAAAAAATTAAGAGTAATATTTGATATGTCGTAAGCTCCTGCTAAACCAGCTGCTGCTATGTAGTTATATAGAGTATCTAATTTACTTACATTCGGACAGTTTTTTTCATTTTCAAAACATTTTGCTGTCCATATTGAGTATGCACCGCCTTCAGAGTAACCAGCAGAAAAAAAGTTTATTTTTGTAGTAGATGATAAATTATATTTTTCTCTAATAATATTTGCAGAGCTATTAAGTAAATCAATAGCAGAATTAACAGTTTGTTTCGGATAAAAAACATAGGGATGATAATTAGAATAGTCTATGCCTTGGCCAATATAATCAGGTGCAACAACTATATAGCCATTTAAAGCATATATGGCAGCATATAAGTTATCGAACATTTGTGTAGTTATATTTTTACTTTTAAAGTTTGATGGAATGCCTGAATTATTAAAAACAGTTGGATGATAATATAAAATTATACCTTTGGGCTTATTTGTATTTGGCATCATTAAAAGTCCAGAGACTTTTGATGTAATTTCACCTGTGGCTGGGAAAGTATTTGTTGTGTAATATGAAATTTTGTCTAATGTAACTTCATTGATATTTTTATCTGCAAAATTATCAATATTTATTCCAGATAGTTTAGTTATATTTGTAATATTATTATTACATGCACTTTCAGAAATAGTTAGATTACAGAAATATTTATTTTTATAATTATCCTTGATGTCTTTAGCTTGCCATATACCAGTAGCTATTACATTTGCAGAAAGTAATTGGTAACTGATAATTATGATTATTAAACAAGATAAGAGTTTTTTATACATTGATATCAATATTGTAAAAATGATATATTGATTATATCTATAGGAAGTTTAAATTACCATATGAAGCTAATTTAGATATAAACCCTATTCATATCATCAATATATTTATATGCAAATAGATTTGCATAAGTCTCACCAGTAACGTGATCTACTTCATTGATATCAAGTTGAACTGGTAGCCAATCTGTAGTATTCGTTAGAATTTTGTTGTTATCTAATACAAAACCATCAACAATGGCATTAGCATTTTGCATGAATTTGTCATAATTAAGTCGAGTTACTACTGAGTCCTCTTTGAGTGCAAATAGATATAAAGGAGTTCTGGTTTTTTTGCCAAAATCAACAATGTCCGCAGCTTTCATGGTTTCAATGAGTTCTTTATTGGTAAATATTTTTTCATTAAATAAATCATACATTGAGTTATTACCAGTAGGTATGGCATAGTGAGAAGCGGATTCTTGGTTAGGGAACTTTTTATATAATGCGCTATTAAATATAGCAGCAGCAAATTGATTGTTTGGTAAATGCTTTTGTAAGAATAATGTGTCAAAGTTATAATGTTTGCCTTCAATATCACACTTTTCTTGAGAGAATGTTGAGCATTGCATTTCAAAAAAGCCTTTATCAAAATCATTTATGCTAATGGTTTTTGAAACGTTACTATAATTTAGGTAGCTCATAAAAGTATTTGCCATTAATCCAGGTTTTAGCATTGATGTGATAAGCTTGCTATGCAGGAAATATTTACTAGAATCATTGTTATCAGTCATGAAATTTAAAGTGGTCTTACTGACATCGTAGGCTCCACTTAAGCCAGCTGCAGATCTATATCTATATAGAGTATCTAATTTATTTACACCTTCACAGTCACCACGCAAACCTAAACATTTGGCTGTCCATATAGAGTATGCGCCACCTTCAGAATAACCAACAGAAAAAAGATTTAGCGTAGAATTATCTTTTAGACTATATTTCTTACGAATATTAGAGCTAACATTATTCAATAAATCAACTGCTGTATTAATAGTCTGTTTGGGGTATAAAACATAAGGGTGGTAGTTTTTATAGTCATATCCTTGACCAATATAATCAGGAGCAACAACAATATATCCATTAGCAGCATATATAGCAGCATAAATTGTATTAAGATATAAGCTCGTTTCATTTTTTTTATCTAAATTAGAAGGGACGCCAGCATTATCAAATACTGTAGGGTGATAGTATAAAACTACTCCTTTTGGATTATTAGTATCAGGAAGCATTACAAGTCCAGATACATGAGACGTTATCTCTCCAGTAGCTGGAAAAGAATTAGATGTTGTATATGATATTTTGTCAAGCTGGATATCTTTTACGTCTTGGTTACCAAGAGAATTAACATCTATACCATATTCTTTCATGTTTTTAAAATTTTTATCACAATCCTCTTTTGATAAGTTTTTATTACAAAAGTATTTTGTTTTAAAATTCTTTTCAATATCCTGAGTTGTCCATGTTGCTGTATCTACAACCTGTGTATATCCTAAAGAGGAGAACAACATCATGCTCAAAAGTATACTTTTTTTCATAGTTTAAATTTGCTCTTTCTTATCTTAAGTTAATATTTCTAACATCAGTAATAGTCATTCCAGCCTGCAATGCGCTAATAAGACCTGGTACGCCATCTTCAAACACGTGACATTCACGAGGTTTGACATTGTATTTATTAGCTAATAATGTGAACGCTTCAGGCGAGCTTTTATTTGGATGTGAGTCATCCGCTGTAATTATCTTATCAAAATAATCAGTAAGTCCTAGAACATCTAGCGATCTAAGTACATTGACTTTTTTACCACCAGATATAACAATCATGGGCATTTTATTGTGATAATGGATAACTAAATCAACTATAGGTTGTATAGGTTTTGTTTGGCTTAGCAGTTCGTAAGAAGCTTCTTTAATTTTTTCAGCAATTATTGGAGTTTCAACATCACTGAATTTAAAGACTTCTTTGAGTATATATTCACTTGGTAGTCCATTATATTTATCGAAATCAATAGATTCTACTTCAGGCTTGGTATTTTTTAAAACACTAAGCCAAGCATCTATATGAATATTCATATTATTTGCAATTGTTCCATCACAGTCAAAAATTAGGAGTTTAGTATCATTATGAACAGGTAAAAGCATATTAAATTTTGTTAATAAGTATTATTATCAATATTATATACGATAAATAGAGTTGACATAAGTATAATTAGTAAGCAAAATTAGAAGCGTTAAATTTAGAAATTGACCATAAAACTTTGTATAAATGGAGGATAAAATTATGGTATTAGTAGGTAAAAAAGCCCCTATATTCAATGCACCAGCTGTATTGGGAACTGGTGAGATTGTTGATAGCTATGACTTCGCTAAAGCTATTCAAGGCAAGTATGCGGTTGTTGTATTCTATCCATTAGACTTCACATTTGTTTGTCCATCTGAGCTTATCGCTTTAGATAAAAGAACAGCTAAATTAAAAGAACTTGGAGTTGAAGTAGTTTCTGTATCTATAGATTCTCATTTTACACACAATGCGTGGAGAAATACTCCAATTAATGAAGGTGGTATAGGTCAAGTTCAGTACACTATGGTTGCAGATATTAATCAAGAAATAGTTAAAGCTTATGATGTACAATCAGAAGGCGGTATGGCATTCAGAGGTACTTTCTTGATTGATAAATCTGGAGTTGTTCGTCATCAGGTTGTTAACGATCTTCCACTAGGCAGAAACATGGATGAAGTAATAAGAATGGTAGAAGCATTACAGTTCCATGAAGAGTATGGTGAAGTTTGTCCTGCTGGTTGGAACAAAGGTGATGAGGGTATGAAAGCATCTCCTGAAGGTGTAGCTGAGTACTTATCAGGTCATGTTGTAGATTTATAATTTATCGATTATTCTATTATTTTCTATTTAAATTTAATCAAGTTTATTGCGCATAGATGAAAAATATTTTTCTAATACTAATAAGTTTGCTTATGCTGACTTATAATGTCTATGCTACAAGTGATGTTACAGACATCAATACACAACAAAAATTAGTTGATACTGATGAATCAAAAGGAAATGTTTCTCAAGATGATTCAGCTTTGGATACTGTTGAGCAGTACGAAGGAGAATCTATCACACCAGGATCAACTTTTGATGTGGGAGAATCACTTTTAAAATTATCTCACGCAGATAAGGTTAAACCACCATTCTATCAAGGAATAAAAAATAATGTAATATTTTCTCAAGCAATGCTTAATACACAGCAAGAAACCGGTGATCCAGAGTTTGTTATTTTATCGCGTCAGAATGGTTTGTTAGATGATGATTATTTATATGTAGGGGGTATGGCTTCCTTTACACCCACTTGGGGTAGAAATTCTCAAAATGGTGTATCAGCAAATTCAATTAATAATTATGCACTAGAATATTATGTGGCGAGTACATTGGGTGAGTGGACTTCTATATATGCCTCTTTAAGTACCTACACGATTAACGGTAAGTGGTCTGCAACTCCAGGTGGCGTGTACTTTATATTAGGTAATCTCAATAAATTACCTGTTTATACATATGCTGCATTATCAACTGTAAATTTTGGTAATTTTGATGAAACTACTAACATTATACCAACATTAACACGTTTATATTTTATGCAGTCAGGTGGTAATGTTAATCTTTCATATAACAAAGATGGCTTGCAGACTAATTTTGTATTTTTAGCTACATCTAAGGATGGTTTTTTGAAAGTAGCTAATGCGTATGAAGGTAATTCTAAATTAAGTTTTGCTGTTAATATGAAATACACTCAAGATTTACAAAGCGTAGGAGATTACTGGTATGTTGGTGCTGCCTACTCAAATGTTTCGGGTTTTACAAATGATCATAATGACAATATTGGTGTAGTAAATTTTAATTTAGGAATGAATATTAGTAAACTTGAATTTGTTAATGAGTTTGTATTTACAGATAAGGGTGTAACGTCAATGACGGATGTATCGGGAGGTTTTAATCTAAGAGAATCTTTTGCATCGTCAATATTTCCAGATTTAACTTCAAATCAATTTTTAACAAGTGGTGGTAATGTTTTTGGTTGGTCATCACAGCTTGATTATACAGCAAATGTTATGAACAAAGATCTAGTTCCTTTTGTTAGTTATTCTCAAATTCAACAAGCATCTGATAATTATGCAGCATCAGTTTCTACAGGATTTAGATATAATGTTTTTGCTGATGGGTGGTTAGGTTTTAGTTATACATACGTTAAAGGACAGGCAAAAAACTTTTCCGAGCAAGATAACATTATGACTATGTACTTAAGAATATTTATCTAAAACAGATTGTTAATAATATAATAAGATAAATAAATATAATGAATAGTAATTCGAAGTCTATAATGTTATATTAATGCACACTAAAAAAGTTATAGGAATTTTATGTCTGATTATCCTTTATGTCCTAAATGTCAATCTGAATATGTTTATCAAGTTGATGAAATGTTAATATGTCCAGAATGTGGTTATGAATGGCAAGCAAATGAAACAGCTGAGGAACAATTGGTTGTCAAAGATTCAAATGGTAATCTTCTTGCTGATGGTGATACAGTTACTGTAATTAAAGATCTCAAATTAAAAGGGTCGTCACAAGTTATTAAAGTAGGTACTAAAGTTAAAAATATTCGTTTAGTAGAAGGAGATCATGATATCGATTGTAAAGTTGATGGCTTTGGAGCTATGAAATTAAAGTCTCAATTTGTAAAAAAAGTATAAAATGAAATCTACAAGGATATTTTTTCTTATTATTTTTGGATTTATTTGTAGTTTTTGCTACGCATATTATATAGAAGAAAATGGTAAAAAAATTCCTGTGAGCAAAAAAGTAGCTGATACTGTGGATAATATTGAAATAAAAGAAGGTGAAGCACTAAGTCAGCAACAGATTGTTGACATAATAGAACAAAATGACAAGGACTTAGGTAACAAAGAATTATAGTTTCATGCTTAGAAAATTAATGGCTTTAGCAAGTGTTTTAACAATATTTACATTTAGTATGGCGGTTAGTGCTACGCAAAGTACAGATTCGGATTTAGACCCTGATATTTCAGACTCTGGAGAAAGTAGCTATGATCCTGATAATATTCGTAGACTTGAATCCAATGCTTATAGGAGAGTTTTTCCTAATCAAGATTATATATTCAATAAAGCTCCTTTGAGTGTTGAACAACAAGAAAAAATTGAAAAGCAAGCGATTCAGGATTTAGCAGTTAAAGAAGGTGAGGCTCTTACAGATGGTGAAAAACGTGCATTAGCTAAGAAGACCTTTGATACTAAAGTCAATCAAGCATTGAATATTAATGCTATAAAAACCTCATGGTTTAATGGCTTTAGGGTCAGTGAGACATTAACTCACGCCATGCTTAACGTACAGTCAGATACTGGAGATCCTTTATTTATGCTCCAAGCTAGACAACAAGGTATCTTAGATGATGACTATATCTATTTTGGAACTAAAATAGCTCTAATAGACTGGCAAAGATTAAATAAGGTACCGCCTGGAGGAGAAAATAAACTTTTTTCTTATGCGGTGGACTTTTATGCTGCTTCAACAATTTCTAAATGGTTTACATCTTTAGTTGGTTTTACATTATACCAAGATCATAGTGATGGCTTTAATATTGATCCTAATACGATATATTTAATTGTAGGAAATTTATCTGAAAGCCCATTTTTCGGTTATGTAGCAAACTCAACTGTAATGTATGGTAACTTTGATATTGTATCAAACTATGTTTCAACATTGACTAGAACATATTTTATGCAGTCTGGAGGTAATATAAATTTTTCTTACCATACTGAAGATCTGCATTTAAATGCGGTACTTCTAAATGCAAATTCTAATAGTTATTTTGGTGTTACTAATGCACAGAGTAAAAGTGGTGTAGGATTTTCTTTAAATAGTAAATATGTTTATGATATGGATACTGTTGGAGACTATCAATTTTTTGGAGCAGCATATTCAAATGTATCAGGTTTTCAAACTAAAAATGGTGGAAATGTTGGAGCATTTGATGTTAACTATGGTTTAGCTATTTCAGATATCAACTTTGAAGCAGAGGCTCTTTTAACAGATAGAGGAGTTGGAGGTATCAATAATTCTTCTTCTGTTAGCCCAAATAATATTGCAGGAGTTCCATTTTTTGGCTCAGTAAGACCTAGTGCTGCACTGATATATGATAATTTCTTAGGTACAGGAGAAAATGTAGGTTCCTGGTCTTTACAGTCAAGCTATACAGCAACAGTTTATGGCAAAAGACTTATTCCTTATATTGACTACTCACAGGTTTTGCAAAACAAATCAAACTTTGCTTATCAGTATGGAGCTGGTTTGAGATATAACGCTTTTTATGGTTCCTGGTTAGGTTTGGATTATACAAATATTTATTCACGCAGTAGTAATTTTAGAGAACGACAGAATTACCTTTCTCTAAACTACACTATATACTTATAGACCTGCACTGTTATAATTAAACGTTAGTAAAGTTAATGAGGTTTTTTGATGTCTAGGCAAGTTTTTATAGATACAGAGACAACTGGTTTTGATTATAAGATTGGTAATAGGATCATAGAATTTGGAGCAGTTGAGGTTATCGATAGAAAAATTACAGGTAATAATCTGCATTTCTATTGTAATCCTAATTATGAAGTAGAAGCTGGTGCATTAGCTGTTCATGGACTTAGTAATGAATTTTTAGCAGATAAACCACTTTTTGAAGAAAATGTTGAAAAAATGATCGATTTTTTAAAAGGTGCTGAAGTGATCATTCATAATGCAGCATTTGATGTGCCATTTATAAATTGGGAACTTGGGCTTCTAGAAAATAATAAATACGGTACTTTAGAGCAGCATGTTGCAAAAATTATTGATAGTTTAGAACTTGCTAGAAAAAAACATCCTCTTCAAAAAAATAATCTTGATGCTCTTTGTAAGAGGTATCACATTAGGAATGACCATCGTACTTTTCACGGAGCTTTATTAGACAGTGAGTTGTTAGCTGATGTCTATCTTGCTATGACTGGTGGACAGACTAATCTTGTTTTACAAACCACAAAAAATGCTAGTAAGAATAGTATAGATATTGACTTTGATAAGTTAAATTTGCGTTCAGCCTCAGAAAATATTATAAATATCTCAGCGCATGATAAATATCTTTGTGATATATTGAAATTAGAAGAGTCTGCTAAATGGTAAAAAAAATAATATTTCCTGAGGCTAACAAAGAAAGTTTATCTCATGTGGGTAAAGACTTCTTTGATCGAGATATATTTCTAGAAAAATCTACACATCTAGCGTGGTTAGAATTACATAAGGCAGCAACAAAAGAAGGTATTTTTTTATATATAGTATCGGGCTTTAGAAGCTATGAATATCAACAGAAAATAATAGATAGAAAACTAGCTAATGGCCAAACTCTAGAACAAATTATGAAAGTGAATGCTTTGCCAGGAGAAAGTGAGCATCATACAGGAAGAGCTATTGATTTAACTACTGATGGTGAAGAAGAGGTCTTAACAGAGTTGTTTGAGAGTACATTGGCTTTTAAATGGTTAAGCAAAAATGCTTATAGATTTGGATTTAAAATGAGTTTTCCTCGTGATAACGAATATGGATATATTTATGAACCTTGGCATTGGTGTTATCAAAAATGAAGAGAAATAAAATAAGTAGACTTCTAATACTAGTTATATCTATAGTTTTTTTAAACGCATGTACCACTACTGATAAAGAAGTGACAAAAATAAAATTTACTTCTTATAACTATCCTTGGATATTTGCTCCAGTAAGAAAGAATCTTGTGGAAAATAATATATCTGAGGCTATAAATAAAAATAATAATATTGCTAACATAAAGCAGTTAAAAAATCTTAATTATCTTGAATCAGGAAGATTGCTTCAGCTTAATGATAATTACCCAGAGTCAATAAAATTCTATGATAAAGCAATTCAATCTATACCAAAGAATGAAGAAGAATCACTAGAGCAAGCAAAGAAAATTTTATTAGATAAAAATACATATAATTATTATGATATTAGAACAGCATATAACATTCCTGATTATGCAATAAGCTTTTTGTATACATATCAAGCGCTTAATTATTTAAAAACAAATAATGTCGATCAAGCACTTAAATCATTAGATAGCTTAGGTACTGCTAAAATATGGCGTAATGAACAAGAGTTAATCGCAGGAGGCATGAAAGAGCTTGGTAAAGAAGATCTTGATAGAAATGATATTACTAATGATAATTTAGGGCTTGATAGCTTCAAATCATTAAAGTCGATGCTTGAATTTTCAGCAGTGATTCCAAATGCTTATGGTAATCCAATGACCTACTATCTAAAAAGTTTATTAGACTCAGCTATTTCAAAAAATTATCAAGAATCATTAAATGATCTTGAAAATGCTCAGAAGTATACAGTTGGTAATAGATATCTTGATCAAACTGCTAATGAATATCGATCTGCAATAATTGGAGAAATATCGCCTTTTTCTATGGGTATGGGAAGGGTTGTAGTTTTTTATGAACAAGGTCTTGTCAATATACGTAAGTCTGCCAAAGCTAATCTTGATCTAGGAGATATAGGAATTAGAAAAATGGAGTTTCCTGTATATAAAACTAAGTATAGTTTTTTTGATCCTAAGAGAGTAATAATATCATCAGGTGATAATATATTAGCGGATACCTATACAGAAACTTTACTTGATACGACTTTGTATGCCATGAAATCACTTATTGAAAGTTATTCAAAGGTTGTTACTCAGAATGTTGTGATCGAAGCATTCAAATATGATTATGATAAAAATTTCCCTTTAGGAGGTATTTTAGGCAGCCATTTAAAATTTGATTTGTCAAACACCGATCCAAAAAGAGCAGATATGAGATCGTGGTTGTTATTACCTAATAGCGTTGATTTATTTGAACAACAGATCGATAGTGGTAATTATACAATTCAAATTAATAATATTCGTCAAAAGATAGATGTAAAGCAAGGTAAAACTACTTTATTATGGATTGTAGATATTGGGAAGTTTAAAAAAGTATACTATTTCATTTTTTAAAATATAAAGTTAGTATTCTCATAGTTTTAAATTAATTAATTATTTCTATTTTTTAACATTTATTTATTAAGTATCTTCAAAATAACTAATAAATCTAACACGAATTATATTTACTCATAGCAGCCCAAGTGATATAAATTAAAGTACAAGAGGAATAAATTTGAGGTATTTATGAAAAATATCGTAGTACTTGGTGCCGGCAGAGTCGGGTCTTTAGTTAGTTGCTTACTAGTTGAAAGTGGTGATTATATTGTTCATTTAATCGATAGATATATTCCACATGACAAACCAATTTTAGAAAAAAATGTAGATAATTTGATATACGTGGAACTAGATGCCACTAATTCTTCAGACTTAAAAAACTATGTGCAGCAGAATGATATAAAAACTATAGTTTCATGTTTACCGTTTTTTCTTAATAAAGATATAGCTAAGATAGCAGGTGATTTAGGACTTAATTACTTTGATTTAACAGAGGATGTAGAAGCTACTAACTACATTAAAAATATAGCAGATAAAGCAGAAAATAGTTTCTTTGCACCACAGTGTGGCTTAGCCCCAGGATTTATTAGTATTGTATCTAATAATCTTATGCAAGAGTTCGACTCAATTGATACCGTACGTATGAGAGTAGGGGCTTTACCTTTAAATGTTTCAAATACACTTCAGTACGGTTTGACTTGGTCTACAGAAGGTCTTATAAATGAATATGCTAAGCCTTGTGAAGGAGTTGTTGATGGTGAAAAAAGAACTCTAGCTCCATTAGCTGATGTTGAAGAGATAAAAATAGATGGGCTTACTTATGAGGCTTTTAATACCTCTGGTGGTATTGGCTCGATGATCGAGACTTATGCAGGTAAGGTTAAAAACATAAACTACAAAAGTATCCGTCATCCAGGGCATTGTGATAAGATGAAATTCTTGATGCAAGATATGAAGCTAGGTGAAGATTTGGACACTATGGTTAAGATCATGGAAAGAGCGATTCCAAGAATTAATCAAGATGTAGTTCTTATATATGTATCAGTTGATGGTATCCGAAAAGGTCTAAAAGCAGAGCGTCATTTTGCACAAAAATATCCTTCAAAACGTTTGTTTGGTAAATATTTCTCAGCATTGCAATTAACTACTGCTACAAGCTTGTGTGTGAGTATAGACTTATTGCTGAACTCTAAAGATAATCCTATAGGATTTATAAACCAAGAGTCTATATGTTTACAAGAGTTTTATGATAATAGATTCGGTAAGTACTATAGAAATTCAGGACTTTTGATACAAGCAGATTAATTTGGGGGTAGTAATGAGTATTTTACAAGAATTAAATTTAGGTTTAGAAGCATATATAACTGATGATAACAAAAATGTTATAGAAACTTTAAGTCCAGCAACTGGTGAACTTTTGGCTAAAGTCAAAAATCAAAGTCTAGATGATATGCAATATGCTATTACAAAAGCTGCGGAGGCTGCTAAACAATGGCGTCAAATTCCAGCACCTAAAAGAGGTGAGTTGGTTAGACTGATTGGCGAAGAACTCCGTAAAAATAAAGATCATCTAGGAAGTTTAGTGTCTCTTGAGATGGGTAAATCGAAGCAAGAGGGTGATGGTGAAGTTCAAGAGATGATTGATATGGCAGATTTTGCTGTAGGACAATCACGTATGTTATACGGTGTGATGATGAATTCTGAGCGTCACGATCATAGAATGTATGAGCAATGGCATCCATTAGGAGTAGTTGGAGTTATTTCTGCATTTAATTTCCCTGTAGCTGTGTGGTCTTGGAATGCTTTTATAGCTGTTATTTGTGGTAATACTGTGGTGTGGAAACCTTCAGAAAAGACACCGTTATGTTCAATTGCTGTACACAATATATGTCAAAAAGTAATTCACGAGCATGGTTATCCTGAAATTTTTTATACAATAATTTCTAAAGAGATTGAAGTTTCAAAGGCATTAGTTAATGATGAAAGAGTAAACTTAGTATCATTCACAGGTTCTACAAAGGTTGGTCAAGATGTAGGGCAGCAAGTAGCTAAAAGATTTGGTAAGTCAATTCTAGAGTTAGGCGGTAATAATGCTACAATTATTGATGAATCAGCTAACCTAAAATTAGCAATACCAGCAGCTGTTTTTGGAGCAGTTGGTACAGCAGGGCAGAGATGTACTTCTCTAAGAAGACTATTTGTACATGAATCGATCTATGATTTGGTCAAAGATAAAATGGTCAATGCCTACAAACAAGTTACAGTTGGTGATCCACTAGATCAAAAAAATCTTATGGGACCTCTTATAGATCAAGCATCAGTTGATAATTTCTTAAAAACTGTAGATCAAGCTACAATAGAAGGTGGTAGAATTTTAACTGGTGGTAAAAAAATCGCAAAAGCTGGTTTCTTTGTTGAGCCAACCATAATTGAAGCAAACACTAATATACCAATAGTAGCAGAAGAAAATTTCTGTCCTATTTTATACATAATGCCATTCAAAGATATTGATGAAGCAATCAAACTCAATAATAGTGTTAGATATGGTTTATCAAGCTCTATATTTACTGATAATATCCAAAATGCAGAGAAATTTTTATCTAGTTTAGGTAGTGATTGTGGTATTGCGAATGTGAATATTGGTACATCAGGTGCTGAAATTGGTGGCGCGTTTGGTGGTGAAAAGCATACTGGTAGTGGTCGTGAAGCTGGTTCAGATGCGTGGAAAGCATATATGCGACGTCAAACTAGCACTATTAATTATGGTAAGGATTTACCGTTAGCACAAGGAATCAAATTTAATCTGGAGGATTAGTTTATGAGTTTTAAGATTTTAGATAAACTTTGGGATCAGTATATTGAGACTAATCCACATGTCAAGCAGGTTTATGACGCATTTGTAGAGGAGGGTGAAAAACCTGTTAATGACCATATAGCTTTAAGGACTTTAGATAATCCAAAAATAGATATAAATGTATTATCAAAGCCTTTTATAGATATTGGTTATAAGATATGTGGACATTATGACTTTGAGGTCAAAAAGCTAAAAGCCATACATCTTGAGCACAGTGATCATACTCAACCTAAAGTTTTTATTAGTCAGCTTTTGGTTAAGGAATTTAGCCCATTTTTACAAAAAACAATGGAAGCTTGTGTAGAAGCTATACCTAATAGTTTACTAAAAAATCCTGAAGCTTTGTTGACATCTGGAGCTAGTTGGAGTTTTATAAGTTACAAAACTTACCAAAAGCTTCTTGAAGAGTCTGAATATGCAGCTTGGTTTTATGCTTTTGGTTTTAGAGCAAATCATTTTACTGTTTTTATCAACGATTTGAAAAAATTTAGAGAAGTTTCTGAGGTTAATGATTTTCTAAAATTAAATGGCTTTGTATTAAATATTTCAGGAGGAGAAATCAAAGGAACACCCGCAGATTATTTAGAACAATCAAGTACTGTTTCGGGCAATTCTGAAGTTAAATTCATAGAAGGCAAGAAAGAGATTCCTTGTTGCTACTATGAATTTGCAAAACGTTATCCTGATCAGAGTGGTAAGTTATATCAAGGTTTTGTAGCCAAATCAGCAGATAAAATATTTGAAAGTACAAATGTCTCTAGATAATTAATCATTTTAAACTTAATTTTTCTTACTATATAAAAGATACATAGATATTTATCTTTGATAAAATATACCTATATAGGGTATATTGAGATTAAAGAAAATGTCTAATCCTTGCCATAAAAAACAACTTGGTAAATTAAATAGAGTTACTGGTCAAGTTGAAGCGATTAAAAATATGATCAACGATGAGCGTTACTGTGTGGATATAATCATACAGTTAAAAGCCGCTCGTAGTGCATTAAAATCTATTGAGTTAGCAATTCTAGAAACACATATGAAGTCTTGCTTAGAAAAATCTTGTCACCAGGATGCAGATATATCTTTAGATCAAAGAATATCTGAATTAATGAAGCTGCTTAAAAAATACGAGTAAGGAGAGAGTAATGAGTAAATCACAAGTAACTATTTATAGAATGGTTACTGATAAGCATATATGTCCCTTTGGTATTAAGGCAAAGGATTTATTAAGACGTAAAGGTTACTCAATAAAAGATATTCATCTTAAAAATAGACAAGAGATAGATGATTTTAAAGCTAAATATAATGTAAAAACTACACCTCAAATATTTATAGGTGAAAATAAAATAGGGGGATATGATGATTTACTTAAGTTTTTTAATTTAGCAAAAGATAAAAAAGAAAAATCTTATAAGCCAGTATTAGCTGTATTTGTAATGACTTTTTTATTAGCACTAGCATATAGTTATTCTATATTGGGTAATATTTTTGATTTGCTAGTTATAAAATTATTCATGGGCTTAAGTATTTCTTTCTTAGCAACACTAAAACTTCAAAATTTAGATAGTTTTTCAGACCAATTTATTACTTATGATTTATTGGCAATGAAATATGTACGATATTCATATATTTATCCATTTGCAGAAGCATTTGTTGGAATATGTATAGTTGCATCGATATTCAGTTATTTAGCAGCCATAATAGCTATTATCATTGGTCTAATTGGAGCTATATCTGTATTTTATGCTGTATATATCCAAAAACGTGATTTAAAGTGTGCATGTGTTGGCGGAGATAGTAATGTGCCTCTTGGCTTTTTATCATTAACTGAAAATATAATGATGATCGCTATGGGTATTTGGATGTTGTTTTTATAAAGGTTATACAAATGAAACAAAGAACTAAAGTAACAGCTATATTAATCATTTTTATAACATTAGCATCTATAGTAGCTATTTATCCTTACACAAATAGTAATAGCACAGAATTATTCGTTATAGATAAAAATCTAAAAGTAGATGGAAAAAATATATCTGTAAATACTATAGAACAGTCAGATGGGACTTGGGGTTATTATGCAACAATTGGTGATGAGTTTAATGTTACTGTCAAAAATAAATTAAAAGAGCCTATTGTTCTACATTGGCATGGCTTGCTATTACCAAATAAAGATGATGGTACAGAACTGACACAAGAATATATTAAGCCTAATAACTCATATTCCTATAAGTTTAAACTAAATCAAAGTGGAACATTTTGGATGCATTCTCACTATGGCTTTCAAGAGCAAACATATGTAGAGGCACCACTAATAATTTATCCAAAAAACTATAATAATAAAAATGATATTGTTGTGATGTTTCAGGATTTCAGTTTTAAGAAACCTGAAAAAATAATGAGTGATTTAAAACATAATGATAATAGTAATAGTAATGATCATATGCACCATATGCATAAGGGTGATATGGATATGAAGCCAAATATGCAGATGGATTTAAACGATGTTGAGTATGATGATTTTTTAACTAATTACAAAACAGATGATAATCCTGAGATTAAAACTGTCATACCAGGTCAAACATACAGATTAAGGTTTATAAATGGTTCTGCATCGACAAATTTCTGGATAAATTTAGGTGATTTAAAAGGCAAGGTTATTGCTGTAGATGGAGTAGATGTTAAACCTTATCAGAGTAATATTTTTCAGTTAGCAATTGCCCAAAGGATGGATATTGAGGTTACAATTCCTAAAGCAGGAACTTTTCCTATTTTAGGTCAAGTTGAAGGGCAGAAAAAACAAACAGGAATTATCTTAACTACTGATAAAAGTAATGAAGACCTTACAGTTTCTAAAGAAGCAAGTATCGATTTAGGGGCTTTTAATTATAAACAACTAGAGATGTTACATCCCAAAAAAGATTCTATCAAAGTAGATAATGTTGAAAAAACTATAGATTTAAAACTAACAGGTAATATGAAGGATTATGTTTGGAAAATTAATGATCAGACATGGCCAAATGTCACTCCTATAGAGTTAAAATATGGTAAGACGTATTTGTTTGAAATAGATAATGAGACAGAGATGCCTCATCCTATACACATTCATGGTCATGATTTTAAAGTTGTTAAAATTAACGGAAAATCTATAGATGATGGGGTTATAAGAGATACATTATATGTAGAGCCTAAATCTAGCGTAACCATAGCACTAAAAGCAAATGAGTTAGGAAAATGGTTTATTCACTGTCATATGCTTTATCATATGCATTCAGGAATGATGACTTTTATAGAAACCAAAAGAACTAATGTTTAACAGTATTTGAAATTATTTCACTAATTTTTATAAATAAATCTTCATAAATCGAGCTTTTACGCATAACTAAATCTATTTCTCTGAAGAAATCACCGTTATCAATATCGATATATTTAACATTTTCAGCTTTAGTACAAGCTGTCTTAGGAATTAATGTAACACCTTCATCAATAGATACCATCTGTCTTAGAGTTTCTAAGCTGCTGCCTTTGAAGTCATTATTATTAAAATCTTTTAATGAACACAATTTCAATGTTTGATCTCTTAGACAGTGTCCTTCATCAAGCAACATAAGATTTTGTTTAACAATCTCAGTTATACAAATTTTTTTATTTTTTGCTAGTGGATTAGTCTTTGCCACGGCTACATAGAATTTATCATCAAAAACTTTTTTTCTTTTAAACTGATAGTTATCCGTAGGAGTCGCCAAAAGAGCAAAGTCGATCTTACCTTGATCAAGCATATTTACAAGCGTATCAGTTTTTTCTTCAATTATAGAGATACTTAGATTCGGAAATTCTTTTTTGATTTCAGGTAAAACTTTTGGCATCAAGTATGGGCATAATGTTGGGAATGCTCCTATTGATATGCTTATTTTTCCATTATTTAAATGTAGTTCGGATATCTTTTTTAAATTTTTTACTTCATCTAAAATTTTATAAGCTTGATTAACTATTTTCATACCAGCTTTTGTAATTAAAACTTGTTTCGTACCACGCTCAAAGATTTGAATACCGATTAGTTCCTCAAATTTTTTTATTTGCATACTTAGAGCTGGTTGACTAACATAGCACTTTTCTGATGCTGTAATAAAGCTTTTAGTTTCATATACGGAAATGATATATTCAAGAGTACGAGTATTCATATAAGTAAAGCTTATAGTTTCTATAAAGATTATATATTTTAAATTATCTGTCAAAGTAATACAATATCAGTGTAACTTAACAAAAAAGGAGTTAGATATGACTAAAAGAGTTCCTAATGTAACTTTTAAAACTAGAGTAAGAGATGAAAGTATCGGTGGATCAAATCCATTTAGATGGCAAGATGTTACATCTGCAGATATTTTTGATAACAAAAGAGTAATAGTTTTTTCATTGCCAGGGGCATTTACTCCAACTTGTTCTACTTATCAGTTACCAGGTTTTGAAAATAATGCAGCTAGGTTTAAAGAGCTAGGAATAGATGAGATTTATGTTTTATCTGTAAATGATAGCTTTGTAATGAATAAGTGGATACAGGCTTTAGATGTTAAAAATATTAAACCGATTCCTGATGGTAATGGTGAGTTTACAGAAGCTTTAGATATGTTAGTAGACAAATCAAACCTAGGCTTTGGTAAAAGGTCTTGGAGATATGCGATGATCGTTAATAATCACGAAATCGAAAAGATGTTTGTAGAGCCAGGTAAGCGTGATAATGCTGAAGATGATCCTTATGGAGAGTCTTCTCCTGAGAATCTTCTAAAATATTTAGAAGCTAAATAGCGATAAACGGAGTCTTTAATGAGCAAAAAAGTAGTTCTAATAGGTGCTAGCGGAGTAATAGGGTCAGCAACTTTTAATAAGTTTATTAGTGCTGGTTATGAAGTTATTCCCGCAACATTTAGTGGAAGTAATGACTCACACCATATTGATATCGAAGATATGGAATCTATCGAGAATTTCTTTGAAAAAGTAGGTTCTTTTGATGCTTTAATATCTACTACTGGTAAAGTTGCTTTTAAAGCTGTTGATGAACTAACTCAAGAAGATTGGAATTTTAGTTTTAGAAATAAGCTACTTGGGCAAATTAATCTAGTGCAAATTGGTGCAAAATATATTAATAAAGGTGGTTCATTCACTCTAACTACTGGGATATTAAATGTTGAGCCAATTGCTTTGGGTGTTGCAGCAGCCACTGTTAATGCTGCAGTAGAAGGATTTGTAAAAGCAGCAGCTCTTGAATATAAAGATTTCCGTATTAACACTGTTAGCCCAACTGTAGTCAAAGAAGCATTAGCAAAGTATGGACCATTCTTTGTGGGTTATGAAGCTGTAGAAGCAGAAAAGGTAGCTAACGCATATCTAAAATCAGTAGCTGGTCTAGCTAATGGAATTGTTATAAAAGTTGGTTATTAATTTTTAATTATCAAAAAACTATTCTGCATTTGAAGTTCCTAATAATATTGACCAATTTATATACTATTTTAGTTAGTAATTACTTTTACGATTATATCTGATAATTATTGTTATACTTGTGATATAAGTAATCGATATTTATCTAATGAGGAGAAAACATGAACAAAATATTAACTACAGCAAATGGTGCTCCAGTACCTGATGATAATACAAGTATTAGTGCAGGTAAAAATGGTTCACTCACATTTGATAATTTTCGATTATTTGAGAAGTTAGCACATTTTAATCGCGAGAGAATTCCTGAGCGTGTAGTACATGCAAGAGGTACTGGTGCATATGGTACTTTTACTCTTGAAAAAGACTTATCAGATTTGACAGTAGCAGATTTTTTAATAGATCAGAACAAACAGGCTGAGGTTTTTGTACGTTTTTCTACTGTTGGAGGAGGTCAAGATTCAAGTGATTATGTTAGGGATGTGCGTGGCGCAGCTATTAGATTTTATACCAAGCAAGGTAATTTTGATATTGTAGGTAACAATACTCCAGTATTTTTCATAAGAGATCCTAGTAAATTTCCTGATTTTATTCATTCTCAAAAAAAGAATCCTCAAACTAACTTACCAGATCCTGCAGCCCAGTTTGAATTTTGGTCAAAAAATCCACAGTCTTTGCATCAAATGACAATATTGATGTCTGATAGAGGTATTCCAAAGAACTATAGACATATGCATTTATTTAGCTCACATACATTAAGCATTTATAATGAAAAGGGTGAGCGTTTTTGGGTTAAATGGCATTTTAAAACACAACAAGGAATTAAAAATCTTACAAATAAAGAAGCAGCTAAACAACCAAGCTATGGAGCTCAAAAAGATTTGTTTGATGCTATAAAGAGTGGTAACTATCCCAGGTGGGATGTTAAATTACAAATTATGACTGAGGATCAAGCAAAACAATATAAAATAAATCCTTTTGATTTGACCAAGGTTTGGTCTCATAAAGATTTGCCACTCCAAAAAATAGGTGTTTTAGAGTTAAATCGTAATGTTAATAATTATTTCGCTGAAGTAGAGCAAGCTACTTTTGCTCCTAATAACCTAGTACCTGGTGTTGGTGCATCTCCGGATAAGATGTTACAAGCTAGATTACTAGCTTATCAAGATGCCCATAGATATCGAGTAGGTGTAAATGCAAGTCATATACCGGTAAATGCTTCAAAATGTCCCATGCATAATTATCAGCGTGATGGAGCAATGGCTGGTACAGCTCTTAATATATCACAAGCGGATGTACCTAATTTTTATCCAAATGCACATTCTGATTCTCCTTCAGATACTAAGCAATATATAGAACCACCTTTAAAAATAGATGGTTATATTGATTATTATGATGCTCAAGGAGAAGATAACTATTCACAAGCTGGAGATCTCTTTAGATTAATGAGTGAATCTCAACAGCAACAGTTAGCTAGTAATATTGCAGAAGGATTGGTACATGCTAATCAAGAGATTCAAGAAATAATGCTTGACCAGTTTGCTCAAGCGGATAAAAACTATAGAGTTAAGGTCAAAAAAGCTCTTCAAAATACTAAATAAGACTTATTTCTTATTCATCTTCCAGAGTAGGCTACTAATATAAGCTCGTCTATTTTCTTTACAAGCAACCATTAGTAATTTAGTAATTTTTAGATTATGTGCATCAGAAAATAAAATAATCAGCATTTCTCTAATATAGTTTGTATCTAAAGTAATGTAGTTATCTGTGCCAATACCCAGTTTGATACCTTTTTTCTCCCACCAGCTAAAAGGGTGGTCTTTGTAGTCTGGAATAGCTGTAGTTAATTTGAGATTTGAAGAAGGAAGACCAACAACACCAATATCTTTACTGATAATTCTATTTAAAACATCGTGTTGATATCTTTCTATTTCAATAGCTGTATGGAATTTTATTTTTGTAAATTCTAAAACTTCATCAGAATTTAGTTTTATTCCATTTGTGATTTTATCTCTAATTGAAGAGTTATTTTCATTCCAATGAATTTCTTGTATCTCTCGATATTCCATAGATTTGTCATCAAGAGGTTGAGAATTTTGATTAAGTTTTAGAACCTTTTGTAGCAATCTTTGAAAGTAGTAGTTTGGATTGATACCTATTGATAGACCATGCTCTAGCGTATCAATATTCCAAATATTTAGAGCATTATCAACTGCTTGAACACCTTTTTTTAGTGTGTGGAAAGTCTCTCCGTGGTGCGAACGAATTTTGAAACCATAATATTGCAGTTTTCTAATTCCTTGTTTTAATGTTTCAAAATGGGCTTTTTTGTAGATATTTTTTTCATCACCAACAGTATCTATATCTTTCATTACATTCTGTAGAAATGGATACTTTTCTAATATATCGATTAGACAGTTTACTTGGTGTTCAAAGCTTTCTTTTTTTGTTTTAAACTTTGTAGCATCAAAAAAATTAGCTTCTTTTCTAAATGATGGAGAAAGCACATAACCAAAATCTGGATATTCTTCTTTGAATTTCTCAAAACCTTCATGAAGTCCTAGAACTACATCTTCTTCTGTAGCTAAATCCTCATTCAAAATTGCTTCTTTTTCATCACTTGTAGAGCGTGATAGTGTGAATTTAAGCCTAATACTTCCAACATTATATTTATGATATAGTTCACTAGCCATGTGATAAGCAGCATCTATATGATCTTGTTTTGTATTGAGAATAATTTTTGCAAGATACAAAAGATCTAAATATCTCGAGAATTTTTCACCATCTTTTAAAACTATAAGTTTTTCAACATCTCCTATAGAGTTTATTGGTAGTGCATTTTCGCCATAGATATTTACTATTTTTTGGCTATAGATATTACCATTTTTACCATCTAAAAGTTTCTTGAGACGCGGGTAAATAAACTCTGCTGAGAGAGAGCCTGTTAGGTGGATATGTTCTTCATGATATTTAAGAGGGAAGCTCTTTAAAAAGTCATAAAATGCTATACCAATAGGATGATTTAGTAAGTCTTCTATATCTAGCTCATCATTATTAAATAATTTGAGTTTTTTTATAAAATCTTGAAGGCATTGTGACTCTTGTTTATTTAGATTCTCATAACTTAGTAGTTCAAGAGTATTAAATATTGATAAACCATTTGTTTCAATAATTATTTTATTTAACTTTTTATTTAGAGAATTAATTTCAGACATTGATTAATTTGGTTAAAATCTTTTTTAATCATGTAATTATAAAGTTATTTTTATCTATGATAAAGTAGAATTATTAGCAGCGTTTAGTTTGAGTGGAGTTAGACAAATGAAAATAAATTTAAAAGATATCAGTTTTGAGGCATTTAAGCCAGGAGTTTCTAAAAAGTTATTAGCTAGAGATGATTCAAGAAACTTTCAAATAGATTTTATTAGATTAGAGCCAAATGCAAAGTTAAGCCAACATAGCCATCCAGATGTTGAGTGGGTATATGTTATAGAGGGTTCTATGTGTGATGAAAGAGGAGAGTTTAGCAAGGGTGATTTTTTTATCAATCCTATTAACTCACAACACTCTGTTGTTTCTGGAGCTAATGGTTGTGATATTCTATGCTGTTGGTGTGGCGAAATTAAAGATTGTTAATATGATTTAAAACTTTTTGGAAAACTTCTTCGATAGATAGGTTGCTAGTATCAACTAAAATAGCATCATCAGCAGGCTTCAAAGGAGCTACTTTTCTATTTCTGTCTTGAAAATCTCTTTGCTCGATATCATTTTTGATTTTATCAAAATCAGGGTTTTCACCTTTTGTCAGTAACTCATCATATCTTCTTTGGGCTCTAACTTCTGAGCTAGCGTCTAAGAAGAATTTGTATTTAGCATCAGGGAAAACAACTGTACCCATATCTCTACCATCCGCTACAAGTCCAGTATCAGTTGCAAAAGAGAGCATTTTATCATGTAACATTTGGCGTACTTTTGGATATGCAGAAGTTTTTGATGCTAGCATACCAGTTTGTTCGGTACGGATAGCTTTAGTCACATCAGCATTATTTAGAAGGACTATTATAGAATCATTTTCGACTTTAAACGATATGTCTAGTGATTCAAGCTTACTACAAACATCATCTTCACTATCTAGATTAGCACCAGCATTATCGCAGTGTAATGCTGCTATTCTATATATTGCGCCACTATCCAAAAGCTTATAGTCAAAATACTTTGCTAATTTTTTTGATAATGTTCCTTTACCGACACCACTTGGTCCATCTACAGTTATTATTTTAGAGTTGTTCATTCTCAAAGCCTTGCATAAATTGTACTAATTTTTCAACATCTTCTAGACTAACAGCATTATAAAGACTAGCTCTACAGCCACCGACACTTCGATGTCCTTTTAAGCCATAAAAACCAGCTTTACTAGCCTCACTTAGGAATTTATTGGTTAATTCCTCATTCGATAAATG
Source organism: Francisella sciaenopsi (assembly GCF_045862875.1). NCBI lineage: Bacteria > Pseudomonadati > Pseudomonadota > Gammaproteobacteria > Thiotrichales > Francisellaceae > Francisella > Francisella sciaenopsi. The sequence continues at coordinate 88,710 of NZ_BTHG01000001.1, forward strand.
GAATATAACATTCATGTTAGAACGATATTCTGGCTTGATATCATTTTTGAAAATTTTTGAATTATCTATAGCTGAGTAGAGTAGATTTGCCTTTTGATTACTAAAAGTTTCTACATTTTTCAAATTTTCAAATTTGTTAATTAAATATTCTAGAGTCAACTCGAAAGTAACCCATGAGATAACAGAAGGAGTGTTGTAAACTGAATTTGATTTCTTAGTAACTAGATAGTCAAATACTACTGGAATATTATTCTTGGCTTTGATTAAAGAATCTTTGACTATAACTATAGTCAAACCAGGTATACCAGCATTTTTCTGCGCGCCAGCATATATCAAACCGTAATCACTAATATTTATAGGCTTTGATAAAAAGCTTGAGGACATATCACAAACTATTTCTGTGTTGCAAGACTTGGCAAGTTTGTTAATCTGAAAACCGTCTACGGTCTCATTATCTGTGTAATATATATAGTCGTATGTATCAGCTTGGAAACTTTGAGCAATATTATCATCATATTTCACTGCATCTACAGACGTAAATTTAGCAGCTTCTTGAGCAGCTTTTTCTGACCATTGCCCACTACATACATATAATGCTCTATTATATTTATCTGATAAATTCATAGGTATAGCAGCAAATTGTGCAGTAGCGCCGGCTTGCATTAGAAGCACAGAGTAGTTATCCGGAATGTTAAGTAAACTTCTCAGATTTTTTTGAATAGAGGCGTGTACTTCATCAAAAACTTTATCACGATGTGAAATAGATAATAAAGATACGCCAGTATTTTTATAATCAACCATCATTTGTTGTAACTGTTCTATTATAGATGTAGGCACAACAGCAGGACCTGCACAAAAATTAATTTTCATAATTTAAAAAACCTCTAATAATTTGAGCTTATTGTAACATATTTATTTTTCACATAAATGATATGTTTTTTACTTGTAAACACTATTTAATCCAATCTCTTGGCTTTATATATTCATATACTTTTTCTTCTTCACAACCAGGCTCAGGTTGCCAATTATACTTCCAAGTAGCCATAGGTGGCATTGATGATAGTATTGATTCTGTACGCCCACCACTTTGAAGGCCAAATATCGTACCTCTATCGAAGACTAGATTAAATTCGACATATCTACCACGACGGTAAAGTTGAAAATCTTTGTGCTTTTGTGAATATGCGATATTTTTTCTTTTTTCTACTATTGGTATATAAGCATCTAAGTATGAATTTGCACATTCAGTCACAAATTTAAAACATTTATCAAAAGATTTGTCATTCAAATCATCAAAAAATAACCCTCCAATGCCTCTACATTCATCACGATGTTTTAAATAAAAGTATTCATCACACCATTTTTTGAAACTAGGATAGTAGCTAGCATCATGCTTATCGCAAATATTTTTTGCAGTTTGGTGCCAATGAATAGCATCTTCCTCAAAAGGATAGTAAGGGGTTAGATCAAAACCACCACCAAACCACCATATAGGATTATCTGTATCTGCACCAGCAACAAAGATTCTAAAGTTAGCATGAGATGTTGGTACAAAAGGATTGCGAGGATGAATAACTAGTGAAACACCTGTCGCAATAAATGATTTACCAGCAAGTTCTTGTCTCTTTGCTGTAGCTGATGGTGGTAAAGCATCTCCGTAAACTCTAGAGAATGCAACAACGCCTTTTTCAAAAATTTCGCCATCCTCTATAATCATAGAGTTACCATAGCCTTTGAGCTTTTGTTCAGGAGTGTTTGGCTTTTGCCATTTATCACTGATGAATTTAGCCGAGCTAGTTTCAGATTGCTCAAGAGTAGATGTGATTTTTTGTTGTAGTTGAGTTAAAAAGTTCTCAAATTGTGTGATTTTTTCTTGCATAAGAGTTATAGCCTTTTATGTTGAGAATTTTATCTTAAAAGAAATATTTAAATATATTATATTTTAACAGTAGGAGTATAAAATTGCTTGTAAAAATATGATTTGAATTTTGATTGTTTATATTAGAAGTTAAATTTTACTTTTTGCTTTTTTACGAGCTATCTCTTTTGCTTGTTGTTTTTGTTGTTTATTTAATTTTGCTAATTTTTTGGCATCCTCACCAACATGTGAAAATCCTCTTTCAGCAGCTATTTGAGATTGTTTTTCACGTTCTGCAAAGCGAGCTTTTTGCTCTTCTGTAATATTATCATAGCAATGATGACAGCTTATACCTTTGACATACTCTGGGCGTTTTTTGTCCTCTTCGGTGATAGGCATACGACAAGCAAAACATTGATCATAGCTACCTTTCTCAAGATCATGATTTACAGCTACTCTTGAGTCAAATACAAAACATTCACCTTCCCACATAGATTCTTCTTTTGGTATCTCTTCTAGATATTTTAAGATACCACCTTTTAGGTGATAAACCTCATCAAAACCTTTAGCTTTCATTAAAGCTGTAGATTTTTCACATCTAATACCGCCAGTACAAAACATGGCTACTTTTTTGTGCTTTTTAGGGTCTAAGTTTTTGTCGACATATTCCGGAAACTCTCTAAAAGTCTCTGTACTTGGATTGATAGCATTTTTGAATGTACCTATTTCTATCTCATAATCATTACGAGTATCTACAAGTATAGTCTCTGGATCTGATATAAGAGCATTCCAATATTTAGGCTCTACATACTTTCCGCAGACTTTATTTGGATCAATCTCATCGATACCAAGAGTTACAATCTCTTTTTTAAGTTTTACTTTTGAACGATAGAAAGGCATTTCTTGATGATAAGATTCTTTGTAGTCAATATCAGCTAATCTAGAGTCAGATTTTAGATATGCTAATAAAGCATCTACACCTTCACGAGATCCTGCTACTGTACCGTTAATACCTTCATTAGCAAGAAGTAGTGTACCTTTGACATTATTTTTTATCATAGTATCAAGCAGAGGCTGGCGCATAGCTTCATAATTTTCAAGTGTTACAAATTTGTACATTGCGCAAACAACTATTTGTGACATATTTATTCCTAGAAATTCATAATTAATATAATTAAAGATTTGCTATTATAACAAATATTACAATTTTTGTTAGAATGAGTTAATAATTGTGTCATCTCATAAATATAGTATTTGGCTAATACCAGCACAGAAATATCTCTTAGCTCTAGCTAGATATATCAACTATAATTCTTATATTGCTAGGCAACCATCATTTATACCTCATTTAACACTATTTAGCTCTGCTAAAAATATTGTTGAAGATTTTGGGTATTGGGCAAGTCAGCTTGATTATGAGAGTATCTCATCAGATATTAATAGTATAGCTACAGATAGAGACTCTTATTTTATGAATTATTATCTCAAGTTATCAAAAACTATACAGCTAGATAATCTTTTTGCTAGTGTAAGAAAATTAGATATAGAAAGTGAATATAATTTAGATCCTCATGTTAGCTTAGTGTATGGTGCGACTAATCATGACAAGCTTTTGAAATATCAATTTTCTAATAAAATTATCTTTGACAAAATAGCTATAATCAAATATTTCCCAGCAGATACAGCAACAACAGTCATGAGTTTTGAGATAGTTAAATCATATAAACTATTAAATTTGTAGTTTAATAGTTTTACTTTATGATTAGATGTTTTATTATTTTGAGACAGTTTTATTATATTTAATCATTTTTTATGTTTTTTAAAAATCTTACAGCATTCAAAATTACTGATATTAATATAGATATTTTTGAAGATTCGATGAATAAACTCGCATTTATTCCTTGTAGTAATTCTCAGAAATCTTCGAGAGGTTTTACAAATCCATTTATAAAAGATGAACAATGCCTTTTTAAGTTTAATCATTTAGCTGCATTTTGTTTGCTTACTGAAGAAAAGATCCTTCCTGCTCAAGTTATTAACCAACAAGCACAAGAGTATATTCAAGAGTTAGAGCTTACTAGATATGTGAGTAAAAAAGAAAAAACACAAATAAAAGAGGATATGGAGCAAAAGCTACTACCTCTAGCATTTAGTAAGTTTAGAAAGATTCATGGTTATCTAGATCTGACTAATAACTATCTAATAATTGATAGTGTTTCAGAAAAGCAGATTACAGAAGTTTTAGATCTATTGCATAGATGTGAAGCAAGGTTTGAACCTGTTATCAAAGAAGAGACGGATATTCTAACAGAATGGCTTGTCGAAGATACTTATCCAGTAGATATTGAAATTGCAGAAAAATGTAAGCTAACAAGTGCTATAGGCGATAGTATTGCAAATATCTCATGTCAAGGTAGTTCGATGTTGAATGATAATATCAAATCATTTATTGATAGTGGAGGGTACATTACAGAGCTAGCTGTAACTTGGAAAGAGCAGCTTGCTATGACAGCAAATACTAAGTTACAGTTTAAAAGTATTAAATTCTTAGATGGTATAAAAGATTTAAACAAAGAAGATAATGTTGGTCATGAAGTTGATTTATTGCTAATGGCAGATATTTTTGCTGAGCTTATTACAGCTATGCAAAGTTGGATCAAAGAAGATGAGAGTTTGTAAATATGATATTAAATGATAATCAATTAAAAGCATACGAATATGGTCTAGCACATCACCCAAGTTTAAAAGAAGGGTGCAAAATTTTTTTAGAAAAAGATTTTTTGAAAGTTCAGCTGACTGAAAATGACGCTACGATAGAAAAAATATTCAAACATGATAATACTAAAGCAGGCTTAGTAGCATTGCTAAAAAGTGATGAAGTGAAAAATTTATTAGGTTTTGATTTTTCAAATTTGATATCGATTATGTGTATTCGATAGTTGAGATAAACTACTGGTACTCGCAACTGGATTTTAACAACAAAATAAAAACCTTTATTTTCAATGCTTTAGGTTTGATGTGATTTTTTGTATACCATGCTTTGTATACCGCTATATTGAATTAACTTATTTGTTTTGATGTTTTTTCTATAAGCCCTATAATATTTTGATAAATTTCAGATTTATATTTATTATCAGTATTTAAGTCTTGTTGAAGTTGTTTTGCAATAGGTAATATTTTGCTAGTTATATTTTGTATTCTTTTTATACAATATGCTTCTTTAAAACCAATAGATGTACCTAGCTCTAAAAAGTGTTTTTTCTGTATTTGACAAAACTTATATTTACTATCAACCTTCATTGACATTTTAGCCTTTTGATATGGTTGACCATAAATTATAGTTGATAAAATATCATACAAAGGAGCAAGCTCTATTTTCGAATTTTTATATAATAGTGAAAAGTTTTTTGCATGAGCATCACCATTTCCTATTAAAAAATTGAAAATACTAGCATCAAACAGAGCTACTTTATTAGTTAGAGACATCTTACCATGTTTAATAAGAGTATTTATTAATTCAAAACAGTCAATAAGTGAAGGTCCACCTTCATTTTGATATTTAATATCTGGTTCAATATCCAAAGCTTGACAAAAATCTTCTTGATGGAGTCTAATAATTTTTCCGTCAGGTGAGACTTCTCTATCATATCTCTCTACTATATAAAAAGGATTATTTTCTAACCAAATAATATCTGGATTTGAAGTGTTTAATCCCATAGCACTAGCTAATCGCATACAAAAAAACTCATTAAAGACAGTATCATCTAGCCCATCAATTGCTGGTTTAATAATATGAGTAGATGGAGTATTGTGTAGAGGAATAGCAACTTGATTATCTACCAGGGCTATCATCATCTTATCTTGAGCACCAGCCCCAGAAATTCTAAAATCATCCTCACCAATAAGCAAAGGTCGAACTTTAAGTTCATTAAAAAGCCTATAAGCTTCGTCATCCTTTAAAATACGATAATCATTATCTGTATGATTATCAACTGATGGTTGCCCATCATATACTGATATAGCGCCAGCACACTCGCCACCAATAGCTTTGAGAAGCTCAAAAGTATTCTTATTAGAAATATGTAAATATTTTGCTAATCTTGATCTAGCAGGCTCATCAGGTAATAATCCAGAAAAAAATGGGTGAACTACTTCATGCTCATACTCGTTTTCAGATATAGGAATGCTTATGGATATAGGTTGAGCATTCTCTAAATCTAAATATTCTTTTGAATAATTAAAGCTTAGTTTTGAGCCTTGTTTTTTTAGATATCCAATATGTATGTCTTTTAAAAATACATTTAGTTGGTTAGACATTATCAATCCTCCATCCAATCACATCCAACAGAAATTACTAAGCCTAAACTACTAGCAAGTTGTATAACTTTTCCGATATGAGCTGTACTCTTACCATTTTCAACTTCACCTATAAATCTAGTTCCTAATCCAGAAATACCAGCAAGATCAGCTTGAGTTAAGCCTTGCTTTTTTCTAGCCTTTCTAATTAATAAACCTAAGTCTTTACTATCAAATATATTTTTTTGCATACCATATTCCCTATCGGTAAGAATCCATGTTATAAACTCAAAAAAGATAATATTAATTACCGTACGGTATTATTATATATGTTTTTGATATATTTATTCTAAAATATTACCGATAAGGAATATTTTCTAAAAGTAGATTACAACAATTTTGTCATCTCAAAAGCGTGACATCGTGACAAGCTTTAATTTATCTGATATATGCAGGTATACCCATTATTTGAACTTATGTGACAAAACCAGTAGCTGAACTTGTGAGAATATTTGAAATTTTTAATTTCTAATATTCGCAACAAGTAAAGACCGAAGGTCGCTATCTTGAATTAAATATTCTGTCAACAACTAATGCAGTAGTTTCTTGACAAAGTTTAGTCTGTTTAATGTCAAAAGCAGTTTGAATTTTCATTCATAATTTTCCATAGGTCGGAATTCTCCTGACCTAAAAATATTAAATACGTTAAGAATGAACTCAAGGAGACTAGAATGAAGAAAATAATAAAATTGCGAGCTGTAATAGAATTAACAGGATTATCACGATCAACGATTTACGATTATATGTCTAGAGGCATGTTTCCAAAACAGATAAGGCTTGGAGAGAACTCAGTAGCTTGGCTTGAGTCTGAAATAGTCGAATGGCTCGATGAGAAAATTAAACAAAGAGATGAGGCTTAATATGATAACTAATATTAAAGATGCTCAGATTGTATTTGAAGAATTAGCTAAGCTTGATGACCTTCAATATGAGCGAATATATGAAGAGAAAGCAAAGGAGCTAAATGTGAAGCCTTCTTTTGTAACTAAGCAAGTAGAAAAAATCAAAACATTAGCAAGAAAAGAAAATGATGATATTGTTGAGAGTATTGATTGTTTTGATGGTTCTGTTTGTGGTGTTGAGCTAGCTAATCAAATTGAGAATATATTTGATAGATATGTATTTTTATCTGAAGGTGGTAATACAACTATTACATTATGGATCATGGGAACCTATGTGTTTAATTCATTTAGAATATTTCCCAATCTATCTATTACCAGCCCTGAACGCAGATGTGGCAAAAGCTCTACTCTTGATCTAATTGAGGCATTAGCTAATAAGTCACTATTAACTAGTAACATTACGCCAGCAGCTATTTTTCGACTAATAGAAAAATATCAGCCAACGCTTCTTATTGATGAAGCTGATACTTTTGTATCTGGTAGAAACGATGACATGATAGGAATCATCAACTCTGGTCATGCAAAAAATAGAGCTGTAATTATTCGAACAGTTGGTGATAATTACGAGTCGAAGAAATTCTCTACATGGTCACCTAAGGTTTTTGCATCAATAAAACCATTACAAGGAACAGTTATGGACAGATCAATTGAAGTACGACTACGTAGAAAGACTATACATGAAATTGTAGATCGTTTACCAGTCAACTTTAAGGATGAATGTTTAGATATTCGATCTAAACTTTTAAAGTGGGGAGTTGATCATCAGGATGATATTCGCTTTGCCAAAGTATCTCTACCACGCATTGAAAATGATCGAGCTATGGATAATTGGCATCCACTATTTTGTGTTGCTGAGAATTTAAATAGTGATTGGCTTGATAAATGTATCAAGGCTTACAAGGTTATTACATTTAATAGAGATGAGAAAACTCATCAAATACAGCTACTTGAAGATATAGCAGAAATATTTGAAGTTACAAATTATGAGCGTATTTTTACTGCTGAGCTCATTTCACACCTCATACAAATGGAAGAAAGACCTTGGGTTAGTTGGCTTCATGGTAAACCTATAAATGCAAATGCTCTTGCTAAAATGTTAGCTGGATTTGAAATTTACTCTTCAACTCTTAGACGAGATTATAATCGAAAAAAAGGTTATAAGCGTTCAGATTTTGAAGACGCATTTAATAGGTATTTGAGCCGAAATAGCTAGATAAATTAGAAATAAAACATAACGGCAAAGCATTAACTTTGGGTGAGTTTTTAGATGATTTATTACTTTTGTCAAAGTAACTAAATAATCAAGGTAATTTATCAAGCTATTAAATAAACCCCAAAGGCTAGAGTTTCTCAATATCGTCCGCCCTTAGCTGTAAGCAGGGCGTTTGACAGAGCCGATATTTGACTAACTCTTCGCCGCTTCCCCAACAATTTGGGGAATGCTCAGCCCACCGTCTGCGCTACGCTTGACCAACGAGTTTCACACGATGGACTAAAGCCGAGCAAAGCACCCTGTCGCAGGCTAAGGGCACAGTAACAAGTTTGCTAGTCTAAGTTCCATCACGCTGAAGCTGGCAAAACCCGTTGGTCAACCCTATCAGGCCGACGGTGGGCAAGGCGTAATGCTTCGCATAATTTAATACTTAGAAACGCTAATGTAAAAGATTTATATAACCCAACGGTCATCTAAATCTACTAGCGTTTCAGATTAGGAGTTAAAAAAATGAAACAAGATATATATAAAAATAATATCAATATACAGATATTACTATTAATGCTGATTTTATTACCAGTGATTTCAGCTATAGCAATTTTAATATCAGCAAGGAGTCCAAACCTACAAGGATTGTTTACAATTTTGGAGAGAATATCAGGAGGTTTTGGCTTTCATTCTGACTATGGTTGGCTTTGGCGAGCTGTGATATTTTTTCCATTTTTAAGCGTTGCACACTATATAGGTTTTACGATGCTTAAATCTCAACAGCAAACTTTTGGTATTCAGAGTTTAAGATTAAGCGTCAGAGCATTATTTATATTTGTCATTTCATGCTTTTTAATAGGAGCTGGTTGGGTAATAGCAGTTTATGTATCCAAAGTAGTGAATTTTATGAATTTCTACGGAAATATATTCGATAGGGTAGCAACTTTAACAAATCAGTACCCATACCTAAAAGCTTACTCTTTGCTAGAGGATTATATATGGGCTAACTTAGTATATTTCTATATAACATTAGCTATAGTTATAGTAATTCATATAGTCTTATCTAAAACTGTATACCCTAGAAAAATAGAGCCAGTATTTAGTGATTATATTTCTAACATAGCTTCTAGCAATAAAAGAAGTGAAGGATTAACCAGCTCTAAAGATGAACTTGATGAATTAAAATATAAGCTTGGTAATCTAAAAAACTTTGATCCAAATAAATATTTTCAAAATCATCATACTTTCATTGCTAGAGATATAGATAATAAAGCTAAGCCTATTTATATCAATGATAGAAAAATCATTGATAGAGAATTGCCACATTTTGCTATAGTTGGCGCAAGTGGTTCTGGTAAAGGTGTATTCTCGCAGTCATTTTTGGTGCAAATGATTAATAAAGGATATCCAGTAATAGCTTTTGATCCCAATAACGATGAGCATGTTATGAAAAACCTAAAATATAACGCTGAAAAGATGGGTAAAAGATTCCACTGGATAAACTTTAAGGACTATAACAGACCTCAAATAGATTTATTACAAAACTGTAGCCCTTATGAGTTTAAAGAGCTAACTAACTTACTATTCCCATCTCTAAAGATCAAAGATACAGATGGTAACTATTATGCTCAATTCTCTAGGGATGCTAGACAAAACTACTATGAGAAAGAGCTAGATGGTGTTAGCTGTATGTATCACTTACATAAAAAAGTATTTGATAAATATGGCGAAGATGCTTTAAAAGATGATAATGGTAATTTACCGCAGTTTGTAAAAGAATTTCTTAACTTTGCTAACATTGAAATGTTTAAGGTTCAAAATAGCCTATCAATAGCTGATGCTATTGAGGATGGAGATGTTATTTATATATCATGCCCAGAGATGTCCGCTGATGATGAAATAACTTATTTATGTAAAGCTTTCTTTATAAGGATTCTACAGATAATTAAAAATAGAGATCCAAATAACTCTAAGCATGTCTTTTTGTTTGTGGATGAGTTCGCAGAGTTTGTAAATAAATCTGTTAAATCGGCTATAGAACAAATAAGGAAGAAAGGTTGTACTATGCTAATGAATATGACCAGTTTCGAATCTCTAGAAGGTATAGATTCTGATGTTAATGGTAAAGCAGTTATGACGGCTGTTAAGATAAACTCATTAAAGCTTATCTACCAACAACCACATGAAGAAATATCAGCTAAAGCTAGCAAAATGACTGGTGAAAAAATCATCAAAGTTGAAAGACAGCATATAAAAAGAAATGAAGCCTTAAAAGAGTTAGATCAAATAGCTGAAACTATTCAAACCTCACAAAAGACTAGTGTATTTAGTTCAACTCTTTTAGAAAACCTACCTGCTAAAGTCGGTATCTTTATTGGACAAGGAGAAGCTAAGCTAGTACAAACAGATGTACTTAGATATCCAAGTGATACTGAATATCCTACTCTTATACAAGCAGAGCCTTATAGCTTAAGTAATTCTAGACTTGTTCAAGAAGAGAGTAATGACATTATGGGAGCTTTATAATGATTGAAACAAGAGGTAGAAAAGATCTTATAGAACAAGGTAATAAAAGAATAAAGCTTGCTTTAAATTTCTTAGCTGATGAAGTCTATACCAATAGACAAATTTTAAAAGAAGTGACTGGGATTACCTCATCTCAAGGTATTGGTGGATTTATCAAAAGGCTAGAAAAACTAGGCTTTGCTAGAGAGATAAATTTACCAAGTGTGGAAGAACCAAATAAAACTTATAAGATAATAGGTATCTCTTCACAAGGTATGGCAGAAACTAATCATCTTGATAGAAGAGGTTTTGAAATAAGCAAACTTAAACATGGCCAATTATTACATAAGTTTCTATGTCAGCAGATACATTTACAAGCCATTAAACAGAATGACAAATATATTAGTGGTAGATGGCTAACTGATGAATGGTTTGGTGGTAAAAATGTCAAACGACCCGATGCTATTATCATTACACAAGATAACCAAAAAATAGCTATAGAGGCTGAGCGTACAATTAAGAGTAAATATCGCTATCAGCAGATAATAGTGCAGTACCTTAAAATGATAAAAGCTAATCAAATATCTAAAGTTAGATATGTTATGCCAGATCAAGCTAAGACACAAATGGTTGAAAAAGCTATGAGATCTATAAAATCAGTGACTATCTCTACTAATGGTCAGAAACGACAATTTAATCTAACTGAAGATGTTTGGAAGTGGTTTGAGTTTATAAATATAAAAATCTAATTTAAATCAAAAATCTATAAAAAAATCCTTGAAATATTGTATTTAACCCTCATTTATAAATAATGTGCTAATAAAAAATAGCACTATTGTGAGTACATGGTGTGAAGGATTTTGAACTGAACAATCACAATTCTAACTATATGTACTCCATTTTGCAACTAAAAATTTAGCAAGGAGCTAAAATGGAAAAAAATATAGATAAATGGTTATCAAAACTTTATGAAGATATAAAACTTGGATATAAAGATGGGAGTGATATAAAGAGTAAAAGAACTCAATTGTTAGGTGAAGTGAAAGAAAAACTTAAAGGTAGCGAATATAACTTAGTTGATTCTTTTGATCAAGGATCATATGCACTTAGGCTAGGAACTAAACCTATAGGTTCTGAATCATATGATATAGATGTAGCTCTTGTATTTGATAATATACCTGAAAATGAAGAATGTAAGAAAGTAAAAAAAGAAATTTTCAATATTCTTAATAAAGTACACATGAGACAAGTATATTATAAAACACCTTGTGTAACTGTAGAGTATAATGATGGTTACCATATTGATTTTGCTATATATAAAAAGGATAGTTACGAAGATCTATATCTAGCATATGGAAAAGAATCATCAAATAATCAAGAGTGGAAGCAAATGGACCCAGAAGGTCTAATAAGTCATATAAAAGAGCAATCAAATAATAATGAATTGTTTAGACAAATAACTCGGTTAATAAAGTATTGGAAAAAGAAAAATTATCAAAACTTAAGTGGTGAACCTGCTTCAATAGGCATAACACTTATGTTAGTTGATTATTTCAAATGTTTTCCAAGTAGTTCATCTAACGTAATCGAAAAACTATTGTTAGCATTAAAATATTTAAAGAATCAAAATTTTGAGAGCTATAACTTACCAGTAGAAAATTATTCAAATATTTTTTATAAAATGACTACTAAACAGGCAGATGATTTTAAAAATAAGTTAGGTGATTTTATTGAAGCATTAGAGTGTGCTATCGAAGAAGATGATATAAAAATTCTGCAAAAATGTTTTGGGCGAAAAGATATTGATGTGAAAACAGAAAGTGTTAAACCGTATGTTACGAGTGGTTTAAATGCTTGATTTAGATAAATTAACCTTTGAGAAGGTTATAGATAAAGAGATTAGAGATGATTCTTTGTTTGTGACCTTGAGTGGGAGACAAAATTTAGTTTTCAATGTTGAAATTAGAGGATTAGATGTTTTACCTTTTAGTTTTCCTTCTGTTTACTTAAAGAATGAAGATTTAATTGGAAAAATTCCTCATATTTCAGATAACGGTTTAATATGTTATGAAGCTGCTAAAGAAAGGACTATTGTAAATTATCATCTCTCATCTGATGATTTATTGAATGTTTATATACAAGATATTTTAAAATTTCTAGATAGATGTAGTTTAGCTGTTTATAAAGATGAGCTTTATGATGAAATAGAAGGTTTTTACTCGGAATTAAAATATATTTATTCTGGATATTATGCTACGAATGAATCTTCATATATCTATCTAAAAACAAAGGATATGAAAGATCCCTATTTTATATATGAGAATATCAGAGGTATTGGGAACCTTGATAAAGAGATATCTAAAAACGATATTATTATCAATGGTGTTCATTTTGCTTTAGATGATTATATAGATCCTGTTGACTTAGACGATTTATTTAAAAATATTTGGATTAAAATCAAGTCTGAAGAAAAGAGAAAGTTTAATCTTGACTTCAATAGTAAGAAGCCGCTATATATTTTAATTAGTCTACCTAGAATCTCTAATGATAATGAAAGAGCTCAGTTTTTATTTAAAATAATATCTGAAGAAAATAGAAATAGTAATTTATTAGATATAAATCTTGAAAAAATTCAGATTGAGATATTTAAGATTAAGAGAGTAAATAAAGAATATTTAACTCAAAGAGGCGGTGCAAGTCTTATTCATGATGAGATTTCAATCATAGGGGTTGGCTCTGTAGGCTCTGAAATCCTATCAATATTATCTAAAAGTGGTATATCAAAATTTAATATCTTCGATTTTGATTATATGAGCACGGATAATATTTATCGACATAGATTAGGCTTAATATATACAGGTTTTCCAAATAGTATTAGAGGATGTAGTAAGACAGAATCCTTAAAAAATCATATTGAAAAAAATATTCCTTATGTAACTATAGATGAGAAGCGTTGTTACTTTACTGAAGATAATATAAAAGAGCTCAACAAATCTTCTATTACAATAGTTTCGACAGGAGATGTTTCACAATGTTTGAAACTTAATTCAAAACTTATTGAAGCTAATATTAAAAATATAATTTATGTTTTTAATGAGCCAAATGGATATGGCGGTCATGCAATATATATCAATATGGAAGAAATGTGCTTTGAGTGTTTATTTAATTTTGATAATCAAATTGAGGATTCATTTGGGTTTATAAAATCAGATGAATCTAAAGTTACTAAAAATCTCACAGGATGTGCTGGTACATTTACTAGTTTTAGCTACTTAGACTCTGTTCAAACAGCTACACTAGCATCTAGGTTAGCTTTGGAGGTTCTTTTTAACCAAAGAAGTAAATCCACTATCTTTAGTTGGAAAAGTGAATTTGCTGAAGGGTTAAGTACTACTAGCAATTTTGATAATATATCAAATGCATCACAGATTAAATTTCTTGAAAAGAATATTAATTGTAGGTGTTGTAATGAGGATTAATATTTCAAGCTCATGCTTAAAAAAAATCAAAAATCATATTCAATACGGAAATAAAAAAGAGAGCGGTGGAGTTCTTCTTGGTAAATTTATAGAAGATACTTATTTTATTAATGATATTACCGAACCACAACTAGAGGATAAGGCAACGCGTAATACCTTTTTTAGATCATCTGCACATAATATATTAGTAGAAAAGCTCTGGAAAGAAAGTTCTGGTGAAATAACTTATATTGGGCTTTGGCATACACATCCAGAAGAATGTCCTATGTATTCAAATGTAGATGAAAAAGATTGGATGAACGCATTAAAAAATTCTATTTATGAAAGTGAGGGGTTAATTTTTCTGATATTAGGTACTAAATCATTGAATATTTGGTATGGTGAAGGTGATAAATTAGTTTTTGTTAAGGATATAATATATGAAAAATTTGAATGAATTTGCTGAAAATATTGAAAAATATGGTTTCCGTGTTTTTTTTATTGCTATGGGTTGTGCAGCTTTAGCTTTAGGACTTGCAAAAGAGCCATCTACTAAAATGCTGTGGTATTACATACCAGCAGTAATGCTTTTTGTCTTAGCTTATGTTTTTCGTAAGAAACCAGATGTAACCTTAATTAGAGTTAATGGTTTTATGAAAATGCAAGGTAATGAGGAAAGATTAATCAAATCAAAATATAAAAATAATTTTGTAGAGCCTTTTAATTTATCAGTAGAAAAATTAGATGATCCAGAAAAATTGATTGAGGTGTTTAATAAAGAATATACTATAGATGTTACTAAGTACTTACCTCAAAAAACTAAGAAAGTAATAATTGGTAAAGCAAGAGTACCTTTCCTTTTTATTTATGGATATATGCTTAGGGAATATAAAAACAATATAGGTTTTATTGAAATAATAAGGGATACTCCTCCTCTTTTCCTTAAAAAAGAAAAAGATAGCAATAGGCATTTGGAAACTGAAATAATTAAACACAAAAACATTGATACCTCAGAAGTAAATGAGTTAGCTTGTTTAGTATCTATAACAGGTAGTATTAAAGAGAGTCAGCTACCAGAGGATTTAACACTTGATGAAATAGTAGAGATTAAAAGTTCTAAAACTGGCTATGATCAAATTAGGTGTAAAAATGATATTGATAATATAGCTAAGAGTTTTAGAGAGGATCTACTTACATATCCAAATATAAAACATTTACATTTATTTATATCAGCACCAACAACAGTTGCAATTAGATTAGGTATGGAATTTCAAGAAGGTACTATGCCTGAAATATCTATCTATAATTATAACAGTGGTGAATATAACTACTGTATATCTATTGATAAGCAAAAGTGCTTTAAACTCAATCACCCTCTACAATAGCTAGTAAAAATAGCCACTTCAAACACCTAACAAATCCACAAAATCATCTGATGCCAGCCCAACAGCTTTAGTATAGCCACTACTAAAAAAGTATTTATAACCTCTAAAAAACATCTAACTTTGCTAATCCATAAGTACCTAGATAATCATTGCATAGCTTTAGCTAATGCGATGACTAAAATAAGCTCTTCGTTTGTATTTTTTGCCTAATGCCTTTTGTCACTGTAATACACCAAACCAGTTTGCCAATACCATATAAAATCAAGGTTTTGCCTGTGAGTTCCACCATGATTTTCTATGTTTTGTAATTGGCTGTCCTTCAAGTTGTTGTAACAGTGAATACAAAAGGAGTAAAAAATGACAACAAACTACGAGCCTCAAATTTATATCGCATGTTTAGCAAGCTATAACAATGGTATCCTATACGGTAAATGGATTGACGCAAATCAAGATGTTTCAGCTTTAGAAGAAGAAATCCAAGAGATTTTAGCAGAATCACCTATGCCAGATGCTGAAGAGTGGGCAATACATGATTATGAAGATTTTGATAATCTAGGTTTGTCAGAGTATGAAAGTTTAGATACTATATCTCAAGTAGCTCAAAACATAGTAGAACATGGTGAGATTTTTATAGAAGCTTATAAATATACAAATAGCATTGATGAAGCTATCGAAATGATAAATGATCGTTTTATAGGCTTGTATGACTCAGTTGAAGACTATGCAGAAGAAACTACAGATATTTCATCAATTCCCGAATATCTAAGATACTATATCGACTTTGAATCTTTAGCTCGTGATATTGAGTTATCAGGTGACATCACGACCTTTGAAATTGATAATCAAATAGCTGTTTTCTTTTAAAATATCTTATGTCTTTTTATTTTTTATCTAGCTAAACTACAAGTAAAAACTCATTCAAAAACTATTTTTAAATGAAAAGCAAAAGTGACTACAATAAAACTCTAGATAGGCTCCTAATAATTTTAAATTATCTAAATAATAACCCCAATGGTTATACATCAAGTGAGCTAGCATCAGAGTTAAATGTTTCTATAAGAACTATCCAAAGAGACTTATCTGAAAGATTATCAGCATTTCCAATATATAAAGAAGCTCGGAAAAGGAGGTTTGTTAAAGGCTATGATTTGAATAATAATATGAGTACAAAAGACATTTTAATATTATCTATCATTGATAAATTTGCAGAAAGTATCGGAGGTGATTTTAATAAAACTACTAAGAGAATTCTATCAAATGTAGCTAATACAAATATTAGTTCAATATATACTTTATGAAACAATAAATAAAATTACAGTGATTATGAATAATACTAATCCAATAGAAATAAATGTGAAATATACTATTACTAATGACTATATCTTTGAAACTAGGATAGAATCTTTAGAGGGAGTTGTAAACGTAGATGATGAGTCAAGGATAAAGTTTTTATCTGACTATAAAAATATTACCGCAAAAGAATTTTTAATTTCGGAACTTGAAAAAGTATCAAGTTTTGTTAACGATTTAAACGTAAAGTATAATAAAAAACATGCTATTAATTATGTGTTTTCTGCAATTTTCACAGAGTCACTAATGAATATACAGCCAATTATAGATATTTTTAAAGTTAAAGAGGTTGATGTCCATTTAAAAAAAATATCTGAGTCATATTACGATCAAAGTTTCAAGGAAAAAACAATTGCTGAAATTCATAGGTTATTTCAACAAAGATATTTAGCATATTTTATATGTGCTTTTATCCATCATAAAGATAATGTTTTCTCTGCTTTGAAGTGGCAAGAGTATAATACAGATATCTTTCCTATAGATGATATTGAATTTAAAAATGTAGAAATTATTCAACATGAATTAGAAGAAACTTGTTTAGGTAATCATTTTTTAGATAAGGATAATATAAATAACAATACGATAGCGAAAGTAATATATGGATATCATACAAAAGTTATGTGTGAAAAATTTCAAGATAACTGGGGTAAGAACCGTTTTTCTAGAGAAATATTTGATTATTTTGATATAAATATAAGTAAATTTATTCTGAAGAGAAGTGAGTCTAGTCGACCTGCTAAACTAACTTTTTCAGCAAATCCTAAACCTAAGAAACAATTTAAAAATCTTGAAATTAGAGAGCTAAGAAATATAATTTTCTCATTACTACTTTGCTATTGTAACTATGCAAAAGTATACATAAATTTCTATGAAGCAGATAAGCTAAAAAAGAAACTTAATGATGGAAAGTATGAAAAAGGAGCAACAACTGATATTGAAGTTGCAAAACTAGAGTATGTTTTAGAGTATTTAAAATCCCTAAAAGACGGTAAAGACATTCAAGATAAAATATTTACATTTAACTCTCATGATATATCAGGTGTAACAAACCCATTTGCTACAGATAATAAAGATGCTATTTATGATGACAGACTTCCTAACTCAAACATAAAATCACAAAATGCATTTATTCAACATTCAATGGGCATTGCTGGTAATATAGAATTATCTATTACTGAGTATAGAAAAGAGTTATCAAAACTAAGTATATTTCAAAAGTATAAAACAAAAAAAACATCTGAGTTATATGAAGAGTTCTATACTGAATCAAATAAACTACAAGAAAATAAAGAGCTATTAACAGAACAGTTAAACGACTTTTGGATTAATCAAGGTCACCTTTATATGTTAGTAGTATTTGTTTATGATGAAATATTTAATAGTATGAATGTCCCGAGTTTCATATCAAAGTTAATTGATATCAAGTCAAAAAGGCGAGATAGATACTTAGCTAATATTACCGCTAGATTCAACTATGACTATTGCCGTTGGCTATCTTATGCGGCGGATATTTATGATTTATAGCGCATTGTTTGATTAAAAATAGCTATACTTTCGGCTATAATCTAACTCATACATTTAAATATATTTTTCATTATGACAACGACACAACAACGCGCCGACCTTCAACGCCAAATATGGACTATTGCTAACGATGTGCGAGGCTCAGTGGATGGCTGGGATTTTAAACAGTATGTACTGGGTACGCTGTTCTACCGCTTTATCAGTGAGAACTTTGTCAACTACATCACAGGCGGAGATGAGAGTGTTAACTATGCTGCCATGTCTGACGATGATGAAAATATTAAGCTTGCTAAAGAAGATGCCATTAAAACCAAAGGTTATTTTATTCTTCCAAGTCAGCTATTCAGTAATGTTGTTGCTAATGCCCATAATAATGAAAATTTAAACACCGACTTAGCAGCAATTTTTGATGCCATTGAAAGCTCCGCTAATGGCTATGATTCTGAACAAGATATAAAAGGATTGTTTGCTGATTTTGATACGACTAGTAATCGTCTGGGTAATACTGTAGAGGCAAAAAATAAACGCCTTGTAGCAGTGTTAAAGGGCGTGGCGGGTTTAACCTTCGGTAACTTTGAAGACAATCAAATTGATTTATTCGGTGATGCTTATGAGTTCCTTATTTCAAACTATGCAGCGAATGCCGGTAAATCAGGTGGCGAATTCTTCACCCCTCAGCATGTTTCGAAACTTATCGCACAGCTTGCTATGCACGGCCAAACTAGTGTGAATAAAATCTATGACCCAGCATGTGGTTCGGGATCATTACTACTACAAGCCAAGAAACACTTTGATGTGCATATCATTGAGGATGGATTTTTTGGCCAAGAGCTCAACCATACCACCTATAACTTGGCCCGTATGAATATGTTTTTACACAACATTAACTATGACAAGTTCAACATCCAATTGGGTGATACCTTGATTGATCCGCATTTTATCGATGATAAACCTTTTGATGCGATTGTTTCTAACCCGCCTTATTCCGTGAAATGGATTGGTAGCGATGATCCAACCTTAATCAACGACGACCGCTTTGCACCGGCAGGTGTACTAGCTCCAAAATCTAAGGCTGACTTTGCTTTTGTACTGCATGCGCTGAGCTATCTATCAAGTAAAGGACGTGCGGCGATTGTTTGTTTTCCTGGTATTTTTTACCGTGGTGGTGCTGAGCAAAAAATTCGCCAATATCTTGTTGATAACAACTATGTCGAAACCGTGATTTCACTGGCACCAAACCTGTTCTTTGGCACCACCATTGCCGTGAATATTTTAGTGTTGTCTAAACATAAACCCGACACCAGCACCCAGTTTATTGATGCCAGCGGCGAGGCATATTTCAAAAAAGAGACCAATACTAATGTGCTGACTGATAAACACATTGAAGACATCATGAAGGTGTTTGCCAGCAAAGATAACGTGGAATATTTTGCTAAATCAGTAGATTTTGATGAGATCGCTACCAATAACTATAATTTGTCTGTTAGTAGTTATGTGGAGGCGAAAGATAATCGTGACGTCACAAACATTACTAAACTCAATCGAGATCTAAAAGCCACTGTTGCTAAAATCACTCTACTTCGCAGAGATATCGACGCCATTGTGGCGGAAATTGAAGGTGAGGAGATTGAGGCATGAGTCATTTGAGCTATTTAGAGAAGCTACTGGGTGGGGTTGAGGTTGAAGAATTAGCTTTAGGGGATGTAACACAATACGAACAGCCGACAAAATATCTAGTAAAAACGAAAAACTATGATGATTCGTTTGAAATCCCTGTATTAACTGCGGGAAAAACTTTTATTTTAGGTTATACGGACGAAAAAGACGGGATAAATAGAGCTTCAGAAAATCCTGTAATAATTTTTGATGACTTTACTACTGCTAATAAATGGGTTGATTTTGACTTTAAAGCTAAATCCTCAGCAATGAAAATGATTAAATCTAGAGATGATTCAAAGTTCATGTTGAAGTACGTATATTATTGGATGAATACGCTACCGAGTGACTTGATTGAAGGTGATCATAAACGGCAATGGATTAGTAATTACTGTGCTAAAAAAATCCCCATCCCATGCCCAGATAACCCAGAAAAATCGCTGTCGATACAAGCTGAAATTGTGCGCATTCTGGACGCATTTACCGCCATGACCGCCGAGCTGACCGCCGAGCTGACCGCCGAGCTTAACCTACGAAAAAAACAATACAATTACTACCGCGACCATTTGTTAAGTTTTGAAGAGGGTGAAGTTGGGTGGAAGACATTAGGTTGGGTCGGTGAGGTTCGCATGTGTAAACGCATAATGAAGAATCAGACTTCTGACATTGGTGACATCCCATTTTTTAAAATAGGGACTTTCGGAAAAGAGCCCAACGCCTTCATTTCCCGAGATATTTTTGAAGAATACAAGGGTAAGTATAGCTACCCCAGAGTAGGGGAAATTCTAATATCAGCTAGTGGGACTATTGGCAGAGCAGTAATTTTCAATGGTGAAGATGCTTATTTTCAAGACAGTAACATTGTTTGGCTTGAAAATGATGAAAGTAAAGTGTTAAACAAATACCTGTTTTATTTTTATCAAATAGCAAACTGGAACGTTTCTGACGGCGGTGTAATTAAGAGATTGTACAATGACAATATCAAAAAAACGCTAATACCTGTGCCATACCTCGACGATCCTGAGAAATCACTAGTCGAGCAGGCGCGTATTGTAGCTATATTGGATAAGTTCGACATCTTAACAACTTCGCTCCAAGAAGGTCTCCCACGAGAAATCAAGCTACGTCAAAAGCAATACGAGTATTATCGTGATCTGTTGTTGAGATTCCCTAAACAGGATGAGGTGGCTTAATGAGTAAAACGCTAACAGAAATAGCAGGGCTGTTGAAAGCTTCCGACAAAAAAGTACAATTGATCTATGCCTTTAATGGCACAGGTAAAACGCGTTTGTCGCGTGAATTTAAAGAGATCATAGCGCCGAAAGACGATGGGCAAGATGCGTTTGACGATGCAGAGCAAGCGCATCTGTCGCGCCACAAGATTTTGTATTACAACGCGTTTACAGAAGACTTGTTTTACTGGGATAACGATTTAGATGCTGATGCAGAGCCGAAGCTAAAAATCCAAACCAATACTTTTACCGATTGGATCTTGCAAGACCAAGGGCAAGATATGAACGTGATCAGCACGTTCCAGCATTACACCAACGATAAACTCACCCCCCGTTTTAACCCACAGTATACAGTCAAAGATAAAGATGGTAAGGAAGTTACTATCAAAGCCTTTTCTGAGGTTACATTTTCACATCAAGGTGGAGATAATGAATCAGATAGAAAAATTAAAATATCAAAGGGTGAAGAAAGTAATTTTATTTGGAGTATTTTTTATTCATTGCTCGAACAAGTGATTAGCATCTTAAATGTACCTGAAAAAACTGAGCGCGAAACTGAAGAGTTTAACGATTTAAAGTATGTGTTTATTGATGATCCTGTTAGCTCATTAGATGACAATCATCTTATTGACCTAGCTATAGATTTAGCACTGTTAATAAAATCCAGCACGAATAATAAACTTAAATTTATTATTACCACACATAACCCGCTTTTTTATAATGTTTTGCATAACGAATTTAAGAATGCGTCTAAGTCTGTTTTACGTAAGCTTGATGATGGCAACCATGAGCTGGCTGAGCAGAAAAATGACTCTCCTTTTTCGTATCATTTATATTTAAAAAATGAACTTATGAAAGTTGCAGAGTCTGGACAAATAAATAAATATCACTTTAATTTTTTACGCAATGTTCTTGAAAAAACGTCGACGTTTCTTGGTTATGAAAAGTGGGGAGAATTATTACCAGCAGTAAAAGGGAGTCACTCTCAAGATAATGACAACCCTTATGCAAGAGTTATCAATTTATACAATCATGCAAAACATTCTACTGAAGAAATTTCAGAAGTAGAGGAAGATCACAAACGAGTTTTTAAGTTTCTAGTAAATGAAATTGAAAAAATTTATAGAGGAACTCGAACATAGGTTAGACAAAATGACAAAATATAAGACTATTGCAGAGTCAAACAATTTTATCGTCTTAGATAAATATACGAAACAAGAACAGATAGCCGAAAACTATCAAAGCGAAGCTGATCTTGAGCGCGAGCTGATTCAGGATCTAAGCAATCAGGGTTATGAGTATTTACCTGCCTTAACGACACTCGATGCAATGATGGTGAATGTACGTAAACAACTACAAGAACTAAATAAAGTAGAGTTCACTGATGCCGAGTGGGCTCGTTTTTGCGAGCAATACCTAAACACACCAAGCGACAATATTCTTGATAAAACCCGCAAAGTTCATAGTGATTATATCTATGATTTTGTCTTTGATGATGGACATATAGAAAACATCTACCTGTTCGACAAGAAAACTATTGCTCGCAACAAAGTGCAGGTGATTAAACAGTTTGAACAAACGGGAAGCCATGCCAACCGTTATGATGTGACGATTTTGGTTAATGGTTTGCCTTTAGTGCAAATTGAACTGAAAAAGCGTGGTGTGGCGATTCGTGAGGCGTTTAACCAAATACATCGTTATAGTAAAGAAAGTTTTAATGCTGAAAACTCGTTGTACAAGTTCTTACAACTTTTTGTGATCTCTAATGGCACCGACACGCGCTATTTTGCCAATACCACTAAGCGCGACAAAAATAGCTTCGATTTCACGATGAACTGGGCAAAGTCAGACAATACGCTGATTAAGGATTTAAAAGACTTTACGGCTACTTTTTTCCAGAAAGAGACATTGCTTGAAGTGATCTTGCGTTACTCGGTATTTGATGTCAGCAATAACTTGCTAGTAATGCGCCCTTACCAGATTGCAGCCACTGAGCGCATTTTATGGAAGATAAAGAGTGCTTTTAACGCTAAGAACTGGAGCAACACTGAAAGCAGCGGATACATTTGGCACACCACAGGTTCAGGTAAAACACTCACCAGCTTTAAAGCAGCACGTTTGGCCACCGATTTAGACTGTATTGATAAAGTCTTTTTTGTGGTTGACAGAAAAGACCTCGACTATCAGACCATGAAAGAGTATCAGCGGTTCTCGCCTGATAGTGTGAACGGTTCAGACAGTACTGCAGGGCTTAAGAGCAATCTAGATAAAGACGATAACAAGATTGTCGTCACCACAATCCAAAAGTTAAACAATTTAATCAAAAGTGAGAGCCATCTACCTATATACAATAAGCAAGTGGTATTTATTTTTGATGAGTGCCATCGAAGTCAGTTCGGTGAAGCGCAGAAAAATCTAAAGAAGAAATTCAAAAAGTACTACCAGTTCGGTTTTACGGGTACGCCAATTTTCCCAGAAAACGCTTTGGGTGCAGAAACTACGGGCAGCGTGTTCGGTCAGCAATTGCACACGTATGTGATCACCGATGCCATTCGTGATGAGAAAGTACTCAAGTTCAAAGTGGACTATAACGATGTCCGCCCGCAATTTAAGAGCATTGAGACTGAGCAAGATGATAAGAAGTTTAGTGCCGCTGAGAACAAGAAAGCGTTTTTACATCCTATGCGGATTCGTGAAATCTCACAGTACATTCTAAGTCATTTTAACCAGAAAACGCATCGAGTTTATTCGGGTGCGAAAGGATTTAACGCTATGTTTGCGGTCAGCAGTGTTGATGCTGCTAAAGCGTACTATGAAACCTTCAAAACATTACAGGCCGAGACTGAGCATAGCCCTACAAGTAAACCTTTGCGCATTGCGACTATCTTTTCCTTTGCTGCCAACGAAGAGCAGGATGCCATTGGTGATATTTTAGATGAGAGCTTTGAAGTCAGTGCCATGAATAGCAGCGCAAAAGAGTTTTTGAGCACCGCAATTACGGATTACAACGACATGTTTAAATCTAACTATAGTGTCAATAGTAATGGCTTTCAGAACTATTACCGTGACCTTGCCCAGCGAGTTAAGAATCAAGAAATAGATCTACTCATTGTGGTGGGTATGTTTTTAACGGGCTTTGACGCGCCTACGCTCAATACCTTGTTTGTTGATAAGAATTTACGCTATCACGGCTTGATGCAGGCGTTTTCTCGCACTAACCGCATTTATGATGCGACTAAGACCTTTGGCAATATTGTTACCTTCCGTGATTTGGAACAGGCAACCATTGATGCCATAACCCTGTTTGGTGACAAAAACACCAAAAATGTGGTGTTAGAAAAAAGCTATAGAGAATACATGGAAGGCTTTAACGATATTACTACTGGCCAAGCGCGCCGAGGTTTTATTGGTATCGTAAAAGAGCTGCAAGAACGCTTTCCAAACCCAGAAAACATCGAAAAAGAACAAGATAAAAAAGAATTTGTAAAGCTTTTTGGTGAATACCTTAAAGCAGAAAATATTTTACAGAACTACGATGAGTTTGTTGGTCTAAAAGCGTTGCAAGGCCTAGATACCAATGATGAACAAGCCGTTGAAGAGTTCAAGTCAAAATACTACCTAGACGATTCTGATATCGAGAAAATGCAGGTCATCGATATGCCTAGCGAACGTGTTATCCAAGATTATCGCTCTACCTATAATGATATCCGCGATTGGTTACGTCGTTATAAAGATGGTCAGGCTCAAGATAAGTCAACGGTAGAGTGGGATGATGTGGTCTTTGAAGTTGATTTGCTTAAATCTCAAGAAATCAATCTCGATTACATTCTTGAACTGATTTTTGATCACAATAAGAAGAACAAGAACAAAGAAGGCTTAATTGAAGAAGTCCGCCTTATGATTCGCGGTAGCCTTGGCAATAGAGCGAAAGAGAGCTTAGTGATTGATTTTATTAACCAGACAAATCTTGATGAGATCAATGACAAAGCCAGCATAATCGACGCCTTCTTTAAGTTCGCTCAGGCGGAACAGAAGCGCGAAGCAGAGGCTATCATTGCTTCTGAAAAGTTGAATGAAGAAGCAGCTAAACGCTATATTGCTTCGTCATTAAAGAAAGAGTATGCGTCTGAAAATGGAACTGCTCTGAATGAAGCATTACCTAAATTAAGTCCATTAAACCCTCAATATCGCACTCAAAAACAAACTGTTTTCCGAAAAATAGCTGCTTTTGTTGAGAAATTTAAAGGTGTAGGAGGATTCCTCTAAAAAATTATATTTGTCACGATGTCACAACTAAATAGGTTAAACCTAAGAGTTTTTTAAATTATCTATCCAATCCGCATACACTTGCATTATTTTGGCACGCTCACCTAATTTATCTGCGAAATTATAACTAGCTCTAGATCTATTTTTATCACTATGAGCTAATACAAGCTCTATAGCTAATTCACTGAAATGATGTTGCTCTTGCAACTCATGAATAGCAGTACTATAGATATGTCTAAATCCATGCAATGTTTGCTTAGGTTTATCAATCCCATTATAGCCCATTAGCCTGATAGCCTTACCAAGCGATTCATAAGAAATATGACCAGTCCTATCTCTATAAAACGATGGGAATATGTATTCACTGTCATAACTTTCTGATCTAAGATTCTCAAGTATTTGTTTGGCTTGTTTTGATAGACAAACAATATGATCTTTACGCATTTTCATTACTTCAGCAGGTATTATTATTCTAGCTTTATCAGCATCATATTGATCCCATTTAAGAGATACTATTTCTTTTGGTCGTAACACTATATATGGTAGTAGCATTAGAGCATGTTTGATTACTGTAGTTCCTTTATCATAGTTATCTAAATCTATTAGTAACTCTTTAAGTTGTTTTTTATTGTGTAACGGACTTATATGAGACATAGGCTTAGCTTGATACTTGGGCAAGGCATCAGATAGCTCATTAGCAGGGCTATGTTCTATCAAGTCTTTGTATATAGCTGTTCTAAAAATACCTTTTAGTGCTGATAGAGTTTTTTTCCTAGTTGCTCCTTTATCAGCTAGAAGCCATAGTAATTCTATACAATCTTTTCTTTTTACTGATTTGACACTTCTATTACCAATTTGTGGGATAATATGATTATTGATAACATTAGTCATCTTTTTGATAAAATCTGGAGTACGGTTATTAGATTCTTGAAAGAGAATATATTCTCTAGCCATATCCGCTACGGTTATTTTTACTGGTTTTTCAGTTTTGACTTCTAAATCTTCACCACTAGCAATTTTTTTCTTTAATTCTAGGTTTTTGATTTTAGCATCATCAATTTTGATATTGTCAAAAGATCCATGACAAAACCATTTTCTTTTTTTGTCGATAGTGTATCGAGATTGCCATGTTTTTTTACCATTTATGTCAACTCTAAGATAGAGTCCGTCACCTATAGACCTTTTATACTCCTTATCTTCAGCTTTTAAATCTTCAATATGCTCATCTTTTGTTATCTTTTTAGGTGTTAATTTTTCTTTTGTAATCGTCATAATTGGTATACATAATTTATAGAACTGATTTAGTATACCTTTTTGTATACCCTAAGTCCAGAATTTGGCTGGATATGTCAAGACTTGGTAAGAGTACAAAACCCTATTGAAATCACTTGTTTTATTATGTTTTAGGATTTAATGGGAATAAATGAGAAGAGTTTGTGGTACTCGCAACTGGATTCGAACCAGTGACCCCTACCATGTCAAGGTAGTACTCTAACCAACTGAGCTATGCGAGTATTTAGAATAGATATTATAATTTTATATCTTATAAAATCAATAGATTTTCGCTTATTAATTGTTATTTATTTGAATTAATATATCATTTAACACATATTTTATATTTTATAATTTCTTATGCAAAATTTTACATTTTTCGCTAGCTGTGCAAAGGGTATCGAGCTTTTATTAAAAGATGAGCTAGATACGTTAGGCATACCATCATCTGAAAAACTAGCTGGAGTTGAGTTTGAGGGATCTTTTGAAGATGCTTATAAAGTTTGTATTTATTCTCATCTAGCAAGCCAAGTTATGCTAAAAATAGCTACTCAAAAAGTTACAGATCAGCAAGCTTTATATGATTTTATATCTTCGATAAATTGGCTAGATTACTTTGATGTTAATACTGCTTTTAAAATCATAATTTCAGGCAAGCATTATGATTTTAATAATACTATGTTTGTTTCGCAAAAGACAAAAGATGCTATAGTTGATCAGTTTAGAAGAGAAACTAATGAGCGTCCAAATATTGATACTGATAATCCAGATAATATTATCAAACTTCACTTACACAAGCAGTATGTAAATGTGTTTTTATGCTTAAATATAGAGAGTTTACATAAGCGTAGCTATAGACAATTTCAAGGTCAAGCACCTTTAAAAGAATCTTTAGCAGCAGCGATACTTATCAAAGCTGGTTGGTTAGATGAGCTTAAGAAAGAACAGCCTATATTGATTGATCCAATGTGTGGTTCTGGGACTATTCTTATTGAAGCGGCTCTTATGGCAAAAAATATAGCTCCCGTCTTGTTAAATAAAGAATTTAAACTATTTAATTCAAAGCTTCACGATGAAGACTTATGGAGTAACTTATTAGAAATCGCAAAAAAAGCTCAAAAGTCAACAAATGCAATTATTCAAGGCTATGATATTGATAATAATGTTTTAGATAAAGCAGATAGAAATATTTATCAAGCAGGTGTTGAAAATATTGTTAATATCAAACGACAAGATATCCGAGATCTAGAAAATGAGTTTGATAGTGAGGGCTTGATAGTTACAAACCCTCCTTATGGTGAACGTTTATACGGTGATCAGCTTGATGAACTCTTAGATATATTTAATGGCTTCGGTGATAGATTATCTCAAGATTTTTATGGTTGGAAAGTTGCGATTTTGACAAGTTTTGATGAATCAATTAAAGAAATGCAGCTACGCACTACCAAGAAAAATAAATTCTACAATGGTGCGATTGAGACTGTATTGTATCAGTTTGATATAAATGAGCATGCAAGATTTAAACATGAAAGCCAGCTTGAGAAAAATATTCGTTTAGCTGAAGCAAGTGCACAAAAGTCAGATGAGCATATAGATTTTTCTAACAAGTTAAAGAAGAATCTTAAAAATCTAAAACCATGGTTAAAGCAATCAGGAGTAGAGTGTTATCGTTTGTATGATGCTGATATTCCCACTTTTGCTGTAGCCGTAGATATATATGGTGAGCATGTATTTTTACAAGAGTATCGTGCTGATGCTACTATAGATCAAAATATGGCTAAACAAAGATTCTATCAAGCTATATATCAGATACATAAAACTCTAGATATTCAATATGAGAATATACATACAAGAGTCCGTCAACGTCAAAAAGGCAAAGAGCAATATCAAAAAAATAATGACAAAAATAACTTTCATGTTATTAACGAATTTGATGCTAAATTTTATGTGAATTTCGATGACTATTTAGATACTGGTATTTTCTTAGACCATCGTAAGATTAGACAACTTGTGGCAAAAGCTTCGAAAAATAAGACTTTATTGAATTTATTTAGCTATACCTGTACAGCTAGTGTTCATGCTGCCCTAAAAGGTGCTAAAACTACAAGTGTAGATATGTCTAATACTTATCTTGAGTGGGGTAAAAATAATTTTGAGTTAAATAACTTAGATGTTAAAAAACATAATTTTATTCAGGCAGATTGTATTAGCTGGTTAAAATCTAACAGCGAGAAGTTTGATGTGATATTTTTAGATCCACCAACATTTTCAAACTCTAAACGTATGGATGATATTCTTGATATTCAAAGAGATCATGAATTGCTGATAAATTTAGCTATGGACTCTCTCAAAAAGGATGGAGTATTATATTTCTCTAACAATTATCGTCGCTTCAAAATGTCACAACAAATAATCGCTAAGTTTAATTGTGAGAATATTGATAAAATTTGTTTATCAAGAGATTTTTTATCTAACAAAAATATCCATAATTGTTGGGAAATTAAATACAAGAAATAAAAATTATAAACTTAATGCATGATAGTTTTTGAGTATGCACAAATAATAATAGTTCCAATAAGTATAAACAATGTTCCTAAGACAAATGGTAAATCCAACTTTTGCTTAAAAAATAGATACCCTATAATTCCTATTAGAATAATTCCAAATGCAGACCATACAGAATACGCAAAAGCAATATTCATATATTTTAATGATAATGATAAAAAGTAAAACGAAAGTCCATAAAATACCAAGACAAATAGCGAGGGAACAACCTTAGTAAAACCATTACAAAGTGGTAAAGAAATAGTTCCAAGAACTTCAGTAATTATTGCGATGACTAGATATATGTATGGCATAGAAAATGTATGATTTAAGTATTATATTCTTAATAATATTGCAGAATTGCCTTAATTAAAATATTTTTTATTCAACCACAAAGCCACATTTACTAACCCAATCAAAACAGGCACCTCAACTAGTGGACCAATTACACCGACAAAAGCTTCAGTAGAGTTTATGCCAAATACTGAGATTGCAACTGCTATAGCTAACTCAAAATTGTTTGAAGCTGCTGTAAAACTCAAAGACACAGCTTGTTCGTAAGTTGCTTTAGCTTTATATGACATAAAAAATGATATGCTAAACATTATCAAAAAATATATCAAAAGCGGAATAGCAACTTTGATTACTTGAAATGGCAAGTTAATTATTTCATTTCCTTTTGTAGTAAACATTAGGACTATAGTAAATAGTAGGGCGATCAATGTCAGAGGTGATATCGCTGGAGTGAATTTATCTATATACCATTGTTCACCTTTTTTAGAGATTAAGATAGCTCTAGTTAATATCCCGGCTACAAAAGGTATTCCTAAATATATTCCGACACTTTTTGCTATATCTAACATTGATATGTCTATATTGATGTTCGTATCAAATCCTAGTAGTTTTGGAATAACAGTAATGAATATATATGCGTAAGCAGCATAAAATATTATTTGAAAAATAGAATTAAACGCAACTAATCCAGCACAATATTCTCTAGATCCTTTAGCTAAATCATTCCATACAATTACCATAGCAATACATCTTGCTAACCCTATTAAAATTAGTCCTATCATAAAGCTAGGTTGGTCATGGAAAAAAATAACTGCTAAGATAAACATCAGAATAGGACCAATCAGCCAGTTTTGAATTAAAGATAAAAGCAGAATTTTAGTATCTTTAAATATTTCTGGCACTGTCGAGTATTTAACTTTTGCCAGTGGTGGATACATCATCGCAATTAGGCCTAGTCCTATTAACCAGTTACCTGATCCAATATCAAATTTTGATACAAAATTTTTAGCTTCTGGTAGAGTATATCCAATGGTGATACCCGCGATCATAGCTAAAAAAATCCATAAGGTTAGAAACCTATCGAGAAACTTTAATTTCATTATTACTCCTTAAATTTTACAAATTTCAGAAATTTCTAGTCTAGATATTATTTGTTGAACTTCTTCGTCTTTATCTACTTGTTTGAAAAGCTCATTTAAAATATTTAACTGATATTTAGGAATATTTTTATTTAGTTTATAAAATACCCATTTGCCTTGCTTAAAAGATTCCAGCAATCCAGTAGTTACAAGATTTTTTAGTTGTATTGATAACGCTCCTTGAGTTAATGAGATAAGTTTTTGGATATCACATACGCAAAGAGTATTTTTGTTTAATACATATAAAATAATTAATCTATTTTTATCAGAAATTACTTTTAAAAAACTTGTGATCGATGACATATTAAAATAAATACATATTTAAATTTGTAAATATAATAATGGTTTTGGTTATGATTTTCAATTTGTTTGTAATATTTATCTGAACAACTTAATATTTAGCCAATATAGACTAGATGTGTTAAAATCTAGCTAGTTTAGAGCAATATTTAATTTTTAATGAGTCGATTCAGTCAAAATTTGATGTATGTTGGTATATTAGCTGTAGTTTTCATATCTTGTATATATTTTTTTGTTTCTAAGAATATCCCTGAACCAAAAGGTATATATTTACCTAAATATAGTGCAAAATTGCCAGCTACAGATCCAAAACAAGTCAGAATATTTAATCTACGTTATCAAACAGATACACAAGATAGCATAGGTGAAATAAGAGTAGTAATAGGTGTAGATCAAGAGAGAGATTTCCAAAAACTATGTAATGAAAATATAAGAGAAGCTGTAAAATTAGCTGCTCAAAATGGTGCACATGAGATAAAATACGTTTGCCTATTTCCAGAGGGTCAAATTACTGAATTAAGTAGTGTTCAATTACGAGCATACGCTTTTAGAGACTAGTAACAATGAAAAAATTAAATATAGTTTTTGCTGGAACTCCTGATATTTCAGCACAAGTTCTAAAAGACTTATATCAATCACAGCATAATATTCAAGCGGTGCTTACTCAGCCAGATAGAGCAAAAGGGCGTGGTAAGAAAATACAATTCTCACCTGTCAAAGAAGTGGCTATAGCCAACAACACAGCTGTTCTTCAACCATTGTCTTTTAAGAAAGATCCTCAAATACTTGAGCAAATTAGAGAACTAAAACCAGATGTCATAGTTGTGATAGCTTATGGAATTATAGTGCCTCAGGAGTTTTTGGATATTCCTAAGTATGGTTGTTTAAATATTCATGTTTCATTACTTCCTAAATGGCGTGGCGCAGCACCTATCCAGAGAGCAATCCAAGCAGGAGACTCTAAAACTGGAATCTGTATAATGCAAATGGATGCTGGACTTGATACTGGAGCTATACTAAATACTCTAGAAGTTGAGATAAAAGATACAGATACATCCCAATCACTGCATGATAAGTTTGCTAAGCAATCAATAAAACCATTATTAGAAACTTTAGAAAATATTGATACGATCAAACCGCAACCTCAGCAAGGTGAGCCTAGTTATGCACATAAGATTACTAAGCAAGAAGGTCTTATAGATTTCACAAAATCTGCTGAAAAAATTAGTTGTCATATTAGAGCATTTACTCCATGGCCATCAGCATTTTTTATGTTAGAAGATGAGCAAGTAAAAGTAGGTGATTTTGAGATACTTGAAAAATCAGCAAATGATAAAGTTACAGCAATTATAGATATAACTAAAAATGGTTTTGATATTGCTACAAATGACAAGATAATTAGATTTAAGCAATTACAATTTCCCAACAAGAAAATGTTAAATATTGCAGATATTTTGAATGGTAAAGATTTAGATAAATATATCGGGTATAAAATAGGATAAATAATGAAAGTTGGATTTATAATAGATAACTTAAACTCTTTTAATATTTCAAAAGATAGCACATATATGATGCTACAAGCAGCTCAAGATAAAGGATGGGAAATTTATACTTTTTATTTGAATGATTTATCTATAATTAATGGTAATCCTAAAGGTGATGCGCTTAAGATAAAAATCCATAAAGCAAAAGAATCTTGGTATGAAATATTATCTCAACATCATGATTTATCACTGTTAGATCTTGATTGTATTTTTATGCGTAAGGATCCACCATTTAATATGGAATATATATATGTGACATATATGCTTGACTTGGCAAAAAAACATGGGGTATTAATCGTAAATAATCCACAAGCACTTAGAGATTTTAATGAGAAAGTAGCCATTTCAAATTATCCTAAATTTGCGCCAAATACTCTGATAACTAGAAGTTATAAGCAGATTAATCAATTTTACGCAGAGCATAAAGATATTATTGTTAAACCTCTTGATGGAATGGGTGGCAGCTCTATCTTTAGGATTAAAGATGGTGACAAAAACAAAAATGTCATCCTTGAAACGCTAACTCATCATGAAACCAGATATATAATGGTACAAGATTATCAAGAAGCAATAAAAGATGGTGATAAGAGAATTCTGATAGTCAATGGAGAGCCTATTAAGTATCTCTTAGCTAGGATTCCTAGTGATAGTGATAATCGTGGTAACTTGGCAGCTGGAGCTAGAGCTGAAGTAAGAGAACTTCAGGAGCAAGACTATAAAATAGCTAAAAAAGTTGCCAAAAAGCTAAAAAAAGAAGGGGTAATGTTTGCTGGTTTAGATGTGATAGGAGATAAACTAACTGAAGTTAACATTACTAGTCCAACAGGTATTCAAGAAATCTATAAAGCTACCAAAGTTAATGCTGCAAGCTTACTAATGCAGGCAGTCGAGAAAAAAATAAATAAAATGAGACAGGAAGAAGAACATGGAGAATAAAATTAACTCTCAAAGTTTATTCCAAGAGGCCTTACAATATATACCTGGTGGAGTTAACTCTCCAGTTAGAGCATTTAAAAGTGTTGGGCAAGAATTTCCAAGATTCATAAAATCAGCAAAAGGTGCTTATTTATATGATGTTGATTGGAACAAATATATAGATTATATCGGATCGTGGGGACCAATGATTTTGGGTCATGGTGATGATGATGTTCTTGAAGCTATACAATGTCAGCTAAAAAATGGTCTAAGTTATGGCGCTCCTTGTAAACAAGAGATTGAACTTGCTAAAAAAATAGTGGAGCTCATGCCAAATATTGAACAAGTTAGATTTGTAAATTCCGGTACTGAAGCGACAATGAGTGCTATTAGATTAGCAAGAGCATATACAGGTAGAAATAAAATTATCAAATTTGAAGGCTGCTATCATGGACATGCGGATGAGTTTCTTGTAGCTGCTGGATCTGGAGCACTATCATTAGGTCAGCCAAATTCTCCAGGTGTACCAGAAGATGTAGTTAAGGATACTTTAGTTGCTAGCTTCAATGATATAGACTCAATACAAGCTCTCTTTGAAAAGTATAAGGATGAAATCGCTTGTATCATAGTTGAGCCAATCGCGGGTAATATGAATATGATTTTCCCACAAGATGATTTCTTAGCTAA
Organism: Francisella sciaenopsi; assembly: GCF_045862875.1. NCBI lineage: Bacteria > Pseudomonadati > Pseudomonadota > Gammaproteobacteria > Thiotrichales > Francisellaceae > Francisella > Francisella sciaenopsi. Next base: position 123,098 of record NZ_BTHG01000001.1, read on the forward strand.
GCTTAGATCGGTTTGTGATGAAAATAATAGCTTACTTATCTTTGATGAGGTGATGACTGGTTTTAGAGTTGCATTAGGTGGTGCTCAAAGTATTTATGATGTTAAGCCTGATTTGACAACATTAGGTAAAGTGATTGGTGGTGGTATGCCAGTGGGTGCTTTCGGTGGTCGTAAAGAAATTATGCAAAAAGTATCTCCAGCTGGACCAGTATATCAAGCCGGTACTTTATCAGGCAATCCAATTGCTATGGCAGCTGGTATCAAAACATTAGAAAAAGTTTCACAAGATGACTTTTTTGTTAAATTAGAAGCTAAAGCTAAACAATTAGTTGATGGATTGAATGAGGCTGCTAGAGTTTATGACTTTAATTTCCATGCGAAATATTTAGGTGGAATGTTTGGACTATTTTTCTGTAGTGAAAAGGTTGCTGTTAATACATTTACAGATTTAGGTAAAACTAATCTTAAAATGTTTAATCAATATTTTGCATATATGCTTGATAATGGTGTATATCTAGCACCATCTGCTTATGAAGCAGGCTTTATATCAATTGCTCATAGTGATGAAGATATCGAAAAAACTATTTGTCTTACTAAAAAATTCTTCCAAGAAAATCAAAATTAATTAATCCCAATGAATAACAAATTTAAAGATATTTTGCTAATTTTAGTTACAGTTGTTGTAGCTTTTTGTATGTATGGTGTAGCTAATTTTTATGCTCCTGATGAAACTAGGTATTCTGAAGTAGCAAGAGAAATGCTCGCTAACCATAACTTTATAGTTCCATATATTGATGGAATGATATTTTTTCATAAGCCTCCGCTAGTATATTGGATTACCTGTATATTTATGAGCATATTTGGCGAGAATACATGGGGAGCAAGACTTGTAAATCCTGTATTATTAGGTATATGTTTAATTTTTACATATATAGCAATACGCAAAGTTTTAGATTGCCGTCAAACAGCATTATTATCAGTGGGAGTAAGTCTAAGTACAGTTTTATTTCTATTTGTTGGTAGATATCTGAATATGGACTTGGCTATAGCAGTATTTTTAAATATGACTATGCTTAGTTATTGGGTAAGCCTTAAATATGATGATGACTACAAGAAAAGTACATATTGGCTTATTTTAGCATTTATATTTGCTGGGTTAGCTGTTATGACTAAGGGACTAATGGGAATAGTTTTTCCCATGGTTATAGTAGGTTTATATTCTGTTATTATGGGACAATATAAAAGGCTACTTGATATTAGGCTTTACCTAGGTTTAGTAATTGTAGCAGTTATTTCGTTACCATGGATATTTGCAGTTGAACAGTATCATCCTAATTTTGCTTATTACTATATAGTAGTGCAACAAATACTTAGATTCTCAACAGATGAACAAAATAGAGAAGTTTCTAAAATTATTTATTTGTTAGCAATTATGGGAGCTTTTTTCCCTTGGACTTTATTTTTACCTAAAATACTTAAAAGCTTCTTTTCAAAAAAAGCCTTCAGAAATCGTAAGCAAAATTCAGATAAGTGGTTTTTATTTATTTGGGCGACATTTATATTTATATTTTTTGGAATTTCTAAGTCTTTCTTGTTTGGCTATTTAGCACCATTAATACTACCATTATCAATACTTGTAGCTATTTACTTTAAAAGCATAGATTTACAAAAATTTGATAAGTGGGATGGTATAAATTTTAAATTTATTATCTTTATTTTTGCTCTGCTTCCTATTGTAGCTATAGCTCTTTTATGTCTTCCTCAGTATTGGAGTTTTGGCTATAAATATTTCTTAATCTTATTAGCAATTGCAATAATAGCTACTGTAATCACGATCAAATTAATCAAAGAATTAAACACTTTTTCAGTAAATAAATTAGTTGCTTATATTTGTATTATGATGATGACTGTTGCAAATTTAGGTTATGTACTAGGAGATTATTTTGATACAAGCTCTAAATATAAGACAGCTCAAGAAATATCTAAAATATATCAGAAATATCCAAATGCCCAAGTTTTTGAGAGTGATCGCTTTTATGACATTATCTTCTACACTAAACGTAATGTAATTATTATTAATGATGAAGGTGAGTTAGATGATGTTAGAGAGTTCCCTAAATCAAATGTAGATAAATATTTAATGAAATTTGATAAATTTGTTAAATATTGGAATAACTCAAATCAGCTAAACATTCTTGTAGTAAAAGATAAGCCTAAAGAGCATAGTCCTCTAGCTTTTGCTGACTATAAAAAACAACTTAATCCAAGTAAGTTTTATGTAATCTCTAGTCAAGATAATGCTACGATAGTTGCTAGTGAAGATATAAAAATATAGTCTAAAGATTTAATCATTATTTTGATTTGAAGGCACGATATTGCATATATCAATAAATCTATAGTCACTTAATCGTGCTATAAAATCATTGCTTGCTTGATTTAGTATAAATTTGAGTTTACAGTTTGGTATTAATGGACAGGTTGCTTTATCCTTGTCAAAGCATTCTACAATGTTCATCGGTTCTAGTTCTTTAACAATAGTTGATAGTTTGATATTGTATGTAGCTTGAGAAATTGATACACCACCAAACCTACCTTTATATGATTCTATATAGTTTAGATTGGATAATTTATTAATAATTTTAGTAGCATGATTAAGTTTAATATCTAATATTTCTACAAGATCCTTAGTTTTATATTTTTGTTTAGGATTTGATCCTAAAATTATTAATATTCTAAGAGAGTAATCAGTAAAAGAAGTTAAATTCATATAAAATATTTTAGTAAAAATATCCATAAAGTATATGATAAATTTGCATAAATTATAATATGCATATATAATGCATATTATAATTGAGTATATGGAGATATCTTTATGTTAAGCCAAAAGAATACAGATACAATAAAAGCAACAATTCCTGTTTTAGAAGAAAATGGAGTTGCTTTAACAAGACATTTCTATGATAGAATGTTTAAACATAATCCCGAAGTTAAAAAGTTTTTTAATACCTCAAGACAAAAAAATTCATCTCAACCAGAAGCTTTAGCTGCAGCAATTTTGGCTTATGCAAAAAATATTGAGAATCTTGAAGTTTTAGGTAATGCGGTAGAGCTAATAGCTCAAAAACATGCATCATTACAAATCAAAGCGGAGCATTATCCAATAGTAGGGTCTAACTTAATCGAATCAATCAAAGAAGTCCTAGACTTAAATAATAATGATGACATAGTTATAGCTTGGACAGAAGCCTATAATTTATTAGCTGAAATCTTGATTAATCGTGAAAAGAGTATATACAAAGAGAATTTAGAACATTATGGTTGGGATAATTTTAAAGAGTTTGAGGTAATCAAAAAAGAAAATGAGAGTATAAATACATATTCTTTTTATTTAAAAAATAATCTTTTTAAAAGATATGATTTTAAACCAGGGCAATATATTACAGTTAGAATTCCATATAATGGAACTACTACTATGAGAAATTATAGTATTTCTTCAGCTACTGGTGAAGATTATCTAAGAATAACGGTTAAAAGAGAGGATCAAGGTTATGTATCTCAATACCTATCGCAAGAGATAAAAGCAGGTGATAAAATAGAAATAGCACCTCCTTGTGGCGAATTTTTCTTGGAGGTAAATAAAAATCTTGATAAGCCGATAGTTTTAATTTCAGCAGGAATAGGTATTACACCTTTAATGAGTATGCTTTTATCAGAGCTAAAAACCCAAAATCAAAGACAAGTACTTTTTGTTTGTGGTAAGAAAAATAAAAGTGAACATCCTTTTGCTGATCTGTTAAAAAAATTATCAATTGAAAATCCAAGACTTAAAACTATTTTCTTTTATGAAAATAACTCTGGATCTAACGCAAAGCAAGGACTAGTCTGTATAGATACAATTCAACAATATCTTAGTGAAGATAATGATAATACACAATATTTCTTTTGTGGACCTAAAGAGTTTATGATTTCTATACATGAAAAGTTATTAAAAAATGGTGTTAGAGAAAAAAATATCCACTATGAATTCTTTGGCTCAAAAACAGCTTAAAATATTTAAATTTTTGTAGGTGATTTGTTTATTCATATATAAAAATTAACAAGGTAGGTAGTTTTATTATTAATATGCATATATAATGCATATTAATATTGTAATCTATACATGATTCATATGAAGTTATTACTTACTTTTTTTTTGTTTACTCAATTTCTGTATCTTATTAGTATAAGCAATGTACATTGGGATTTTTATCTAGTATTGATTTTAATATTATCGGCTTTTTTAATTACCAGTCAAATAAATAAGTTTAAGGAATATTTTTATCATTTTTGGACTTCATTTATTTTTGGTGGCTTAGGTATGAAGATAGGTTGTCAAATAGATATGCATTACTCAATGAATGCAATGAAAAATATGATGAGTTACTCAATTTATTTATCGTTTTTTAATTTTATGACATTATTGATGGTGATTGCATGCGTAAGCTCTTGCATACTTATACCACAATGTAGTTTAAATAAAATTCCAATCAAATACTTAGTAATAGGTTATGCTTTTATTACATTATCAATGCTAATAGGTATGTATATTGGACGAATTATAAGTATATTTTTTAGATTTGAGATGTTTTATAGATATTTCTTTGTAGTTAGTTTAATGGGTATTTTTACTGTCTTAGGATACTTTGTTATATCTAAAATTTACAACGTTAAATTTAAAGCTTAATTTAATCAATGGAGAAACTAATATGGCTAATTTTAAAAAAAATATTTCTTTTCTAGAAGATATAGAAAATCCAGTGGCTTATAAAGTAGATAAATTAACAAATAATCTAGAAGTTAAATTTGATATTCAGTATGAGGAAAATGCGGTATTTTCATTTCATAAAAGTAATGATGTATTAACTAATACTAGGATATTCTCAACTGAAAAAACTAGAGAATCTGGGCGTACAATACCAGCACCTACGATTGAACTAAGAAAAGGTTCTCATTTAACGTTTAAGACATCTAATAATTTACCCTCTGCTGAAACACATAAAGATCCTGAAAATATTAATTTCCCATATGGATTTAATGATTATAATATGCATACACATGGATTACATATCTCTCCTAAGTCACCATCTGATAATGTATGTATGGTTTTAAAACCAGGTGATAAATTTACATACGAATATGATATACCTAAAGATCATCCATGTGGTGTATATTGGTATCATCCTCATAAGCATGGCTCTGTTGCAATACAAGTAGGTAGTGGTATGGCTGGTATGATGATAGTCAAGGGAGAGTTTGATGATGAATTAGAAAAGCTTGGTGTAAAAGAATATCAACTTATTTTTCAGAGTATTCCAGCAGATAAAGATGGATTAGTAGAAGATATGTCACAAGTTTTCCAGTTTCCAAATAGTGAATATAGTATTCTAGTTAATGGGCAGTTTTGTCCAATAATAAAAGTTAATTCTGGTGAGGTTCTTAATTTAAGATTATTAAATGCAACAACTAGAACTTCTATAGATTTTAAATGTCCATCATTTGCAAAATTTTATACTTATTCATTTGATGGTAATCCATTAGATAATTATCGTATTCAAAGTGGAGTAAGTCTTGGTCCAGCTAATAGACAATCAACATTAGTTAAAATTGATGAAAATGCCACTCCTGGATCTTTTTATTATGTATACAATGATGTTGTTGAGTATCAGCATTTGCCACACTACAAATATCATAACAATAGTCCATTATTTGTAATAGCAGTGGATAAAGGAAGTGATCTTGGAAGTAATATACATATCCCTAGTACTACACCAGCTTGTACAACAATTCCACCATTTCCAAAATCACTTAGATGTGATTTGTTAAAGCCAATTCAAGAAGATGAAATTACTAATAAAAGAACTATAACACTTCAAGCAAATACATTAACAGATCCTAAAAAACACTATAAAGGATTAAATGTAAGCTTTGATCATAAACCATTTGCTGGTTGTCATGATGTAAATCATATTGTGGAATTAGATGCAGTAGAAGAATGGACTTTAATTAATGAAAGTAATTTCGCTCATCCAATTCATATTCATGTAAATCCTTATTATATTATAGAAGTTAAGGGTGAAGATCCTTTAAATCATACATTAGAGCTGCCTTTTTGGGCAGATACATTCTTTGTGCCTGCAAATGGATATGTTAAGTTTAGAACAAGATTTAAAGATTTTACAGGTAAGTATCCTATACATTGTCATTTACTATATCATGAAGATTGTGGAATGATGCAGCATGTCGAGGTTGTAGATAAAGCTGAATTAGAAACCAAAAATAAAAATGATGATGGGTGCAAATCTTGTCATTAAATCCTAACAGGTAATTTTCCTGTTGGAATATTACCGTTAAAAATATTTTCTAATGCTGCTTGAATATTAATTTTCAAAGAAGTCTTTGTATAATTTGTTTGATCCATAGAAGTCGCACCATAAATACAAATATAATTAATAATATTATCGATATAGTTAATATCATAAGGAGTAAGTGCTGCGATATTTATAGTTTGTTCTGGCTTTATAGAAGTTACATAACTATAAATCTGATTATATTCACGAAGATTTGCCGAAATTAGTAAAATTATATCAGCATTTTCGATACTAGTTTTTATATCTTGATTATTAATATTTTCAGAGTTTATGATAGTAGTAGAGTTGTTTTTTGATACTATTTTTTGTAACTCATTATGAAAATCTATCATACGTTGGTTATCATTATCTACAATCAAGATATTTTTTAGCTTATTTAGATCGCATGGAATAATTCCTGAATTTTTGACTACTGTTGTACTTTGCTTGGCTATGTCTAAAGATATCTGCTGATGTTTACTACAATTAACTATTTGATTAGCATATTTTAATTGCTCATTTTGAGAGAGCTTGAATATTAAACTTTCATCGAGTTTATGTTTTGCTTTGAAATCAATAATACTCGTGTAGGCATTATCAACTGCATTAGCAAAATTAGGATCTTGATTATATTCTTTTTCTAGTTCATAAAAAAGCTCTTCTAACTTATAAAGATCTTTTTCTGACCATACTCGAACAGGCATTAATAAAATATCTATACCAGCTAAGATAGCTAATTTAGATGCCTCAATAGTTCCAAAGTGTTTTGCAATAGCATGCATGTCCATAGCATCTGACACTACTAGACCATCAAATTTCATTTGTTGTTTTAATAATTTGGTTATTATCTTATAAGAAAGAGTAGTTGGCACATAAATACTTTCGCTTGTTGAAACTGATTGATACTGAGTATCATCTAGGGCTGGAACACTAATATGAGCTGTCATTATCATACTACAATCTCTAGCAAGCTCTCTAAAAGGTAACAATTCTGTAGTATCTAATTCTTCTAAAGTTTTATCTAAGATTACATTACCTAAATGACTATCTGTTGCAGTATCACCATGACCAGGGAAGTGCTTGATGCAGTCTATGATTTTAGCATTATGATAACCATTTATAGCATTTTTGGCATAGTCAGTAACTACATTGGGATTATCTGAGTAAGATCTTACACCAATAATAGGATTATTTTTGTTAGAGTTGACATCTACAGCTGGAGCAAAATTAATATTGATACCTAAAGAATATAATTCATCACCAATTATTTTAGCCATAGTATAAGCATTAATAGGACTATCTGTCGCAGCTAGTGCCATATTACCGCAGCCACTAGTACCTTGTTGTAAGCGATTAACTCTACCACCTTCTTGATCTGTTGCGAAAAATATTGGTGTATTGGTGTTAGCTTGAATATCTCTTAATAGAGAGATAACTTGCTCATTATTTTGAATATTCTCTCTAAAAAGAATAAAACCACCTAAATTATAATCTTTAAAGATCTTATTGACGATATCATTAGTTTTTGTAAAAGGTATACGTTGATTATTTAAATCTTCACCCCAATAGCGAAAATCCAACATAATTAATTGACCTAGTTTTTGTCTTATATTTGAGTTTGTAGGCATCTACAGTTTTAGAATAAAATTAATATGAGAATAAATATATCACAGAAGTATTAGCTTTGTTTACATTCCCCAGCCATGACTTACTAGAATTTTCTGACCTGTTAGAGCATTAGTCTTGAATCCAGCTAAGAATATAGCTGTATCAGCGATATCTTGAACTGTCGTAAACTCACCATCAACTGTGCCACCAAGCATAATATTTTTGACAACTTCTTCTTCAGAAATATTTAGTTCTTTTGCTTGCTCTGGAATTTGTTTTTCTACTAATGGAGTCATCACAAAGCCTGGACCAATTAGGTTAGATGAGATATTATGCTCAGCACCTTCTTTTGCTAGAGCTCTTACAAAACCAACTTGTGCATGTTTAGCTGCTACATAAGCGGCTTTATTTTTTGATGCAAGAACTGAATGAACAGAGCCTACAACTATAATCCTACCACCAGTTTTGAGCTCAATCATATGCCTCATAGCTGCTTGAGTTACAAGTAATGTACCAGTCATATGGATATCAAATAATTTTTTCCAAGCTGATACACTAAAATCTACTATAGGTGATATTATCTGAATACCTGCGTTATTAATCACAGTATTAATACGACCAAATTTTTTGACAATTTCATCTACACCAGATTTTACTTGTTCTTCATTTGTGACATCCATTTGCACAGCCAATGTTTCTACAGCATATGTATCTGCTAATTCTTTTGCTACTGATTGTGATTTTTCTAGATCTAAATCAGCTATTATTACTTTTGCACCTTGTTTTGCAAACTCTATAGCCATACCTAATCCAAGACCTGATGCAGCTCCGGTAATTAAAGTCACTTTATTTTTAACTGACATAAAAAATCTCCTAATTATAAAAAATCTCTTTGGTTATCTAAGTTTATTATATATTACTAATTATCAGATAGATGAGAAAATAATAGATTAATTATAATAATCATATATATAATCTATATTATTTCAGATTGAATAATGTTTTAGATGTCAAAATATATATGTCTTAAAAAGAACAGTGTTATCTTAGGCATCACTGCCTCTTTGGTAATAGGTTTTTTTACAGTTCTACAAATTATCTTAGACTTACAAAATATTTATGGTTTGTTTGCAGCATTAGGATGTTTTGTAGTAGCACTTCATCAAGTTTCAATACGCAATCATAGTATTAAATTTAGGCTATATGCAGGAATATTATTTATATTTTGTATGAGTATAGCAATATCTTTAGGTAGTTATTACTCACATGATTTAATTACAAGCTCACTTATACTATTAGGATTTTCTTTTTTAATTGGCTACACTGCAAAATCAGATTTGGTTTTTGCTAATGGCATACTCTTTATTGTTGATATGTATGTTATAGGAACTGGATTTAATGCTGACGTGACTGATTCAATACTTATCGGGTTATTTACACTAATAGGAGCATTAGCATTTATAATATTTTTAGTAGTTATTCTAAAAAAAATAAGTATAAAAGATGCTTCTGATGATAATTATAGAAGTATAAGAATCTTACCGGATATAGATTCTACTATTTATGCAATTAGTTTATCACTTGGTTTAATTATAGGTAATTTTATATCAATTTACTTTGACATTGAAATAGGATACTGGATACCTATGACAGTTTTATTAATATTTAAACCGGATGTAATTAGATCATCTACAGCTATTAAGCACCGTTTGATAGGTACTATAATAGGGTCATTATTTGCTATACCTTTAGCTATTTATTTATCAAATGCTTACATTATTTGGATGATTTTGTTTATAACAACATTTTTTACTATATGTTGTATCATTAAGCATTATGGAAGCTATGTATTTTTTCTGACAATATTTATTGCAATGCTCCTAAAATTAGCACATTTATCTGGGTATGAGATAAGTTTATCTAGATTAATTTATACTGTCATAGGCATAGTTATAGTAGCTACAATAATCATATTATCAAAAAATATAAGAACAATTTTAAAAAGAATCTAGGAAAATACTACTTAAGATAATCAAAAACTACTTCACCAAAACCTAATGTAACATCAGCAATAAAGTGAGAACCTTTGACAATTTCTAAAACAGGTAAATGATGAAGAGCTGCTTGAACATGATTAAATACCTGTAAATCTACAGGTCCAGTCCATGCACCTTTTACAGTTACATCTTTAACATGGTATTTAACAAGTTCACAAATACTAACATCTTTACCATTAACATGCGGTATGGTTTTAAGTAAGAAGTTAGGAGTTTCTTCTAGTGCTTTTTTGATAGCATCTTTATCAAGCTCTTGATATTTATATCCCATTGTTCCAAAAGCTACATCAACACTGTTATATTTTACCGTACCTAGTAACGTATCAGAATCTACTGTAAGAGTAGGGTGGGCATATTTCTTTGGGAAGCCCCATATTTCACGACCAGCTGCAATTGACGGTAAATTATCCAGCAGCATAATGTGGGAGTATAAGCCTTTCTTACCCTCAAACTCAACTTCGATAAGTTGACCAGCTTCATTAAAGCTACCAAAACCATTTGCATCATGCATTTTCATGAATTCAAATTTTACTAGGCCAGTCGGTTTAAGAGGCTCTGGTACATATTTTTTTAGTACTTCTATATCTGCTATATAGTCGATTATGAAATATTCTCTATTCGTGAATTTATAAGCTATTCTATTTGCTGTAGGCGATACTAGTGGCATCGAAAAAACATTTTTTTTAACATCTTCTATTTTCATTTAGATCTCCAGAATTGTTTTTGTTCCAGTTAACATTATAAGCTTTAATATTTTTTTTAGTAATAGTAATAACTCAAAGATGCTTGATTAAAAGCATATTTACTATTTTTTTGAATTAAAAATACTCTATAAAAATATCTATTTAATAGTATAACGTTGAATTATGTATTATATTTGATAAAAGTAAGCTTTTGATTATCTTATGCTTTTATTAAGTGGTAATTTAAGGCTATAGGTTTATACTTAGAAATTTTTTGAGGCAAATTTTATGAAAAAAAATTACTTAATAGTATCTGTGGTGATGATTGGCTTTTTTGCTGTATCATTTGTGACTAATATTTTAGGACCTATAATCCCAGATGCAACTAATGATCTGCATTTGACACTTTCGCAAGCTGGAGTTTTACCGTTTGCATTTTTTATAGCTTACATTATTTCAATTCCTGCAGGCTATGCGCTAGAGAAATATGGATCTAAGAAGATGATCTTATTTGCCTTTTTATTGGGTTCTTTGGGTTCAATTTTATTCTGTCTAAAAGTTAGCTATCTCACTTATATCGTAAGTTTATTTACAGTTGGTACAGCTGCTGCGATATTGCAAGTTGCTTTTTGGCCTCTATTAAGAGTTGCTGGTGGTGAGGAAAATTACTCATTTTTCTCTGTATTACAGCAAGTATTTTTTGGAGGGGCATCATTTGTTAGTCCATTTGTACTATCGTATCTAGTTATGAATCTTCCATATTCTGGAGATAGTAATTATTTTTTACTATTTTTTAATAAGTTAACAGGAACAAACTTTAGTTGGGTTGCTATTTATTGGTTTAATGCAATTGTAATGTTTTTGCTAGTAATATTTATTGCTTTAATTAAGTTTCCAAAAGTTGAGTTGAAGGAAGATGAGAAATTAGAGGGTTTTGCTACTGTATTACATCTTTTAAAGAATAAAGTCGTAATAATATATTTTTTGGCGATCTTTGCTTATGTTGGTCAAGAACAAGGAATTAGTGTCTGGATTTCTAAATTCTTGAGTGACTATCATGGCTTTAATACCGAAACTGTAGGCAATACTACAGTAGCATTATTCTGGATCATGCAATGTGTTGGCGGTATTTTAGGTATAGTTTTATTGAAACTATATAATGTCAAAAATATTTTGAAAGTATTTCTAATCTTACAACTAATATCATTGTCTCTAGCATTGTTTGGATCGGCTACTATGGCTTTGATATTTTTCCCTATTTGTGGTTTTTTGACATCGATAATGTATGGAGGAGTTTTCTCATTAGGAATGAATTCTCTAAAATCACATCATGGAACAGTATCAGGAATATTCTGTACGGGAATAATCGGTGGTGCTATAGTGCCATTAGTGGTTGGTAATATTGGAGATATCTTAGGCTTAAGAATAGGAATGTGTTTTGTATATCTAACTATAATATATATTTTATATGTAGCTATAACAGCTAAGCCATTAATTGATAATAAAACTATAAAACTAACAGAATTATTTAAAAAATAAGTTGAAGTGATATGAGTAAAAAAATTCAAATTAAGAATAGAACTGTGGTTGGTGTTGATATCGGTGGCACCAAAGTGAATGCTGGTAGAGTATGTGGAGAAAATTTATTAGATTCTTACTTGAGTAAAATTCCACCAGATGCAGAACATAATGCTCAATCTGTTATTGATGTTGTTATAAATACAATAGCAAAAGTTTTTACCTCTGAAGTAGAAGGTATTGGCGTTGGTATTCCTAGCGTTGCAGATCGAGAAAAGGGAATTATATATGATGTGCAAAATATCAAATCATGGCAGGAAATTCATCTAAAGGAAATACTAGAGGCAAAGTTTAAAGTACCCGTTTTTATAGATAATGATGCTAATTGTTTTGCTATAGGTCAAAGACTATATGGTAAGGGCAAAGAGTATGAAAATTTCGTTGGTATTACAATAGGCACTGGTATTGGTGGAGGTATTATCAATAAAGGCTCTTTACTAAAAGACTCCAATTGTGGTGCTGGAGAATTTGGTATGTTGCCATATTTAGATGGAATCTTGGAGGATTATTGTAGTGGTCAATTCTTTATAAAAAAGATAGGTATTGAAGGTGTTGAAATCCTTAAGCGTGCAAGAAATAATGATAAAGATGCTCTAGACATCTATAAGCAATTCGGTAAACATCTTGGAGTTGCAATAAAGTCTATTATGTATACTTTAGATCCGGAGGTGATAATAATTGCAGGATCAATAATGTCAGCTAGAGAATATTTTGAAAAAGCAATGTGGGAAGAGATTAAAACATTTGCCTTTACTCAGTCGGCTAAAAAAATTAAAATAGAATGGTCAGAAACCGAAGGTGATTTTCAGGTTTTTGGTGCGGCAGCTGTTTATTTGGATAGAAGTAGCAATTTATGATTTTGTTAAAAGAGCAAGGCTAAATGAACAAAACTCAACAACAAATATTAACCTTTTTAGATGATGAAAAATATGTAAGTGGTGAAGATATTGCTCAAAAGTTAGGTATATCAAGAGCAGCAATTTCAAAAAATATCAAAGCACTTAAAGACAACTATCAAATAATAGTATCTTCTAACTCAAGAGTTGGATATCGACTCCAAGAAAAATTAGATCTAATAAAGGTTGATGAACTAGCTAAAGTTTTTAATAATATAAATTATTTTTATTCTATAGACTCAACATCTAAATATGCAATAGAAAATCAAGCTAAGTATAGTGAGAATGCAATTTTTATCTCAGAATTTCAAACAGATGGATTTGGACGATTTAAACGTAAATGGATTTCACCATTTGGTAAAAATATCTATTGTACTATGCTTGAAATAGTTGAGCTAGACATATCGAAACTTAATGGATTATCCTTAGTTGTAGGAATCAGTATTGCTAGAGTTCTAAAAAATATTAACTTAGATGCTAAATTAAAATGGCCCAATGATATCTATGTAGATGATAAAAAGATTGCTGGCATTATTATAAATGTTAGTGCTGAAATTAATGGTAGAGCAAAGCTATTCATAGGGTTTGGTATAAATGTTAATATGCAATATAATGAACAAATCTCCAAAAATTGGACATCAATAAAACTACAATCGCAACGCCATGCAAATCGAACTAACTTAACTATACAAATTATTAAAGCTATTAAAGAAGATTTAGCAGTTTTCATTAATAAAGGTTTTACATATTTTAAAAATGGATTTGAATCACTTAACTATCTAAAAGATAAAGAGTTTTCGTTGGCTTTAGCTGATAAAACTTATAATAACTGTAGTTATGTTGACCTAGCAAATAATGGAGAAATTCTTATTAAGAATAGCGAAGGGAATTATTCATTTTCTTCTGGAGATATTAGCATTCTAGATAAATCTATAAAGTCTAAATAATCAGCATTTTGAGAAATTTTTGCACTACACTTGTATCCTGATAACACTTCTATAGTATCTATTTGTTTATGAATATATTTAATATTTGAGTCATTACAATTAGCAATCCAACCAGCTAATTTAATATTATGACGACTTAATTCATTTATAGTCAGTAAGGTATGGTTTATGCAACCAACTTTTATAGCCGATACTAGTAGTACTGGTATTTGTAGAGCCTTTATTAGATCAAATTGTGTAGCATCATCTGAGTAAGGAGTTAATAATCCTCCTGCACCCTCAATAAAGAGAATATCTAAATCTCGAATATACTTATCTTCAATAAATTGCTTAAGATTTTCAATTGAAATATCTACTTTTGATTTTGTTGCTACTATGTGTGGAGCTACAGCTTCATTAAATGAAATTAGGTTTATTTCATCTGCTGTAAATTTATTCTTATAAGCATTTAGAATACTCTCTACATCTTCACACAGTTCTGAAAATTGACTTTGTCCAGATGCTACAGGTTTCAAACAAAGTGATTTAATATTCTCATGTTCACAAGCCTCAATCAGTTTAGTTGATATATATGTTTTTCCTACTTCAGTATCAGTACCAATTATAAAAAACTTTTTCATAAACTATTCCTTAAAACATATAAATAAACCAATATGATAACTAAGGTTTATACGGTCAGTATTTGTAAGAAACTTTTTGATATTTGAAAAGTTAGGTTTATTATTGCTTCCTGTATACGTATTAACTCCCGTAGATTTTAGGTGATTTGTTAGCTCTTTAAAGTTATTAAATCTAATATCTAAATATAAATCTTCATGATGTAGGCAGTTTAAGTTAGATTTTCTGATAAAGTCTAAAATATTAGAACTACTGTGCATTTTATTTATTCTTAGTATGTCTTTTACCTGATGAAAATTGTTATCTAAAACAGTACTAAAGGCTAAAATTGCACGATTATTTAATTTTTTTGCCAGATTTTTAATTAATGATTCTATGTCTTGGCTCCATTGGAACGACATATTTGAAAATATTAAATCATAGCTATTTTTAAGTAGACGTAGATCTGTATCAAAATTAAGTTTTAGCGTGTTTATATTTGTATGCTTGGAGCCTTTCGGTAAAGCAATATCACAAGCATCTATTTGCTTTGCTGAAAATATTCTATCAAGTTCTAATGGCTCTGATAAGTCACGCACTCCTAAATTTAGAATATTATTAGTATGATTGTAGCTTACAAGTCTTGAGTAGTTTAGAGTTTGCTCTAAAAGTAATTGGCGTATTTGATTTTGAATAGTTGAGTTTTTAGAGTAATCTGTAGCTTTTGCAAAGTTACTTTTAACTTGATCATATATGTTCATATTTGACCTCTTTTGAGATAATTTCTAAAGCCTGATGAATTTGGTCAAAGGTATTATTACTATGTAGTGAAAACCTCAATATAGCTTGATCTTTAGGTACTGTAGGATATCTAAAACAAGACACTATTATTTTATTTTCAAAGAGTTTATCCTTTAATCTAATCGCTAGATTAGCATCATTTAGTTGGATACTTCTAATAGGTGATAAATCTTTAGACACTAGTTTAAAATCTTTGTCATCACATAACTCATTAAAAAAAGCGATATTTTTTTGAAGTTTTGCTCGATTATCATTAGCCTTTTCAAGGTTTTTTAGTTGTATCAAAGCAGCTTTTAATATCATTGGTGGTAATGCTGTTGTATAGATATAATTACGTGCGAATTGTATTAGGTATTCTGCAATTGCTTCTGTAGTACAAACTACAGCACCGACTCCACCAAATGCTTTACCAAGAGGAAAAATACAGATTGGACAATTTTTATAACTTATTTGAAAGTTGTTGATTGCGCCACGACCATTTTTACCTAAAATCCCAAAACTATGAGCTTCATCAGCTATTAGCTTTTCTGGTGTGATTTTAGCTAATTTATCAAGTTGAGTAATAGATCCTGAGGTACTAAAAACTCCTTCTGTAGTTGTGAAGCTCTTGCCATCATATATATCTTGAAGTTGATTTAATTGTTGGTGTTTATACCTTTTTAGTTTGGCTTGTGAAAGTTTGATTCCGTCAATAATAGACGCATGGATATACTTATCTGCAAAGATACTATCATGCTTACTAAATAGTGTTGAATAAATTGCTAAATTTGCCATAAACCCTGAACTAAAAAATATAGCTCTAGGATAATTAACAAACTTTGCAAACTCATATTCAAATTGCTGTGTCTCATCAGTGTAACCACAGACTATATTAGACCCTTTACTACCAAAACCATACTTATCAAAACCAGTTACTATGGCATCTTTAAGATTGTGTGCTGATGATAGGTTTAAATAATCGCTAGTTGTAAAGTCAATAGTAGAATCATCCTTTATAAAAGGAGTTAACTCTCTTAATAAATTATCCTTTTGATATTGAGTATACTTATCTTGTAGGTTTAACATAATTCGACATTTGATTCTAAGCCGAGCTTAGCTAATAAAAAATTATCAGAATTAACAGTAGCATTATTCTCTGTTAATAGCTTATTACCATAAAATATTGAGTTAATGCCAGCAAGAAAACATAACGTTTGAGTTTCTAAAGACATATTTTCTCTACCTGCTGATAATCTCAAGCGTGCTTGAGGAAATAGTATTCTTGTAGTTGCTATAAATCTTACTAATTCAAAACTATCAATTTGAGCATCTGTATACTTATCTCCTAGAGGAGTTCCTTTAACTGGTATTAATGTATTGATAGGGATACTTTTTGGAGCAGCAGGTAGCTGTAATAACTCAAGTAATAAATTAAATCTATCATCTAGAGATTCACCCATACCTAATATACCACCACAGCAGACATTTATATCAGCGTTAGCAACGTTTCTAATAGTTTCAATTCTTTCTTCAAATTTGCGTGTGGTAATTATTTCCGGATAAAATTCTCTTGAAGTATCAAGATTATGATTGTAGTAATCTAATCCTGCTTCTTTTAATTTAGTAGCCTCCTCAGCGTTGATACTTCCAAGAGTTACACATGTTTCTAAGCCAAGATTTTTGACTTCAGTAATGATCTCAGCTACTTGATCGAAGTCTTTTTTGGGAATGTGCTTCCAAGCAGCACCCATACAGAATCTTTTCGATCCTGCACCTTTCGCATTTTTTGCTTCTGCCAATATACTATCTTTATCTAATAGTTTATGCTTTTCGATACTAGTATTGTAATGGCCACTTTGAGGACAATATTTACAGTCTTCTGGGCAAGTACCAGTTTTGATACTTTTTAATGAGCATAACTCAATATCATTACCAAAGTTTTTATTATGAATTTCTAAGGCTTGTAAAATTAATTCTGTTAATGGTCTTGAGTAAATTTCTTTGATTTGTTCTAATGTCATTTTTTATAAAAAATTGTTTTAAAGTTGTAAAGTATTTTATATCTTGTGTACAATTTATGTCAACTTAATATTTTACAAAAGGTTTACAATATGTATAGCTCAAATATATGGCATCCATGTACGCAAATGAAAGACTTTGAAAAATCACCTCCTATGAATGTTTATAGAACTGAAGGGAGATATATCTACACTAAAGATAATAGAAAGCTTTTTGATGTTACATCAAGTTGGTGGTGCAAATCTCTTGGACATAGACACCCATACATAATAGCTAAGCTTAAGACACAACTGGATAAATATGAGCATACAATATTTGCAAATACTACAAATGATGAAATAGATAGTTTTAGTCAAAGAATTTGTAATTTGACAGGTATGGATAAAACTTTATATGCAAGTGATGGGTCTTGTGCTGTAGAAATAGCCTTAAAAATGACAACACATCTTAGAAGTTTTCAAAATCAAACCAAAAAGACTAAGTTTGTTTGTCTTGAAAACTCATATCATGGTGAGACTTTAGCAACTATGAGTGTTAGTGATTGTGGTTTATACTCTGATCCGTATAAGTCATTATTATTTGATAGTTTAAAATTAAAAAATATTCCTTATGTTACTGGCGAAAATGATCCACTATGGTTAAATGCTGAAGTGTATTGGAATAAATCGCAACAATATCTTGAGCAACACAAAGAATTTATTAATGCTTTAATAGTAGAGCCAATTTGCCAAGGTGCTGGAGGGATGTTGATTTATAGCAAAGATTACTTAAATAGACTTTGTAAGTGGTGTAAGGAAAATGATGTTTATATTATTTTTGATGAGATAATGACCGGAGTAGGGCGACTGGGTAAACTTTTTGCTTATGAATATCTTGATATTAAGCCTGATTTTTTGTGTGTATCAAAAGGATTAACCTCTGGGATTATACCTTTTAGTATTGTTTTGACAAAAAATCAATATTACGAAATGTTTTATGATGATGAGTTAACTAAAGCTTTTTTACATTCACATACTCACAGTGGCAATGTTTTAGGTGCTGTAGTAGCAAATGCAGTATTGGATATATTTGAAGAAGACCATATACTTAATAATGTTAAGGATCTTGAAAAACAATTTGGTGAATCTTTTCTTGAGCTACAAGATCAATTGCCCATTATAAAAAATATCAGAGGTATTGGAGCTGTTATAGCAGCAGATTTAAATATTGATAAAAAAAGAGCTGGCTTAGATGTCTATCGAGAAGCTATAAAATTAGGAGCATTATTAAGACCATTAGGAAATACTATCTATTGGCTACCACCACTAAATAGTACAAAACAAGAAATTGAGTTATTAAAGAACGCCACAAGACAGTCTATATTAAATGCATTTAACTAAACTATTTTTTACGATTATTAAAATACTCTCGATCGGCAATATATATAGTTTTGGTTGCTTCAGCATAAATATTATTATCAGTATCTTCATAGCAGACTGGTAAGCTAATTACAGATTTATTTTTAGTTATAACATCTTGCTTTATCTTATTGATAATCTCTTGCGAAAGCAGAAATCTTGCATAAACATGATGCGTAATTGGCCTAAGATAATCAATATTTGCTGATAAATCCCAAACCACATAATCATCACCAAGAATATTACATAACTGCAATGGATAAATTGGGTCTAGTGATGAGTATATAGCTCCACCAAAACCAGTGCCATGATAGTTTTTGGTATTATCTGTTAAATTAAATCTTAGATGTACTTCCAAAAAGTCATTCGAGACAAAAACTATCTCCCCACCAGTTGCAACAAAAGCCGGCAAATCATTAAATTTTTTAATAAGTTCTTCTGATTTCTCACCAGGTTTTTTATCAGTTTTAAAAATTGGAGTCATATATCTAACCAATAATTATCGTTTATTTATAAACTCAATCACTTTGTCTAAAGCTATTTTAGGATTTTCAAATGGAACTACACCGAGTCCTCCTATAAAACCATGATACATCTCGTCATCATAGTGAGCTTCGACATAAGTACCTTGTTGTTTTAGTTTTTCTTCATAAGCATAAATTCCATCTATAAGGATATCATGAGCAGCTGCTACAATTAATGTATCAGGTTGTTTTGTATCTTTATAAAATAATGGGGAGATTGTAGGTTGTCTAAGTTTTTTAGGCTCTGACATGACATTTTCGCCTATATATCCTTTTAGAAAAAGCTCACACCATTCGGTAGTTAGGTGATATTTATATTCATCAAATTTAGTATTGCTATCATATTTAGTATACATATCAACAGCAGGATAAATCAAAATTTGTGCTTTTGGCATATTTTCTTGACGCTCGTGGCATATTATAGTTACAAGATTTCCACCAGCACTATCACCCATTACAAAGATATTTTCAGTAGATAAATTAAACTTAGTAATATTTTCATAAAGCCAGTCATAAGCATATAGTGCATGATTAACAGCTGCAGGATGCTTATGTTCAGGACCTAAGCCATACTCTAACGAGAAAATATTTAAATTTCCTTGATCACATAAATATCTACATACATGATCATAAGTATCTATAGAGCTCAAACACCAACCACCACCATGAATAAAAAGTACAGCTTTATCAGATGCTTTTTTAGGTTTATAATGTCTTAATATAGTATTATTTTCTAGTTTAATATCTTCTTCGATAATATCAGGACGTGGTAAACGTTTAATTTGTGCTATTGAAAGATCTGCAAATATCTTACGCTGATCTCTTAAGTCTAATTTCTTTATTCTTCTTATTTCAGGAGTATCTAATAGTGACTCTAATGCTGGGTGGTATGGCATAATTTTTCCTTACTAAATTTTATGTACTCTTACAATATCAATATTGAGTTTTTCCAATTTTCTCGAAAGTTCTCTTGTAGCACTGTCTAAAGTACTGATGTGACTATCTTTAGGAACACCTAATACCGATGGTTTACGTGAATGTCCAACTAGTGCTTTTAGATTTAGTTTTTGCTTTATATTAACAATATTTTCTAATAAATATTTTGCAGTATCCGCTTTTTTACCAAAACCAAAGCCTACATCAAAATATATATTTTGTTGCTCTACACTATGATTTAGGAGAATTTGTTTTTTGTTTTCAATAAACTCACACACGCTATTTATAGCATCTTCTTTATCTAAATATTGGTTTCTATCAGTGATGCCTAAATTATGAGTTATTACATATTTCTTTTTATATTTAGCTATAAGTTGGGCTTTTTTCTCAATATCATTACATTCAACATCATTTATCATCCAGATGATATCATTATGTTTCTCTAGCACTTTGCTCATGACTTCAAATCTACGTGTATCAATACTTACAAGAGGTCTATAGCTTAAATTATTAAGTTGTTCTTTAAGATATTCTAAGAACTCATCTAATTTATTAAACTCTTCATCAATACTAGTAGCAGTAGCGTCTGGTTTAGTCGATTCAGCACCAATATCAATAATTTCAGCACCATTTTTTATTAGCTCAATAAAATTTGATTTACGCTGAGTATCATCAAAACCACCATCTGAGAAAGACTGATCTGACAAGTTAACTATGCCCATACGCATTGTATTTGATAGTGTTTGATTAAGCTTCTCAATTGGTTCTAATTCCTTAAGTTTAATATTTAGATCTTTTTCTATTTGGATTGGGTGATTCCAACCTTTAGATAATTCTAATAATGGTGCTAGAGCAAAATTGCGATTGAGTAGTTCCTTATGTGGAATTGTAAGTTTATCTGTTTCTAAAAACAGATCTTCAGCAGCAAGAATATCTAAATCAATAAGTCTAGGAGACCAAATCGGAGCATCAAGATCTCTACCAATTTTTTCTTCTATATTTTTTAAAACTATCAACAAATCTTGAGGTTTGAGAGAAGTACTAATCTTAACAGCAGTATTCAAAAATGTAATATCCCATTCTTTAGGAGCATTTTCTTTAAGTAATGCTTTACTACTGTATAAGCTAGCTTTTCTAATAATTCTTATACTTTGGTGTGATGCTAGAGCATCTAACGCAAGATGAATATTCTCGATAGTGAAACCAATATTTGTTCCAATTCCTATAATATATTGCACATTAATTCCTAATAATAAAAGAAGCAGAACCTATCTGTGAAACTGGGGGCTTTTTATTAAGTTTCAAGTATTTGATTGTTATATCCCTATGTTTTTCTCCGATAAACAGATAAATTTGCTTAGCTAAGTACTCTATAAGATTACAGCTAATGTTATCACAAAAGCGTTGAATATTATTTCTCAAAGTATAATAACAAATAGTTTCTTCAAGATTATCAGAATTACTTGCATTATAGTTTTGACTAAATTCAAGTTCTAAGTCTAGAGTTATCATTTGTTTGTGAGATCTTTCCTCTTCAGAGCAACCAAGACTTACATATATTTCCATATCAGATAAAAACAGAGATTGTTTCATTTTGTTAGATAAATTAGAGTAAATTTTGTTATTTAATATATCATATTGGCAAATGCTTAGATAATTTATTGTCCGCAAATATGCACCAACTTAGAGATTTTTTAGCAAATATAGAGAAATATGATAGAAATACTTATATATATTTTGATGACACAAGATATAGCCATTACGAGATTTTACAAAAGTCATATAGTTTTGCTAGATTCTTAGAATCTTTTGGTTATAGAAAAATATACTCAAATCTAAAAAATTCGCCATTATCTGTAAGCTTGTATATAGCTAGTTGGATAGCAAATATAGATATTTTTGTACCGATCAATCCAAGATTAGTTGATAATGAGCTAGCAGCGATAATTGAAGATGATAGTCTATTTATCACAGATAAAATATCTAGCCTTGAAGTAAATAAATTATATATAGAAAATTCGACATCATTTTTTGAGAATCTTGGGCATACGCAAGACTATACAATTTACGCTAAAGCTCTAACAGCGCATGTAAGCTCTGGAACAACAGGATTTTATCAAAAGCATCTTCACGATATTAATCAAATAATCAATTATGCTAATGATAGAATTAATGATTTAGGCCTTAAACAAAATGATCACTTATTAGTAGCATTATCAATAAATCATGCTTTTGCTTTTTCTTATCAAATCTTACCAGCATTAGCTATGGGGTTGAGTATAACAATTATCCGTGAATTTGATGCGAGATTAATAGCAGAGATTATTAACCAAAATAATGTAACAGCCTTAGCATTGTTACCGACAATGTATCATTTTCTGTTAGAGCAAAATATCAACAACAATCATAATCTACACTATCTAAGTGTGGCTGGTGATATAGTTAGCGAAAGTTTAGCAGGTCAAGTTGAAAATAAGTTTGGTATACCATTACTAAATGGTTTAGGTATGACCGAGATTTTTGGATATGGTCAAAATGTGTCTACTAAGACGGTTAATAAAGTTAAAATCTTTGCAGATACTCAAGTGAAAATAGTTAAATTCAAAAATAGTGACTATGGTAAAATCTTCATCAAAAATAATATGCTACCTCTAAATATCAAAACTGAGTGGTTAGAAACAGGAGATATAGGTAGTTTTGATGCTCAAAGTTATGAGCTTAGTTTTTATGGGCGTTATAAAGATATAATAATTAAAGGCGGTTCAAATATATCTCCAATTGAGTTAGAAACAGCAATTTTAAAAATACCAAATATTAATAATTGTATAGTTACTTCTAAAAAAGATAAAATATGGGGAGAAACTGTTTGGGCATATTTGGTAGCATCGCAGCAGTACTCTTTAGAGTTTATAAACAACCAGCTAAGTAGTTATATAGCTGAATACAAAAAATTAGATGGAATTATTTATATTGACGAAATTCCAACCACTACAACTGGCAAGACTGATAGAAAAAAACTAAAAGAAATGATTAATCATGAGTAATACCCAATTACCACAATTTGCAATTCTTGAAGATACTTTAACAAATAACCAAAGTTATTATTTTTACAATCCGGTTGCAGAGGTTATAGCTAACGATAAAGAATCACTTGAGTTAGCTTTTGGGCAATTGGAAGAACTGCAACAGCAAGGTTTATATCTAGTTGGATATTTAAGTTATGAAGCCAGTTATTATCTTAATAATAATCTTTATGATTTATGCGATTCTGATTATACTAAATTACTTCATTTTGTTGCTTTCAGTAATTACTCAAATGAAATTCCAGATAGTCTAATTTCAGATAAAAATATAGATCTAATGATAGATAGTCTTAATTTTGCAGATTATCAAAAAAGCTTTGATGAAGTTCAACAAGCACTTATCGATGGTGAAAGCTATCAGATTAATTTAACTAAAAATATCTTAGCTACTACAAGGCTTAGCAGTTATGGTCTATATACTAAACTAAAAGGACAACAGTCAGTTAAGTATGCTGCGTATTTACCATTTTTAAATCCAGATATAATATCAATTTCGCCTGAACTTTTCTTTAAAAAAGAAGCTAGTAATTTACTTGTTAACCCAATGAAAGGCACAGCAAAGTTGACAGGCAATGATTCAGAAGATCAAAAGATATATCAAGAATTATCATCATGTGATAAGAATAGGGCGGAGAATTTAATAATTGTTGATCTTTTGCGTAACGATTTATCAGCTATTGCAAAAACTCATACTGTAAAAGTAGATAAGCTTTTCTCAATAGAGAAGTACAAAAATTTACTACAAATGACTTCACAAATTTCAGCAAAAGTAGATAAACAAATATCTTTTAGAAAGCTTTTAGATGGCTTATTTCCATGTGGTTCGATTACAGGAGCACCTAAAAAACGAACTATGGAACTAATCAAACAAATAGAAAAAGCAAAAAGGGGAGTTTATACCGGAAGCATTGGCTATATTATGCCAAATAATGATATGTGTTTTAATGTTGCTATTCGGACTATTCAAAAATATCGTGATAACTTACAGATTGGTGTAGGTGGTGGTATTACTGTTTATTCAGATGTACAGTCAGAATGGCAAGAAATGAATATCAAGATAAACTTTATACGCCAAATTTATCAGCCAGATTTTTGCTTAATTGAGAGTATTTACTACCATAATAAATTTAAAAATTTAGAGTTACATTTAGAAAGACTTGAAAATTCTGCTAGGCAGTTATTCTTTGATACTAATATTAGCCAGATTAGAGATCAACTATATGACTATGTAGAGCAATTAACTGATGATAAAGAATATAAAATCCGTTTAGAATATCATTATGATAAGTCTATAAATATCGAGCATACTGAAATTAATACCACAAACCAACAAGCTATTAAGCTAATAGTTTGCCCTGAGAAAATAAATTCAGAGAATAAGTTATTTCAGCACAAAACTACACATAGCTCGACACGAGGTTTTTATACTCAAATGCATCACAAATATATTCAAGAAAAAAATTGTGAGCTTATTTATCTTAATGAAAAAGATAATATTACTGAAGCTAGGTTTCATAATATAGTTATTGAGAAAAATGATAAACTTTACACCCCAGAATTAGAAGATGGTGTCTTAGCAGGTGTTGCAAGAAAATCTTTAATTTCTCAAGGCAAACTACAATCCAAAAGCCTAAATTTAAATGATCTAAAAACAGCTAATAAAATATATCTTATCAATAGTGTTAGAGGCTTGATACCAGCGTATTTGGAGATTTAAGATGGTTTTATATATCGATCATTATGATTCTTTTAGTAATACAATTGTTGATTATATAACTTATCTTGGTTATCAAGTATCAATAGTAAAAACTGATGAGCAAATTAATAATATTGAGCAATATTCTCATATTATTATTGGCCCAGGACCAGGTCATCCAGAGGAGCTCAAAAATATATATCCAGTTATTGAGTATTGTCAGCAAAATAACTTACCTTTGTTAGGAATATGTTTAGGACATCAGCTTATTGCTCAATATTATGGAGCAAAAATCATAAAAGCTAAACAAATATGCCATGGTAAAATGTCTGAGATTAAACTAATTAAATCATCTGCACTATACAAAGATCATCCACTAAAATTTGCTGTAACACGTTATCATTCTTTAATTGTTGATGATATTAAAGATCCGCTGATTACTTTAGCCTCAACCGATAATGGTGAAATTATGGCTTTTGCTCATCAAAAAGCAAATATTTTTGGTGTTCAATATCATCCAGAAGCATATTTGACAGAATATGGTTTATTAACTTTAAAGAATTTTTTAGCTATTTGATTATATTTTTTGAGGTTTTATATAAAAGCTTAAAATATTAGCAATAATAAGTAACCCAAAAAATAATCCATAAGCTATTTTGTAACTCAAAAAAGTAGCAAAACCATAATCTACTAAAGTTTTTTGAATATATGCAGCTAGTGGATTAATAATACTATTTAAGATATATTCAACCAAAAATAGTAGTGATAATATACTGACAAGATAACTTTGCTTACGTTTATTTGCTGTATCAAAAACCATACCTGTAAAACCAAAACCAATACCAAAAAACAACGCTGCTAAGCTAAGTATATAAATATTAGTGATATTTGTATAAAAGATGATAATGACTGAAATACTAGCTAGCGATGTGAAAATAAAGATATGAATTCTTTTGAGTAGTTGAATAGCAATAATTAATCCAACAACGATTGAAGCAATACCAGAAGCAAGTGATGCAATGCTATTACCTATTAAACCAGCTTGTTGACTGGCTAGCTTAGTATTTAATAATATAGTATTTCCCCAATAGCCAATAGTATTAAAAAATACACAAGTAAAAAAACTAGCATAAAGTATCGTAAAGATTATTTGTTTATCTTTAAAAATATCTTTCACACCAGCAAAATAATCACTAAATGATTTGATATCATCGCTTCTAGGAATCCTACCATATTTAAATCTGCTAATAGAGTAGAGCATCAATATAACAAGCATAAAACTTGCCAATGTCAAAACTATATAAGTATAACTGTATTGCTTAACAGCATAATTTAGAGGAGCTCCTGAAATAGAAACTGCTAACGAGCCAAAAAAATAAATAAAACCTGTTGCAATTGCAAATAGACGCTTACTAAGAATAATACTTGTTAGTCTATACGCACTCATCATAGCAAAAGCTGTACCGACACCTATAATAAATCGTGAAGAAAGTAGAGCCGCTGAGTTAGTAGGAAACGCAAAAATTATAGTTCCAACTAGAACTATTGTCATCGCAATCATTACAGGAATATCAATACCATATCTATCGACTATGATTCCAACAGGTATCTTCATAATTAGCATTGCGATACTATATATTGATATAGCAAAAGCAATGTCAATACTAGAAAATCCATATTGATTTATCAATGGTATAGAAAATGCCGAAAGTGAAGTATTTATCATGCGAGTATACATATAAAATGCTACCGCACTTAACCATATTAAGATTAGAAAGATTTTTTTGGACAATGTTTTGAACCTATATTAGAACGGTATTGGATATTTTCTTCTAACTTTTTCGATATCCGCTATTACTTCAGCTGACAACTCAAGATTTATAGCATCAATATTAGTCTTTAGTTGTTGCATAGTAGTTGCACCAATTATACTAGAGCTTATGTAATCTTTTCTAATTGTGAAAGCTATAGCCATTTGGCAAACATCTAAATTATATTTTTTAGCGATTTCTAGATATTCTTTAACAGCCAAGTCAACTGTAGCATTTTGTCTAGTTGCAAATCGAGCTTTCTGCTCAGGTGATCCCATAACCTCATCAGACATTCTACTTCCAGCAGGGATATTACCATCTAAATACTTACCACTTAAAATTCCCATTTGTAGTGGTGACCATGCCAGATAAGATATATCTTCAATAGCACATGTTTCCATTACATCAGTTTCATCTCTTCTTCTAAGTAGGTTATATTCATTTTGTAAACTAACTATTCTTGGTAGATTATGTTTTTCTGCTAAGTTAATAAACTGGTTTAGACCCCAAGCCGAATCATTTGATAATCCAATATGTCTAATTTTCCCAGCTTTAATAAGTTCATCACATGCTTTAAGTGTTTCAAGAATATTATCTTGTATTTGTTGTTTAGTATTAGCACCCTGAGCTGGTTCAAATGACCACCAATCTGCAAAATGATAGTTCGGTCTATTTACAGTCCAATGAAATTGATATAAATCGATATAGTCTGTCTTTAATCTTCTAAGGCTATTATCAACAGCTGAAATAATATTTTCACGATTTATTTGAGGATTTTCCTCATTTCTAGCCCAAGGAATAGGCGAGAATTTCGTAGCTAATATAACATCCTGTCTTTTTTGCCTAGAAGCAAACCAGTTGCCAATAATTTCTTCTGTCTTACCATAAGTATTAGGTGTTGGTGGAACAGCATATAGCTCAGCAGTGTCCCAAAAATTAACTCCTTGAGAAAAAGCGTAATCCATTTGTTCAAAACCCTGATCCTGAGTATTTTGTGCCCCCAAAGTCATAGTTCCAAGGCAGATTTTACTTATATCAATATTAGTTTTACCTAGTTTTGTATATTTCATATTTATCTTTAATTATTTTAAACTGTGAAAATTATAACAAATAATAACCAAAATTTGATTTGTATTTAGTTTTTCTAAAATGGAACAGGATATTTTCTTCTAACTTTTTCAATATCAGCTAAAACCTCATCGGATAGGTTTAGATTTATCGCTTCAATATTTGTTTTTAGTTGTTCCATAGATGTAGCTCCAATTATGCTACAACTCATATAGGCTTTTCTGATTGTAAAAGCTATAGCCATTTGACATATATCAAGATTATGTTTTTGCGCAACTTTGATATACTCAGTGACAGCATCATCGTTAGTAGCAAATCTAAAAGCATAACGATCTTCTTGTCCATCTAGAATCTCAGCAGACATCCTAGTACCAGCAGGGCGAGCACCATTGCAATATTTGCCTGTTAGTACTCCTTGCTCAAGTGGTGACCATGCAAGATATGATATCTCTTCAAGAGCACAAGTCTCCATGATATCCGTTTCATCTCTACGGCGATTAAGATTATATTCATGCTGAATACTTGCTAGACGTGGTAGATTATGTTTTTCAGCTAAGTTAATAAATTGATTTATTCCCCAAGCTGAGTCATTTGACAGTCCAATATGTCTAATTTTTCCAGCTTTAATTAACTCATCACAAGTAATTAGAATTTCATAGATATTATCAACTATACGTTGTTTATTTTGTTGACCTGCTAGAGGTTCAAAATCCCACCAGTTACCAAAATGATAGTGAGGTCTATTTGTTGGCCAGTGGAATTGGTATAAATCAAGATAATCAGTTTGTAAGCGCTTTAGACTATTATTTACAGCATCAATAATATTTGTCTTATCAGTGATAGGGTTTTGCTCATTTCTAGCCCATATCATAGGCGAAAACTTAGTCGCTAGTATTACATCACTACGTTTCTGCCTTGTTTTAAACCAGTTGCCGATTATTTCCTCAGTTTTGCCATAAGTCTTAGCAGTAGGGGGAATAGCATACATTTCAGCAGTATCCCAAAAGTTAATACCCTGAGCAAGAGCATAATCCATCTGCTCAAAGCCTTCATCTTGAGTATTTTGACGTCCCCAAGTCATAGTACCAAGACATATTCTACTAATATCAATATCAGTTTTACCAAGTTTAGTATATTTCATAGCTAATTTTTAAATTTAAATCTGTGTAGAAATTATAGCTTAAAATTGAAGTTATTCTATTTAAATATTTTTATTGGGTTATAGATACTAATTTAGTCGATATCGTTGGATTATATTTAATATCTGCATTAGGAAATGCATCATAATTTTTACGAGCTTGATGTAATTTTGTGATATCTAATTTTTCGACAACTACATCTTCTTTATTGAAATTACCCATATTTAAATGATTGAGTTTAAAAGCTTTATTCTGAGGAGATGTAAAAATTATTTGACTTACTCCATCAACTCCTTGGGTATTTTGTTTATCTAAGCCTGAAGCCATACCTACTACCATTCCGTATGCAAAATTTTGGATTGATAACATTTTCATTGCTGTATGAACTCTATTTAAACCGTACAAATCATTTGTGTAAGATGGTGCGATTATAATATCTGGATTAACTTTTGAGAGTTGTTCAGAGACATTCGGAAACTCACTTGTGTAACATATTACAACAGCAATCTTAGTGCCTTTATAATCTAGTACTAATATATTTTTACCAAACTTATTATAGCCAACATTTCTTTCTTCTGGAGTTAGATAAATTTTATCATTTTCTATTACTTGACCATTAGGTAAACCTACTAAAGCAGTATTAGATATTTTATCTTTCTTGTTTTTAGCAATAGTTCCACCTATAACAATTATCTGGTATTTTTTAGCGAGATTGGCTATTAAGTTTTTAGTTTGACTATAATATTCACTAAGTTTAATTATACTTTGTTTATTCCATGGTAGATCATCAATTAAGTTTACCGTGTTATCTTCAGGAAAGACTACGATTTCAGCACCTTGATCTTTAGCTTGTTTAGTTAGTCTATCCATATCATTGGCAAACTCATCAAAAGACTGTTGTTTGATTAGCATCTGTGCAGCGGCTATGCTAACTGTCTGGCTATATACATAACCGTTAATAGATATAATAATAATTATTATTAGATATTTTAGGTGTTTAATCATTCTAATTATTCTCCCGTCTAAAAAAAAGTAATTAACTTTTTAGACCTTAAGATGCTTGAGATTGAATACTTAAATATTCTGATTTTGTTTGATAAGTTCTAGAACCATTTTTCATTAACTTAAGAAATGCTTCTACATCTTTATTTTTAAGGGCTTGATTCATAGCTGTATGGGCATCATCTATAGATTTCCATTCAATGATGTCAACCCATTGATTTAGATCTTTAGTATTTTGTGTTAGTGTTCTCTTTATGAATCCTTTGTAGTTTTTTAAGTCTTGAGTTACTTTACTAGATAAATTTAGTACTTGTTGAGTAGAAGTATCTTTAGATGTTTCAAACGAGACTATTTCGAGAATAGGTGGATTGCTTACAGCATGTGCATCAGAAGTATCTAAAAGCAAAAAAAGCATACCAATGGTGAGACCAAATATAATTGCTACTTTTAGTATCATTTCTTTGAACATCTCATTCCACAATATTTAATTACTACATTTGTATCATTATATAGTTTTAAAATCTTTCTTCAATCTTGGGTTGATGTTTTAATGAAATTAGAATATTACTTTATTTAACGGATAAGTAAAATTTAACAATTCCTAAATATTCATGAATTATTGTCTGCGTTATATAAAAATTATATGCATTAGGGAGAAAACTTATTTCAGGAGTTACTTTAGATGAAGCAATGTTTATTGTATTTATATTGAAGCTATCAAAAATTAATTTAGCTCTTTGATAGTGAATACCTCCTGTAATTAAACAATATTTAGCATTCTTATCGTTTAAGATTTGTTTGGTGAATCGAGCGTTTTCGTAGGTATTTCTAGATTGTTTTTCTAATCTTATTTTTGATTTTGGAATTCCTAACTTATAGAGAATATCAGCATAAACTTCAGCCTCTGATAACTTATAATCTGAAGTGTAACCTCCACTTATTATGATATCTTGAGGATATTGGTTATAGACTTCAGCAGTTTTGAGAATACGATCATAAGCACTAATACTTGGTTCTAATTTATCAAATGCATGATTAATACCAGCTCCTAATAAGATTATCGCTTTAGTATTTGCACATTGTTTAATATTTGTAGATTCTAATCTAAGAGGTTTAGCCAAGATATTACCAATAATGCCATTACCCACAAGATAGTAGATAATTGCTATGATGATAACAAAATATCTAAGATAGCTTTTCGAGAATACACAAACAATTATTAGGATAATAAAAAATAAAAACCCAATGTCTAATAAGCTACTCATTCTAGAATCATTCTTTTTTAGCAAAAGTACCACCAAGCATTTCAGTATATGTTTCAGAGTTTTGATTATTTGTGCCTCTAAATGATACACATGTGTGTTTTGCTTTTATTTTTACACTAACATCATCTGTTGAGAGGATAAATTTTAGGGTTTCAAATATTTGAGCAGTCATTCTTTCTTGTATTTGTGGACGTCTTGCAAAGAAGTTGCAAATACTATTGATACGACATAAACCTATAATATTATTATTTTTAGGAATAAATGAAACTTCGGCAATACCTTCAAATGGCACAAAATGATGCTCACAAAATGACATTATAGTTATGTTTTTTTGTGTAAGTACTCCTTCATATCTAAATTCATTCTCATATAATGCACAAGCTGGAAAATTAGCATAATCTAAGCCATTGAATATTTCTTGAGTAAACATCCTAGCTATTCTATAGGGTGTTTTTTCAAATTCATGTGTCTGTAAGCCTAGAGTATCTAATATCTCGCGATATGCCTTTGATATCTTGGCTATTTTGGCATTGTTATCAAGTTCAAAATTTCTGGTTTGTTCTAGACCTAATTTTATGAGATGTTGTTGTACATCTTTTCCTAGCTTAGAACAGTATTTATCATTCATATTTTATTAGCTTTAGATTTAATTAAATGGGCTTTAAGTATTATATTATTTAATAACACATCTTTATAGAGTAAATAGAAGCTATTAGTGTTAATATAGCTAAGCTAAAAAATATCGGAAATAAAAAATTCATGCAATTCTCAGATTTAGGTTTAAATCCTTTAATATGTAGCGCTTTAGAAAAAAAAGGCTATACAAAACCAACTCCAATTCAAGCCAAAGCAATACCATTAGTTCTAAAAGGTAATGATGTCATGGCATCTGCACAAACAGGAACAGGCAAGACAGCAGGCTTCACATTACCAATTATCCAAAGACTTCTTGATCAACCAAAAGCTCAAGCAAATAGAATCAAAACTTTGATTTTAACTCCTACAAGAGAGTTAGCAGCACAAATACAAGAACAAATTCAAATATATGCAGCAAATACACATATCCGTTCAGCAGTGGTTTTTGGTGGTGTTAGTATCAATCCTCAAATGATGAAGTTACGTAAAGGTGTTGAGATTTTGATAGCTACTCCAGGTAGATTGCTTGATTTATATAGTCAAAATGCTCTTAAATTTGATAGTTTAAATACATTTGTTTTAGATGAAGCAGATAGAATGTTAGACATGGGTTTTATTAATGATTTAAAAAGAATCCATAAGCTTTTACCAAAAAAATTACAAACACTAATGTTCTCAGCTACATTTTCACCAGAGATAAAAAATCTTGCTAATGATTTTCTTGATAATCCTCAGTCAGTATCTGCAGATGTTGTAAATACAACAGTCAAAAAGATTACTCAGAAAATTTATACACTAGATAAATCAACTAAGATTAATGCTTTGATTTCACTAATAAAAGATCAAGATCTACATCAAGTTTTAGTTTTTTCACGTACAAAGCATGGCGCTAATAAGATATCAGAGAAATTGAACAATGCTGGTATAACAAGTAGTGCAATACATGGTAATAAAAGTCAAACAGCTAGAACAAAGGCATTAGCAGATTTTAAATCCAAAGATATAAATGTTTTAGTTGCAACTGATATCGCAGCACGAGGAATTGATATTGCCCAACTACCTTGTGTGATCAATCTTGATTTACCAAATGTTGCTGAAGATTATGTCCATAGAATAGGGAGAACTGGTAGAGCAGGGCAAGATGGTTTAGCTATTTCTTTAGTAAGTGCAGATGAAGTTGAATCATTATCAAATATAGAACATTTAATTGGGCATCTTTTACCAAGAGAAGAGTTAGAAGGTTTTGAGGCTACTCATAATGTTCCTATTACAAGTATGTCACGCAAAACTAAGGCTAAAAAAATTGATGAAGTTAAAATAATAGCTGCAAAGAGAGCAAATAAAAATAATAAAAACACTAATCAGAAGAAAAGCTCAAATCATAATAAAGATTTTGCAAAAAAAATAAAACAAAAAATTCATCAGAATAAAAGTGTCAGAAAGCCAAAGGCTCAAGATTAATTATTTGTTGTAGGTAAAACTGCATTCTCTTCATGCATCCCATGGGTATTCTCAGATACGAAATGTACTCTTGTACTTTCAATGATAGAATTTAACCAGCCACGAGCAATCCACATAATAGCAGCGATTACTGTTACAAATATTCCTATAGTTAAGAATACATGTCCATAAACGGCTAGACCTTCTACTTTTGTAAATACAATACCCTCTGCAGGAGCAGTCAAAGCACCTACATAACCACCAATTGGACCAGCAACCATTGTTGTTAGAGCCCACATTCCAAGAGCAAATCCACTCATCTTACGAGGGAATAGCTCAGCAACCATAGATAAGCCTAATGCTGAGATTAAAAGCTCTCCAGTAGATTGGAAGAAATAACTAGCAACTAACCACCATCCGGATACAATACCATCAGTAGCTGTAAACTGTGGAAAGTATAGTACTAAAAATGCCATAGCACATAGTGTCATACCAAAACAGAATTTTGTTACATGCGTACCAGGTATTTTCTTATATATTACAGATAATAAAGGTGACATAAGTACAATTACTAATGGGTTAAGTACTTGCCATTGCTCACCATGAACAGTCATGCCTAAGAAATGAGGATCAACATTATTAACAGCAAAAAAATTAAGTGAAGTAGGCATCTGTTGGTATAGTACGAAGAAAATAATTCCTTGAACAATCAATATTAAAGCTACTAACATTCTTTTTCTTTCATGCTCAGACTGTTTTAGCATTTGCATAAAGAAGTATATTAGTGCTAGTATCGCGATTACAACCACTATACTAGTACATAAAGTAGTATCCTCTAGAATATTGCCTGTAATAAATATTGCTATACAAGCTCCTATAATGACTACAAAGACTTTTATCCAAGACATCTTTTGCTTACCAGCCTCTGTAGCAATTCTTTGAATTTTTGGATAGAAAACAGTATAACTAATCAAACCAAGAAACATCCCAAATGCTGAGCATAAGAAGGCATGAAGATAGCCATATTTAGCTGCTAAAACAGGTGTTATAAGCATAGATACAAATGAGCCAATATTAACCGCCATATAGTATAAAGTCATAGCACCATCAAGAGCTGGATCGCCTTTTTCAAATAATTTTGAAATCAAAGAAGTAGGATTAGCTTTAAATAACCCGCCACCAATAGCAACACCTGCTAATGAATACATCACTATAGTTTTTTCTGTACTACCTAATAAATCAGCTATAACTACACTAAAACTAAGAGATAAGTAAGATAAAAATAAAAATCCTGCACCAATAAATATTGTACGCTTAGCACCTAAATAATTATCTCCAATCCATCCACCAATTAATGGACCACCATATAATAATGCTGAAAAAGAACCAAAGATCAACATTGCTTCGGACTCACTAAAGCCTAACTTCTTAGCGAAGTATATAGCTAATATTGCCTGTAGACCATAATAGCCAAATCTTTCCCATAACTCTAATGTCCACAGAACCCAGAAAGGGGTAAGATTACTTTTTTTCGAATGACTTACATCATTAATAGTCACAATTATTCTCCTATTTTGAACAATATAAATAACCTTTGAAAAAGGTCAAAAATTCATCATAGAATATTTAAGCTGTAAAAACAATAATAAATAACAGGAAGGATTATATTTTTATTCAATATGACTTAATATAGGTTTAATATATATTATCTAACAACAACAGCTGTACCGTAACAAAAGACCTCTGTACCACTAGTAGTTCCACCTAAACTACTTGAGTCATATCGAATAGCTACTATAGCATTAGCACCTAACTCTTGAGCTTGATTTATCATTTCTTGTTCAGCATGTAATCGAGCTTCTTTACAGACATTAGTATAAGAGGTATTTTTTCCACCTATTATATTTTTTAGTCCCCCTAGTATTCCTTGAGTTATAGTTGGAGTTCGCACAATTATCCCTGTAACTAGACCTTTGTATTCTATAATTTCTCTTTTACCAAGAGTATCAGCTGTAGTCAGTATCATAAGATTTCCTTACATAGTTACAAGCTCTTCTGAGCTAGTAGGGTGGATAGCTATAGTATCATCAAAGTCGCGTTTAGTAGCACCCATATTGATAGCTACTGCAAACCCTTGTAACATCTCATCAACATTTATACCAATCATATGACATCCAACAACTCTTTCATTATCACCTGTTACAACTAGCTTCATAACTGTTGGCATTCTATGACCAGAGATAGCACAATATAGAGCTGTAAAGCGAGATTTGTATACTTTCACATTATCATCACCATACTTGTTTCTAGCTTCTTTTTCAGTTAATCCTACAGTACCAATAGCAGGGTGCGAGAAGATTACTGTTGGGATATATTCTAGATTAGCTTTTAGATTAGTTTCATTATTAAATAGTCTACGAGCTAGATATCTACCTGTTTTGATAGCTACAGGTGTAAGTTGTGGCACGCCTGAAGCATCACCTAAAGAGTAAACTCCTTTAACATTTGTTTCAGACCATTCATTAGCAGGAATTATGCCTTTATCAGTAATTTTTATATCAGTGTTTTCTATACCTAAATTATGAGTATTTGGCGCACGACCGGTTGCCCATATTAGAGTATCAACATCTTCTAAAACCTTACCTGTATCAGTAGTGATTTTGAGAGTGCTACCAACTTTTTCAACTTTAATGATGTTTGTATGATTCATGATATTTAGGTTTGTCATTTGCATACATTCAACCAGAGCATCACTAATACAATTATCAAACTCCATTAGAGGCTTTTCTCTACGCACCATAACAGTTGTATCTGTACCGTGAGCATTTAGTACTCCAGCGATCTCAACACCTATATAGCCACCACCAACGATTACGGCTTTTTTTGGAGTTTCTTCTAGCTCAAAAAACTCATCAGACGTGATACCTAGCTCAGCACCTTCGATATTTTTTGGCACAATAGGGTAAGCACCTGGAGAAATAAAGATATGATCTGCTGTAAGTTCTGTACCATCATCTAGAATGATAGTCTTATTATCTTTAAATTTACCCCAATTATTAAAATGAGTGATGTTCCATTTATCTAATAGTCTGTCATAGAAACCATGAATATTACCTATGTATGTAGCTCTTTTTTCTTTAAGCTTTGCCCAGTTGAAACCTTTAACCTCAACATCAAAGCCATAGCCTGCGACATCATGCTTTAGTGCTTCAGCTAGGTTAGCTCCATACCACATAGCTTTTTTGGGTACACAACCTCTATTTACACATGTACCGCCAAGCTCACGTTTTTCGATAATAGCAACTTTTTTACCAAATTTAGCAGCCTGTACAGCAGATGCTATACCACCAGAACCACCACCTAAACTTATTACATCAAAATGATTATTACTCATTCTATTTCCTTACTATTTATTTTATGACTACAATTTTACTTATTTAGTTTGTAAATATGTAGAGTTTTAGTTACTTGTCCATTTTCATCAACTTCACCAAAACCGATTGCTTTAATCTTAAAGCTAATTGGTTCTAACTTCGTATTTTTGATAATCGTATTAAAATCTTTGTCAAAGTTATCTCTTTCTTGATCTGTTTGTAAATTTGCAGCCAATATACTTATATGAGGATTAAATTCTGCAAAAGCATTTGGTGAGCCATATTTTTCAAAAGATGCTAATTTACTTGGGTAAAATTTAACCCAACTTGGAGCAGGGTAGTCCTTATCTCTGTACTTCGCTAAGTCTTTTATCACAGAATTTGATAATTGCTGTAATGATTGAGAATTTTTTATATCAAGCATTACAAAACCACTTTTGCCAGCACTAAAACCAGTAGTTTCTATATAAAATAGTTCTGTATTATTAGCAAGATTAGCTAATTGACTCTCAATATCTTTAATATATTTGCTTTGAAAACTTGTTAAATACAATGTCAAATGTACAGGATGGTTTTTGATAAAAGGAGTAGTTTTGTATTTCTCTAGTACATTTGTTTTAGCTAAAGAATCATCAAATTCTTTAACATATTTATCAGCTGTAGTATCTGGGATTAGATAGACATTATATTGTTTAAAATCATCTGCAAAGCTATCTAATGTGATAAATAGAAATGCAAACAAAATAAATAATTTATGTTTCATTAATATTCCTTGAGTTGATTTATAAATATATTAAACGATTCTATAATATCAGTTTTTGCGGTATCAACTCTAATAATCTTATCTTTCCAATATTCGTAATCTCTATCTAAGACATTCTGCCAAGTAGGGTACTTATTCGGGTTTGATTTATATCTGGTTTCTATTCTATTTTGATGAGCCTGTGTATCACTACAGATGATTTCTATATTTATAACTTTTGTATTATTTATCTGTGAGAATGAGTCCCATAATTCTCGAGACTCCAAGATAGGGTTACAGCAGTCTATAATTACATTTTTACCAAGCTTAAGATTTTCCTTAGCTTGATAATAAACTATCTCATAGCCTTGTTTAGTTAGCTCTTGAGAATATGCTTTTTTAAGATAATATTCAACAGTATCAATTCTAAAGTATGCCGTATTAGGTATAACTTGAGCTAATTGTTTAGCTAAAGTTGTTTTGCCTACTCCTGGTAGGCCTGAAAATATGTAAGCTTTTGGCATGATATTAATTTTTAGTGTATCTACATTTTGGAAAATTATTACAACCTAGAAAAATCTGACCTTGTTTTTCTCCTTTTTTAATAGTTCTCTCTACTAGTAAACCTGAGCATTTAGGACAAATTTCTTCTGATTTATACTTTTCTTTAAGATTTTTAACATGTTTATAATTATTTACTATATTACTTTTTTGCTTCTGATTTTGTAATACATTTGAGTATTCTTCCAATTTAGAATAACTAAGCTTATTAAGATTTTGCTGCTTTAAATAATTTCTTAATCGAAAGATTTTGAATACATTTTCGGGCATTTTTGTTTTAAAAGTTGCACTACCAACAAAAACGATAATATTATGAATGAGAGTTTCATCTTCTAAGTGCAGCATAGCACTAATAGTTCTAACATGCTTATAGTTTTGATGTATTGGATTTTGAAATTGAGATTTATGCTTATATATCTGCTGTGTCCAATTTTTACTTTTAGAATCTCCGAAGATCCATCCTTTCATATTTTTAGTTTCAATTACGAATATCCCTGATGGAAGAAGCAATACATGATCTACTTGGGTAGTATCTTTATCTGTAGGTAATAGCAAATTATTTAACAATATGCCTTTTTTATCTTTGACAATATTTTTTACTGACATTGCTAAGATTTTTTCACCGATCCATCCTTTGAAAAGAGGAGTTTTTATAAATAAAATAAATAGTGCAATAATCCACAAATACCAATATTCTAGAAGTGCTGAAAATATTGGTAATAAAATTGCTGATACATTCATATTTTAAACCTCATAATCATAACTAATAGTTAGTGGCGCATGATCTGAGAACCAATTTTCTTTGTAAACATAATCAGACTTTGGTACAACCTTATCTTTTAGAGCTGGTGTTGAGATATGATAATCAATTCTCCAGCCGACATTGTTTGCACGCGCTTGTCCACGATTTGACCACCAAGTATATTGTAACGGCTCATGATTAATCACTCGGAAAGTATCAACCCAACCTAAATCATCAAATATATGATCTAGCCAAGCTTGCTCTTCTGGTAATACCCCAGATGTCTTACCATAATTTGATTTCCAATTTTTGATATCTATTTCTTTATGCACAATATTAAAATCTCCACACACTATAAAATCTCTACCCGATTCTGCTTGTTCTTTTAATATCTCTTTATACTTTTCAAGAAACTGCATTTTATATTCTTGGCGAACATCTCCACTAGAGCCACTTGGTAGGTACAAACTAGCAATACTAAAGTTTTCATAGTCAAATTGAATATATCTACCTTCATCATCAGCCCAATCTAAGCCAAGCTCTTTAATTACCTTTAGAGGCTTCTTCTTAGCATAAATAGCTGTGCCACTGTAGCCTTTTTTTACAGCATCTTTAAAATCATAGTAATAATCGTCTGGGAAATGCTGCTCATCTTTTTCTAATTGATGAAATTGCGCTTTTGTTTCTTGTATACACAAAAAATCTACATCCTGCGTTGCAAACCATTCCCAAAATCCTTTACGAGCCGCTGCGCGTATACCATTAGCATTGAATGTCATTACTTTTATCATTAGATTATTACTAAGTTTTAAGATTTATTGAGACATTTTAGCATTTTAGAACTAGTGGCGTAATAGTAAATACTTATTGAGTCAATAAATGTTTTTGATAGTAAATATTCTTATAGTACAAGTTTTATATTGCTATAATTATGTAATCATAAAAAATTGAATCAGTATTATGTCTAACTATATTTCCAAACAAAAAATCAAAGTAAGTCAATCATCAACAGGTGAAGATATTCATATAGAAAAAATAACTATCAAAGGTTCCGATTCATCAGCACCAAGTGTGTATATGCAAGCTAGTATGCACGCTTCAGAGCTACAGGGAAATGCTGTAATGATAGAACTTTTAGAGTATTTCAAAAAGTATCAACCCAAAGGCGATGTTTATCTAATCCCTCAATGTAATCCTATCGGTAAAGATGTATTTATAGGAGCAGGGCATCAAGGTAGATTTGATTCTGCAACAGGAGATAATTTTAATAGATATTATTTCTATCCATCTATCGATTATTCTGTGTTTGTCAAAGAACATATCAACTCTACTACAGCAGAGTATAAGCAAGCTTTTGAAAATCTTTTACAGCAAGAGTTAGATAAAGAACTATCTAATGAATGGGAGCTATCTAGAGCAAAAAGATTAAATCTTCTAGTCCAAAGAGAAGCTCAAAAGGCAGATTATGTCCTTGATTTACATACAGATACAGATGCCACTACATATTTATATACTGCAGATTTTGCTAGACAAACAGCAGAAAAATTTGGCTATAAAGATATGCTTATCATCGATAATGATAAAGCTGGCGGTTCTCTTGATGAAGCTATATTTTGTCCATGGTGGCACCTATCTCAAGAGTTCAGAAAGCAAGGTAAAGATGAAAAAGTACTCAAAGAGGGCTACACGCTTGAATTAGGCTCTGAAGAGTATATAAACTTCACTAATGCTAAAATGCAGACTCAAGGTATCATTAATTATCTGAAACACAAAGATATTATTGATTCACCTTTTAATACTGATTTATTAAATACTGATATTAGACATCATGTCTATGGGCCTAACTACAAACACTTAAAAGCAATAGAGGGTGGATTATATGAATGGTTTATCAAACCAGGCGATATTTTCAAAGCTGGAGATGTAATTGGTCAATATATTCAGACATCTACTATGCAAAAGAAAGACTTAGTTTTACCGTATGGCGGTGTTGTAATTAGTATTCATAATACTGGTGCAGTCTGTCAAGGAGGCCAATTGATTAACTTGGCTATTATTTAATTATTACTGGCAAAACATATGAAAAAAATATTATTAATTAATGGTAAAAAAGAATTTGGGCATTCAAAAGGTGCTTTGAATCAATATTTAAATGATATTGCTGAGAGTCATCTTAAGAGCCTTGGTCATGATATTAAAGTTACAGTTATTGATGATGGTTATGATATAGATGAGGAAATTCAAAAGTGGCTTTGGGCTGATACAGTGATTTATCAAATGCCAGGTTGGTGGATGGGTCCACCTTGGCTTGTTAAAAAATATATCGATGAAGTATTCACCACCGGTCATGGTGTTATGTATGCTAATGATGGTCGATCTAGACATGATGTTAGCAAGAAATATGGCTCTGGTGGTTTACTTCAGGGTAAAACATATATGCTATCGCTAACATGGAATGCTCCATTGGAGGCTTTTGTGGAGAAAGACCAGCTTTTTGAAGGGGTTGGGGTTGATGGAGTATATCTACACTTTCATAAAGCACATGAATTCATAGGCATGAAAAGGTTACCAACATTTATTACTAATGATGTTATTAAAGATCCTAAAATTGAAGAGTATACTGAGAATTACAAGAAGCATTTAAGTTTAGTTTTTTGATAATCATTAATTTTAAAGATTCTATTCTGCAAGAATCATTGTAGGTGCAGGGAATACTCCATTATTTGAAAAACTATTTATTTGATGTAATGGACTTCCAAAAACTACGTTTACTAAACTAAATATTACTACTGATAAAATTAATTTTTTCATTTTTTATAACCTTATTTAAAATTCTTATATATTTTCTGTGAAGTATTATGACAAAAAAATCTCATAGAGTTAAATATATTGATTTTATTAAGTGTATAATATTTTCTTATAATGATAGTTGGCTGCTATTTACAATAAATGGCTATACTACGTGGCGTATATATTCCAAAAGTAGCCCATGCTATGACTAAATCTGAAGTTGTTTGTTCAGCATCAACTTTATAAATATTGTTACTGCCATTACATATTTTACTAGCATTTATATCTGTCGATGGCCCCATGCCTAAAAAAAATGTATCTTTTTTATAATAAGTAGGCTTTTGTAATACTTGTTTAGGCTTTTCAAAATTTACAATTTGTGTTGCACAACCTCCTAAGAATAAGCAAATAAGTATAGCTACCGTTTTTTTCATAAATTTATACACAATAAACATAAGTATGTCGTGGAGTTATAATACCTAAAGTTATCAAAGATATTAATCCATCCCAAATAAATGGTTTTGTAAAAGTAACTTTTGCAACTTTTTCTTGATGTCCACCACATATATCAGCTGGGACTACTTCTGAAGTTTGCCCTAAACCCCCCAATATATAAATATTAGAAACTTTACCTATAATTGGTTGCTTATCTGCGGGAATTTTTTTAAAAGTAACACTTTGGTCAGCACAGCTACAAAGTATAAAAAGACTAAATCCTACCAAAAATATTTGTGTATATTTTAGGATGTGATATTTCATTTATTTTAAAAAGGTATTTATAAATTTATAATAATGAAAATTGAGACTCTTCTTTAGTTTCTGCTTTTTCTTGAGAGTTACGTCTAGCTTTAACTGCATCTGCTAACATTTCAAGCATTTTGATTGTTTCATCAAAATCAACACACTTATCTGTTACACTTTGTCCGTAAGTTAGAGGCTTATTATTAATATCCTGATTTCCAGCTACAAGATTACTCTCAATCATAATACCAAATATATCATTACTAGTTTTGATTTGCTCACAAATATCTTCTAATACTGCGATTTGCTTAGTATGATCTTTTTTGCTGTTACCATGACTACAGTCAATCATAACTTTAGTATCAATTTCAGATTTTTTAAGCTTTTCGATACAGTCATTAACATGTTCTTTGCTGAAGTTAGGTCCTGATGCACCACCACGAAGAATTATATGGCCATTTGGATTACCTTTAGTTGCAAATATTGCTGTAGACCCTGACTTTGTAGTACTCAAGAAATGATGTGGATAAGTAGCTGACTTAATAGCATCTACGGCTACTTGAATATCTCCATTTGTAGCATTCTTGAAACCAATAGAAGCAGAAAGACCTGAAGCAAGCTCTCTGTGAACTTGGCTCTCAACAGTTCTAGCACCAATAGCTCCCCAAGTAATAAGCTCTGCGAAATATTGTGGAGTAATTACATCTAAAAACTCTGTTCCACAAGGCAATCCCATACTTGTAATATCAGACAGTAGGGTACGAGCCATGCGAAGACCTTTATTGATATTATAAGAATTATCAAGATCAGGATCATTTATAAGTCCTTTCCAGCCTATAGTTGTACGAGGTTTTTCAAAATATACTCGCATAATTATCAGGATTTCTTTTTGGAATTTTTTAACTTGGTCTTTTAGCTTTTTAGCATATTCGATAGCAGCACCTGTATCATGAATGGAACAAGGACCAACGATAACAGCAACTCTATCATCTTTACCATGAACAATTTCAGCTATTTCTTTTCGTGATTTTCTAACTGTTTCAAAAGAAGTCTTTAAAAGAGGTATATCTTGGATTAGAACTTCTGCTGGAATCAATACTTTTTCCTTTTTTATATTTATATTTGAAACTTTATCAAAGTTTTTATCACCTATCATTTATAGATTTCCTTATATTTTTATTCTTATTTTTTATTACCAAAAAGACCCGACATATTACCCATACCTTGCATAGCTGATAAACGTTTCATCATGTTAGCCATGCCCCCTTTTTTACCAACTACACTTTTCATCATTTTTTTCATTTGTGTATGTTGTTGTAGGAGTTTGTTAAGATCTTGTATGGAAGTTCCCGATCCTTTTATAATTCTTTGTTTTCTACTATGTTTGATCAACTCGGGTTTCTTACGCTCAAGCGGAGTCATTGAGTCTATCATAGCTTCGATTTTTTTAAACATATCATCACCAACATTGCCTGGTAGATTTGCAGGCATATTTGGTAGTTTAGACATGATAGAGCCAACACCACCCATATTTTTCATTTGCTGGATTTGACTTTTGAAATCGTCTAAATCAAAACTTTTACCACTTTTAAGTTTCTTAGTTAATTTTTCAGCAGACTTTTTCTCTGTTTTTTGTTCAATACTTTCGATTAAGCTTAGAACATCACCCATTCCTAGTATTTTAGAGGCTACTCTATCAGGATGAAATGGTTCTAATGCGTCTGTTTTTTCTCCAGTACCTAAGAATTTAATCGGTTTACCCGTAATTTCTCTAATCGAAAGAGCTGCACCACCTCTAGCATCACCATCAGTTTTTGTAAGAATCACACCTGTCAATTCTAAAGCATCATTAAATGCTTTAGCAGTAATAGCAGCATCTTGACCTGTCATACTATCTACAGTGAAGAATGTTTCTATTGGATTTGCAATTTTATGGATTTGTTTGATTTCATCCATCATATTACTATCAATATGCAATCTACCTGCAGTATCGATAATCAAAACATCTATTAGTTTTGTTTTTGCCGTCTTAATAGCTTCTGTAACAATATAGTCAGGCTTTTGAGATGTATCAGATTCAAAAAATTCTATGTTTAAACTATTTGCAAGAGTTCTTAATTGATCAATAGCAGCAGGGCGATAGATATCGGCACTGACTACCATTACTTTTTTCTTATGTTGC
The DNA here is from genome assembly GCF_045862875.1 of Francisella sciaenopsi. Taxonomy (NCBI): domain Bacteria; kingdom Pseudomonadati; phylum Pseudomonadota; class Gammaproteobacteria; order Thiotrichales; family Francisellaceae; genus Francisella; species Francisella sciaenopsi. Next base: position 167,778 of record NZ_BTHG01000001.1, read on the forward strand.
TCTTTTAGATATTTAGCAAGTTTAGCTGTTGATGTTGTTTTACCAGCACCTTGTAAACCTGCCATAAGTATCACAGCAGGAGGTTGTGTTTTTAAGTTAATAGGTACAGCTTCTTCACCTAATGCTTTTTCTATTTCTTTTTTTACGAATGAAATAAATGTTTGATCTGGTGTAAGACTTTTCTTGACTTCTTCACCTATTGCTTTTTGCTTTATATTTTCTATAAACTTTTTGACAACAGGTAACGCAACATCCGCCTCTAGTAGAGATACTCTAATGTCACGTAAAGCTGACTGTATATTTTCTTCTGTAAGAGAAGTTTGTCCCTTTATCTTCTTAAATGAAGATTGTAATTTATCTGATAAACTAGTAAACATATTTCAATAAGTTTTCAGCCCTTATGAGCACAATTATCACAATAGACAAAATATTAACATTTTTAGAATAAATATACTATCTAACAGACTATACTAACGGTTATTATTAGGAATAATAATAAACATATCAGCATGTAAGTGTAGTTTTTTGCCTTTATAAAAAAGATAAACTCTAAAAGAATCCTTAGCACTGGTGTTATTATTATTAAAAAGATCCCAATATTAACAATGTTTTTTGCAATATCACGACTTCCAAAAATAGCATCTACAGCACCTAAGCATATTATAAAAACAGCTAATGATAAATTTAACTTTATAACACGATATATGACATTATCTTTGATCATATTAATCCTTTAATTATCATTTGTAATGCTGAAATAAATAAAACTATAAAAAATGTAAGCCTCAAAATTCTTGTTGAAATATGTGGCATAATTTTAGAGCCTATAGTAGCACCTAATAAAGTACCTAAAGCAACAGGGGCAGTTATCGAGCTATCTATATACCCTGCGAAATAATAAGTTGAAGTCGCTGCAAATGCCGTAATACCCATAATAAAATTACTAGTAGATGCACTTACCTTAAAGGGTATCTTCATAACCTTATCCATCGCTATTACTTTAAAAATACCAGCACCAATGCCAAGTAAACCTCCGATAAATCCAGCACTAGACATAAATATAAAGCCAAGAATAGGGTGTTTGACATTATATTGTTGTTTTACTTTATCTACAGTAATTGAATCATTAAGCTGAAGTTTTTCGGCAATAACTGATACTTTGGTAGATTCTTGAATATTGTTATTTTGTTTCTTTTTTATAAAACTTAAAACTGCAACTACAAACAATATTCCACCAAATATCAGAAATAATGCTTGTGATTTTAGTAATAGAGCTAGTTTAGCTCCAAATATAGCTCCTATAGCAGTAGCTAATGCCAAAAATAATCCTAATTTTTCTTTAGTTAATCCGTGAGATTTTAATGAAACAAGAGATGTTGCTGTTGATGTACAGATTATTGCTACTAGAGATGCTCCAATAGCATAATGAAGAGGGACATCTAATACTGTTGATAGTAAAGGAGTTATTACTAATGCTCCACCTAAACCTATAACAGCTCCAATGCTACCACCCAAAATAGCTACCACGAAGATTACTAACTCAAAGAAAAAGTACTTTTCCACTACGAGAATACTTAAAAATTAGGATTTTGATAATGAATTATAACCTTTTAATAAGTATTTTTTCAAAAGATTTGAGTTTTTAATTAATTCCTTTTAAAATAGATGCTGTTTTATGTAATTATTAAAAACTAATTTAACCGGAGATGAGGCCAATATGGCAAAAGAAGATTGTATAGAAATGGAAGGTGTTGTTTTAGAAGCTCTTCCAAACACAATGTTTAGAGTAGAGCTTGAGAATGGACATGTTGTAACAGCTCATATTTCAGGCAAGATGAGAAAAAATTATATTCGTATACTAACTGGCGATAAGGTAGTAGTTGAAATAACTCCTTATGACTTGACTAAAGGTCGTATCAAATTCCGTAGCAAATAAATTTCTTATATTTCATTTAGTTCCATTCATAATATCTAAAACCAATATTTATTATTGGCTTTATTTACTGAATAGTTATAGGATTAAATTTTCTAACACAAGAAGAATAGGAGTTGTAATAGTCATTGTTAGGCCAATAGTTATAGCTAATGGAACTATTTTATTACCATAATTATTTCTAAGAATTGGTAAACAAAAATCCATAGCAGTATTTGCGGCATATCCGACCATCTCTACAGAAAAATATCGTTTTAGTAATGGTACCATCACGATTACTAGTATTTCTCGTAAGAAATCAACCATAAATGTTATCATTCCATAATATTCACCAATAAAATCTGTATTTAAGACTACTGATAAAGAATACCAGCCTAAGCCTGAGCTAATCATGATGCTTTGCTTGACTGGTATATTAATGATATAGCTGATCAAAACAGCTGAAATTATCGACGTTGCAATCACTATAACAACCACAGACATAGCTAATTTATTTTTAAAGAGATCTATAAGAGATATATTTTCAAACCTTAATAAACCACCGATAATTAGCATAAGAAGTAATAACATTACAAAAACAATGTCATTTATAAATGAAGTAATATTTATATTAATAATTTCACCTAATATATAACCTATTATCAGATATATTAAGTACTTACTTGCTTTGAGAATTGTAATAAATAGATTTTCTTTAGCTTCACTTATATTATCAGATATAAATTTAGTTTTTATATTAGGATCTTTTTTGCAAAAAATAAAAATTCCCAATATGTTAGCAACTGTAATAATTGTAATATATATCAAACTTATACCTATAACTTCTAGAACTATAGTATTTGTATTAGTAAATATACTGAAGTTGTAGCCTAGCAAAAAAATTATAGAAATTACAATGAAGTCTAATGATAAGTTTATAAGTTTTATAACTTTTAATGATTCTGAGAAATTAAAAATGTAATAACCAATAATTAGGAATATAAAGAGAATTAATGATTCAAGCATTAGATATTTTTAAGTTTAACCTTTCTATAAATCATGAATAATACTACAGGAAGGATTGATAATACAAAACATATTGATAACATTTGAATAAATTCAAAAGGATTTTCATATAAATTATCAGGTGGAATAAAACCAACTATTACACAAGAGATTGTTCCCACAATACCCAAAATACAAACAAAAACCATACCAAACTTACCACCAGGTATATTGAAATCCTCATTGTTACGAGTAGATTCTTTATTTGTAAGCTTTAGTTTGAGTGCTGCAAAGAACATCATTAAATACATCAAAGAGTAAATTTGGGTACTTAAAGCAGTAAGAAGCCAATAGTAAGCCTGAACTGATGGTACAAGCTCTAATAAAAGACATATTATAGTCATAATGATTGCTTGCAATATGAGAATTCCACTTGGCACATCATGCTTATTTGTTTTATCTAAAGCATCGGGTAAAAAGTGATCATCGGCAGCCTGTAATAGACCTCGAGCAGGTGAAATCATCCAATTGATCATAGATCCTATAGAACCTATGAAGATCATTAGTCCTAGAATATAGTAGAAAAACATAGGTATACCTAGGCTTTCTAGATAAACTTTAAAAGTCTTAATTGTTCCATGCACAACATCTATTTCAGATTGAGGGAATATAATCGCTACTGCTAGAGCACCTAATACCATCGTAAATACTATAAAAATCACTGAAATTAATAGCGCTAGTGGAAATGTTTTTTTAGGGTTTGCTACATTTCTTATGTGAACTGTTGCTAATTCAAGTCCTAAGAAAGATGCAATTATGGCTGTCAGACCCATCCAAGATTCAGTAGATGTGAAACTAGGGATTAAATTACCTAATTCAAAATGGATATTTATAGTATAGCTATTCAGTAACCATATTAATGCGAAAATAACCATTAGTAGCATTGGCACAACCATACCAAAAAATGTACAGGCACTTGCAAAAATCGCAGAGACACGTAAACCTTTGAGGTTTAGAATAGTCAAAGACCAAAAAACCACTGTAATAAAAATAATAGTAAACTTAATATTTTGAGCAAAATCTGGATTAAATAGATATGCAATAGTTCCTGCAATAAATGTTAATATACTTGGGAACCATATTAAAGTATTAATCCATTGAAACCAAATTGCTAGCATCGCCACATTAGGTCCAAAAGCTTTTTTAACCCAACCATATACACCTTCTTCACCTTTGGCTGTATATGTTGCAGTCATTTCTGCAGATACTAAAGCAACAGGAGCGAGAAACAACAAAACTGCAACAGCAAAAAAGAAAAATATATAGGTTCCGGATGTGGCAGTAGAAGGGAGATTCCTTATATTATCAATTGCTCCGGTCATTAGTAATATAAGTAGAATTAAACCAATTTTTTCTTTTCCTGTTGAGTTTGATACCATGAGCTATACTTATGAGTAAATTTTATGATAGATTTATCATAACCTAATTTCTCATATTTTAGCAATCATTTATGCAATGTATAAAGGCATTACTTGAAAAAGTTTTTCGAGTGTTTGTAGAGCATTTTTATTATCGACTTTGATGATTATTCTATCTCCATCACTTATAATCGAGTTGTCAGTGAAGAATCTGGGAATATTGTCATCCTTCATAATAGCTAAAATTTGTAAGCCATTTGGTAATTTTAGATCAGCTATTTTTTTGCCGATTACTGTAGACATATTCTCTTGACCATGAACCTTTAACTCAACGAACATTTCTTCACTATCTTCAACTTCATACATTTTAAGCATATCAACTTGGGTCAAAAATGCTTTGATTGTCGTATATGAAAAATTATGAGGTGAAATTGATATATCAATAAGCTTAAGGTCTCTAGTAATATCGTAATATTCAGAACTGTTTACTGTTGCCACTGTTTTTCGTGCACCAAGCTTTTTGGCTAAAATAGATGACATGATGTTAATTTCATCTGAATTAGTCAACGCAAAAAACATGTCAGCTTCATCAATGCCTTCAGCAACTAATAAATTATTATTCACTGGATTATAATGTAGAATTGTAGACTTTGACAACTCATTCAGGGCAAACTCACATTTTTCAGCATTTGGATCAATCATTTTTATAATATAACCTTTATTTTCTAGTGATTTTGCAAGAGTTATACTCGCATAATTAATTCCCGCAATAAAAATTTTTCTAATATTTGCTTTTTTAGGCTGGAATATTGATAGAATTTGAGATGAATATGCCTTTTCTGATAAGTACATAACTCTATCACCTGGTTCAACTAGAATATCGGTATCATTAATATCCAACTTATTTCCGCCTCTGTGAGCTGAAATAATATCAACTTTAATATCTCCTAAGCCTAGATATATGTCTTTAACAGATAAACCAATAAGAGATGAATCTTGAGAAACCTCAACTCCAACTAATTGCACACGTTTATCAAAAAATGTTGATATAAAATAAGCTCCAGATAGAAAAATTAATTGCTCTAATCTTTTTGTAGTTTCAAAAAAAGATTTGATAACTAAGTCTATATTATTGAGTAATTTTGGAAATCTATTATATTCTGTATCACGAATTCGCGCTATTTTATATGGTGTTTTATATAACTTATAAGCCATATCACATACTGCTATATTGGTAGTATCATTAGATGTTACAGCAATAATCATATCAGTATCTTTGAAATTAGCTTCCATCATTATATTTGGCTTTGTAACGTCCCCAATAATTGTCTGAACATCAAAAGCAGATGAAATAAATCCTAATTTTTCTTCATCTAAGTCTATTATAGAAACTTGATGGTCTAGACTTAATCTTTGGGTTAAATAAATTCCTAATTGTCCAGCACCTAAAATAGCTATTCTCATGATTAATTGTTATAATGACATTTGTGGTATTAATTACTTACAAATACTAGTCTAAGGTTATAAAATAATCAATTTTTTAATTTACATTGAGTTTCATAAATATTATTATATCAAATATATGATACTAAATTAGTATAGATTAGAGTTGATTATGCTTAAAATAAGTAAATTACTCGACTACGGGTTACTTGTGGTTGTAACAATTGCTGAAAACAACTTAAATCCTTATAGTGCTGCAAAAATTGCAGAAACTACAGGATTGAATATTCCTACAGTTAGAAAACTATTAAATCAGCTTTCGATATCTAATATTGTTGTATCTAAACGTGGTATCGAAGGTGGCTATACACTAGTTGATGAGCCACAAAATATTACTGTTTTAGATGTGGTTAAAGCAGTTGAGAAAAATGTAAATCTCACAGAATGTTGTGATTTACATAAAAAATGTAGTTTAGGAAGTTGTATGGTAAGTAGTTATTGGAGAGTTTTAAATAGTCAATTTCTAGATCTACTTTCAAAAACATCAATTTATGATATTGTCAACAATAAGGGCAGAAATTAAAGTATGAGCGAAAATTTAGATAAAATCATTGAACAAGATTATGAGCATGGTTTTGTAACTGAAATAGAAGCTGAGACTATTGATGCAGGTCTTAGTGAAGATGTAATCCGCTTGATATCTGCAAGAAAAAATGAACCTGTGTTTCTATTAGAATGGCGTCTAAAAGCATATAAAAAATGGCTAGAAATGAAATCTCCAGAGTGGGCTGATTTAAATTATCCTCCAATTGATTTCCAAGCAATAAGTTATTATTCTTCACCAAAATCGTTAAAAGATCATCCTAAAAGCTTAGATGAAGTCGACCCTGAGATTATAGAGACATATAACAAACTTGGTATTCCTTTGCATGAGCAAGAAATGCTTGCTGGTGTTAAAAATATTGCTGTTGATGCAGTATTTGATTCAGTGTCAGTAGTGACAACATTCAAGGAAAAATTAGCTGAAGCTGGAGTTATTTTCTGTCCTATATCAGAAGCTGTACAAAAGTATCCAGAACTAGTTCAAAAGTATTTAGGCTCTGTAGTACCACAGGGTGACAACTTTTATGCAGCACTTAACTCTGCAGTATTTAGTGATGGTTCATTTGTATATATTCCTAAGAGTGTAACTTGTCCAATGGAATTATCAACATATTTTAGAATAAATGCGATGAATACTGGACAATTTGAAAGAACATTGATTGTCGCAGATGAAGGAAGTTATGTTAGCTATTTAGAAGGATGTACTGCACCAATGCGTGATGAAAATCAACTACATGCAGCAGTGGTTGAACTAGTTGCTTTAGATGGGGCAGAGATTAAGTATTCTACAGTACAAAATTGGTATCCAGGAGATAAAGAAGGCAAGGGTGGTATATACAACTTTGTTACTAAGAGAGGCATTTGTCATAAAAATGCAAAAATCTCTTGGACACAAGTTGAGACAGGATCTGCGATTACATGGAAATACCCTTCAGTAATATTACGCGGAGATAACTCAATTGGTGAATTCTACTCTGTAGCTTTGACTCGTCATGCTCAACAAGCTGACACTGGTACAAAAATGATTCATCTTGGTAAAAATACTAAAAGTACGATTATCTCAAAAGGTATTTCTGCAGGTAAAGCTTCTCAGGCCTATAGAGGACTTGTGAGAATATCGCCTAATGCCTCTAATGCTAGAAACTTTTCTCAATGCGACTCATTACTCATAGGGCATAATTGTGGTGCACATACATACCCGTACATAGAAAATAAGAGCAATTCATCTCAAATCGAACATGAAGCTACAACTTCAAAAATCTCTGATGATCAGCTTTTCTATTGTAAGCAAAGAGGTCTTTCGGAAGAAGATGCAATAGCTATGATTGTTAATGGTTTTTGTAAAGAAGTATTTAAAAAGTTACCACTTGAGTTTGCAGTTGAAGCTCAAAAACTAATGGAAGTTAGTTTAGAAGGTGCTGTTGGTTAAACTTTAGAATTATATAAGTTAAAAGGTTAATAAAATGTTATTAGAAATTAAAGATTTACATGTAAGTGTTGGCGAACAAAAGAAACAGATTCTAAAAGGCTTAAATCTAAAAGTTAACAAAGGTGAAGTCCATGCAATTATGGGACCTAATGGAGCTGGTAAAAGTACACTAAGCAATGTTTTAGCTGGTAAAGATGGCTATGAGATTACTCAAGGATCAATAACATTTAACGGTAAAGATTTAGGCGATCTATCTATTTCTGAAAGAGCCGCTGCTGGTATTTTTCTTAGCTTACAGTATCCTATTGAGATTCCTGGTGTTAGTAATGTTCAATTTTTAAAGACAGCTGTAAATAGCATCAGAAAGCAAAATGGCGAAGAAGAAATCAACGCTATAGATTTTATGAAAAAGCTAAAAGCAAATATGCAAGTCTTAAAGATAGATCAAAAATATATGTCGCGTGGAGTTAATGAGGGCTTCTCAGGTGGAGAGAAAAAACGTAATGAAATGTTACAACTAATGATGCTTGAGCCAAAGCTTGCTATATTAGATGAGACTGATTCTGGACTAGATATTGATGCTCTTCAGGTAGTATCTCAAGGCGCAAACACTATGAGATCTCCAGATAGGAGCTTCTTAGTTATTACGCATTATCAAAGACTTTTAGACCATATACAACCTGATTTTGTTCATGTTTTAGCTGATGGTAAAATTGTCAAAACTGGTGGCAAAGAGCTTGCTCTTGAGCTAGAAGAAAAAGGTTATTCTTGGTTAAATAGCTAAAGGTTGATTAAAATGTTAATAGATAATAAATCGCTACCAACTACTAAACAAGAAAGCTGGAAATATACAAACTTAGCTACTATTTATAGCAAAAGCTGTATATCTGAAATGCTTAAAGATTCACCAAAATCTAAAGATTATTTAGAAGGCTTTAAATTTGATACTCAAGAAAATGTTGTAATAATACTAGATGGTGTTTTGGCTATCGACTATAACAAAAAGTTGAATCATATTAGTGCTCTAGAGCTACGTAGAGATGATAGAACTATGTCTAGATTAGCTATCGAAAATTCTAAGCACTTTGCAATAAATATACCTAAGGATACTAAAGACTCTCTTAGCCTTATATTTATTAATACAGATATGGCTAAAAATAAGCTAACTAATATCTCATTGAAGTTAGATGTCGATATGTTCGCAAATCTAGATTTAGATATTGACTTTGTAAGTCTTACTGAAAATTCTGCCATTAACTTGTTTTTAGATATTAATATTGCAGAATCTGCCAAAGTGAACTTCACTAATAATGCTGATAATCCAAATAATACTCAGTTAATTACTACTGCTAATTATTTGATCAATTTAGATCGTGCTGCAGAATTTAATGGATTTAACTTGTTGAATAAAGATGCACTACTTAGAAATGACTTCGTAGTAAATCTAAATAAACCACATGCTAGATTTGATATTAGAGGATTATATTTAATCAGTGATAATGCTATTGCTAATGCATGTTTTTTAGTTAACCATAATGCATCTCATACATATAGTAATGTAAATTTTCGAGGTGTTGCTAATGGAAGTTCTAAAGCATGGTTTAATGCAAAAGCAGTAGTTAATAAAGGCATAGAGCAAATTCAAGCTTTTCAGAACAATAAAAATATTCAGTTAAGCAATAAAGCTGAAATTAATACAAAACCAGAATTGGAAATCTTCTCTGATGATGTAGTATGTACTCATGGTGCAACAATAGGGGAGCTTGATAAAGATGCTCTTTTCTATCTACAGTCAAGAGGACTGACTTTAGAAAGCGCTCAGCATCTACTTTTAGAAAGCTTTGTAAAATCTCAGCTAACATCTGATGATTTCCCATTTGAAAATGAAATGAAAGAGCAAATCTTAGAATCATTAGATGATATTCTTCATGATATAATATAACTCTTAGCAATAATTGCTAGGTTTGAGCCTGCTTAATATCTCAATATCTGCTAAACTAGATTCATATAAGTATTTCTTAAAGGGTGTGTATATGAAAAAGTTAGTTCCATTTTGTTTAATTGGATTTATTGGTTCTGTATCTCTTGCTGTAGCAGCATCAGATGATTGTGCAGAGTATAATACTATTAAATATACAACTCAGGCTGAGACCACCATAAAAAGTGATAGTATCCTTGTTGAAGTAACTGGTTATGCAACAACCACATTAGATAAGCAAAATAGTATAGAAAATCAAATTACAGACAGTATTAACAACATTGTAAAATCTGACTGGAAAGTCAAAAATATTGAGCAAAACACTAGCAATAGTGGCGCTATAAATATTACTATACAGCTTCAATCTAGAATATCTCAAGGTGATTTAAATAAATTACAACAAGCAATTGAAAATCAAGACAGATCTTCTGGAAAAAGATTAGCTGTAAAAGTATTAGATTACAATCCTCCCGCTAAAGAAATAGAAGCTGCAAAACAGCAGCTTATGATACAACTTTTTAAAGATACAAAGGATTACCTTGCTAATTTTAATAAACAAACTAATAGCAACTATACGATTCAGTCAGTACAATATATTGATGTAGATGGCTATAAACCTAGAAATACGGTTATGCTAATGAAATCAGCAGCTTATAATGAAACTGATACAGGTAGCTATAATCCAGTAACTGTATCTCAAGATATTAATATAAGAGCAAATGTAACATTTATGGAGAAATAAATATGGCATTAAGTAAAGTAATAAAAACAGATGAAGCTAATTTTGATAAGCTAATAAATAGTTCTGCAAAGCCTATATTGGTAGATTTTTATGCTGACTGGTGCGGTCCTTGTAAGACATTATCGCCGATACTTGATCAGCTATCAAAAGATTATACGGGAGCTGTGATTGTCAAAGTTAATGTTGACGATAATCAAAGTTTAGCTGCTAAATTTGGTATAAGAAGCATACCAACTATGATAATTTTCAAATCAGGTCAGCCCGTAGAAATGCTGACTGGTGTCCATACAGGTAGCCAATTAGAGCAGAAGCTAAAGGTTTATGAATAATAATATTTCTAATTTAGATCTTTGTGAATGGTATTTTACAACTAAATTTGAAGTCCCTATATTACCTAGCAGATACCCTAACCAATTTGCAATTATTACAGCATACAACCCATTTAACCAACTTCTCAAAGATCAAGAGAATATAGCAAGAAATCAAATATTAAAAAATAAATTAGAAAAGTCATATGATTGGGTTTATGAAATTAATGGTTTTGATAAGTCATCCAAGCATAAAGAGAATGGTTTTATGTTTGATGCTAAATCGCTTGATGAAGCTTGTGATTTAGGTGAAGAGTTTTCGCAGGATGCGATCTATTATGTAATTAATAATACTTTGTATGTTTCAAAATGTGAAAAATCAAAAAGATATCTTACGAAAGTTGGGGTCTTTCAAAACAGAATTCACTGATTTTTATAAAATAGCTTATAACATAATGAGAATAAAATAATTAAACTGATTCCTGAATAAACTACCATACGCTGATCTGGATCCCATAACATGCCTAGTATTACACAAGAATTAAATAGAATACTTAGATAAGGAAGTATAGGAAATGCCCATGCTTTAAATCTTAAATTAGCGACTTGCTCGTTACTTAATGATTTTCTAAAATAAACATGGCATAAACTAATAATAATCCATATCATACAGCCAACCATACCAGATGAAGATACTACTAATATAAAGAGTTTTTCAGCACCGACAAATTTTGTAATTAAGCAAAGACAAGAAAGTATAGCAACAAACAAAACTCCATATATTGGAACTTGTCTTTTGCTAACTTTTGCAAATACTTTAGGAGCTTGATTATCTGAAGCCATAGACCACATTAATCTTGCACAAGTGTAAAAACACGAATTAACAGCAGATAAACTTGCTGTCAAAATTACTAATTGCATAATCGTACCAACATATTTGATATTCACAAGCTGCAGTACTGTGATAAAAGGAGTGTTTGCAACACCAGAATCTTTATAAGGAATAATATAAGCTATTATAAAAGAAGAAAATACGAAAAATAGAAGTATACGAATAGCGACACTTTTTACTGCTTTACGAATATTTTTTTCAGGATCTTTTGTTTCTCCAGCTGCAATACCAACTAATTCAGCACCCTGAAAAGTACATACAATAATTACTAATCCAAATAAAAATGCTTTAAAGCCATTCGGAAATAGGCCATCTGAGTAGAAATTAACTAGGCCAGATATAGGCTTATTAGAGTGTAAAACTCCAGTAATAATACCTATACCAATTATTATAAATACTATAATAGTGATAATTTTTATTGCAGAAAGCCAAAATTCAATCTCTGCAAAGACTCTAACAGCACATAAATTAAGTAAGCTAACGATAACAATAATTGCTAAACAGAATTGCCAAACACTGATCTCCGGATAAAAATTGTGACAAATAATACCCGCAGCAACTAAACCTCCAGCCGCAGCTGTTAACCAGTTAAGTAAATATAACCAACCAGTTAAAAATCCTGAATATGGAGATATAAATTTTGTAGCATAAGTTTGAAAAGAACCACTTATTGGCATTGCTATAGCCATTTCTGCTAGACTTATCATTACTAGCATCATAATTATCCCACCAATTAGAAATCCTAGTACAGTACCAAATGCACCAACTGAGTTTAAGATACTACCAACACCTAGAAAGAAACTAGCTGATATAGTTCCACCAAGAGAAATCATTACTATATGGCGCGCAAGGATATCTCTTTTTAATTTATTTTCATTACTCATGATAGATTTTTTTTAGTATATATCTTTTGATTATTTCATAAAATTTCTTTTAAAAATTATTTTTTAACTATAAAATAATTTTTTTTGCTATTATTAACAATCTTTTAAAAGTAAATAAATCTATGAAAAAAATCTTATTAATAACTATATGTGCAAGCCTTGGAACATCATGTACATTTTTAGAAAAAATGAATATATTTTCTAATTCAAATAGAGAAGTTATCAATTCATATACTACAAATGAAAAAAAATATGAAAGCCAAGCAAACAAAGTGCTATCACAAATGACTTTAGAAGAAAAACTTGGTCAACTAAATTTAGTTGATGCTGGTCAAGTAACTACTGGTATTAGTCAACAAAGTGAATTTTATGATGTTATAAAAGCTGGTAAAGCTGGTGGAGTATTTAATATTAAATCTCCAAGTGATATAGAGAAAGCTCAAAAAATAGCTATTGAAGATACTCGTTTACATATACCTTTATTGGTTGGTATGGATATCATTCATGGATATAAAACTATTTTTCCAATACCACTGGGATTATCAACTAGTTGGGATCTAGATATGATTGAAAAAACTGCTCGAATTGCATCTATTGAAGCAAGTAGCGAAGGTATCAATTGGGCATTTTCTCCAATGGTTGATATATCCCGTGATCCTCGTTGGGGTAGAATAGCTGAAAGTAGTGGTGAAGATACTTATTTGGGTAGTCAAATTGCTAAGGCAATGGTAAAAGGTTATCAACTAAATGATCTATCGAAAGATGCAACTTTATTAGCAAGTGTAAAACATTTTGCATTATATGGTGCTGCAGAAGCAGGGCGTGATTATAATACTGTAGATATGAGTAAGGTTAGAATGTATAACGAATATCTTCCTCCATATAAAGCTGCTATTGATGCTGGTGTTGGTACGATTATGACATCATTTAATGAGATTAATGGAGTTCCAGCTACAGCAAATAAATGGTTACTAACTGATTTACTTCGTGATCAATGGAGATTTCAAGGAGTTGTAGTTTCTGATTATACTGGCATTCCTGAGATGATAAATCATGGCATTGGCAGAGATCTTCAAGCTGTTTCAGCAGCTGCTTTAAATGCTGGTACAGATATGGATATGGTTGGTAACGGTTACTTAACAACTCTAAAAAAATCTTTAGATGAGGGCAAAGTATCTATAGATGAGATAAACCAAGCAGTTAAAAGAATTCTAATAGCTAAATTTGAGTTAGGATTATTCGATAATCCATATAAATATGGTAATCCTGAGCTAGCTAAACAACAAGTCTTCTCTAAAGAGCATAGAGAGTTTGCTCGTAAAGTTGGTGCTGAATCTATGGTGCTACTAAAAAATAAAGATCACTTATTACCACTTAAGAAATCTCAAACTATCGCATTAATAGGGCCTCTAGCAGATGCAGCTAATAATATGGCCGGAACTTGGAGTGTTACAGCTGATCAAAATAAATCAATATCGTTGTTAAAAGGTCTTAAAGAAGTTGTTGGTCAAAAAGGTAAAATCTTATATGCAAAAGGAAGTAACCTATCTTACAGTAAGACCTTTGAGAAAAATGCAACTATGTTTGATAAATCTCTTGGTAGAAATGATAAGTCATCTAAAGAATTACTAGATGAAGCTTTAAAAATAGCTAATAAATCTGATGTAATTGTAGCAGCATTAGGTGAATCTGCTGAAATGAGTGGTGAAAGTACAAGTAGAACAGATTTAAGAATTCCAAAAGCGCAGAGAGATTTGCTAAAAGCTTTACTTAAAACTGGTAAGCCAATTGTATTAGTACTTTTCAATGGTAGACCTCTTGTCTTAAGTGAAGAGAAAAAAGAAGTTCCTGCGATATTAGATGTTTGGTTCCCTGGTAGTGAAGCAGGCTTATCAATTGCTGATGTATTATTTGGAGATGTAAATCCTTCTGGTAAATTAACAGCATCATTCCCTAGAGATGTTGGTCAAATTCCTATCTACTATAGTCATAAAAATACAGGTAGACCTTTAGAGAAAAATGATTGTAAATTTGAAAAATTCCATTCAAATTATATGGATACTTGTAATACACCGTTATATCCATTTGGTTATGGTTTGAGTTATACAACTTTTGATATATCAAAACCAACACAAAATCATAAAGCGATAAAAGAGGGTGATAAGTTAATAATTAAAGTTAATATTACAAATACTGGTAATTATGATGGTGCTGATGTTTTACAATTGTATGTTCATCAGAAAGTTCGTTCTATAACGCCTCCAGTAAAAGAACTTAAGAAATTTAAGAAAGTATTCCTAAAAAAAGGTCAAACTAAAACGGTAACATTCAAGTTAGATATAAATGATCTTAAGTTTTATAATAATGATTTAAACTATGTATATGAACCTGGTGAATTTGAATTTTTTGTGAATGATAGTTCAAATGGTAAATTTACTAATAAATTTACAGTAAAGTAATTCTAGTATAAAATCTGAATCTACATTTCATTAAATAATTTAAGCAAAAAATATGGATAACTCTATATCTCCAGAAACAATTATGCTCATTATACAAATATGTGCAGTAGCTTTAATAATTACATCTTTGATTGTTTCAGTTTTATTTATTTTATCGCAACAAAAATTAGCAAAAGCTTTATTTACCGTAAATAGTGCTGAGCAAATATATCCAGCATGGTTATGGACTCAACTAATACCAATATGGTCATATATAGCATTAGTCGTGACAGCTGTAAAGTTAGATGAGCAAACCAAACTATATAATAAAACTCATAAAAAAAAATTAAAATTTAAAGCTTCACTTGTATATTGGTATGTGGGACTGACTTTATTGAATGTAGTTCCTGTAATCAATATAATAGCAAGCATAGCAACAATTGTTATATTTATCATAATTTGGGCAAATATAACTAAATCAACTAAGATTATTACTGTGGAATAATAAAATATGTAAATTCGCATAATATATATTATGTTAAATTACATATTTATCTCATAGATTATCAATTCATATTCTAACCTTTTTATAAAATGCTTAATTATTTGTTGATACTAACTATCATATGGAGTCTTGTTGTAACATCGTTATTACTTCTAAACTTGCTGGAAGAAATTTATAATTATTAAGCTCAAGGATGTTTATACATTTTAATTGCTGGTTTTCCTTAGCATAAGGTTTACCTTCATAATCCTTAATTATAAAAAACTCTAGATTAACTTCATCATTATATTTATTTATATGTTTTTTGCGAAAATAAAAACTTACTGATTTAGCTATAATGCCAACCTCTTCATAAACCTCTCTTCTTATACATTGTTCAAAAGTTTCATTTTTTTCTAATTTACCACCAGGAAATTCCCAGTAGTCACTATAGCTTTGAAACTTTTGTCTTAGACTTATATAGACTTTAGCATTCTGTTCATCTAAAATTATCGCCACTGCGGCATTTATTTTTGCCATTTTTTACAAAAAATTTTTATACTTAAGAAATATAATATGTTCCAAAATCATAAAAGTGAAATTTTATTAGCAACTCCACTTATTAAAGATGATGCTATATTTACTAAATCTGTAATCTATCTATGTCAAAATGATCGTCATGGCGCTATGGGTTTGATTATCAACAAACCTTTAAGTGATACATTAAGAGATGTTTTTGAAGAACTAGAAATTCCTCATAATGACACGTTTAATGAGATTTTAGATTACCCTCTTTATATGGGTGGCCCTATTAGTCCCCATAAAATCATGATTTTACATACTACAAATGGTAGAAATTATAGCTCTACAATCAAACTAGATGAAGGTCTTGCTATAACTGCTTCTATGGATATTTTAGAAGATTTAGCAAATAATATTTTACCTGAGTATTTTCTGCCAGTAGTTGGCTATAGTTGCTGGACTGCTGACCAACTTACAGACGAAATAAAGTCTAATGATTGGATCGTAACAAATAAATTAAGCAAAAAGATATTATTTAATCACGAGAACAAAGTAAAATGGCAAAATCATATTGAACACGCAGGATATACTCTACAAAGTTTAGATAGTTTATTCAAAAATATAGGAAATTGTTAATGTTTCAATCTTTAATAGCGATAGATTATGGTAAAGCTAGAATTGGTTTAGCTAGTGGCCAAATGATTACTAAAACAGCAACTCCTATTGGTACTGTAGAAGCTTATGATGGTGTACCTAACTGGATTGAACTTGATAAGATTGTTAAGCGTTGGAATCCTTCTGATATAGTTATTGGATTGCCATTAGATACTCAAGATTTTGAGACAGATATTACAAAAGCCGCTAAGGATTTTGCTAAAGTAGTTAAAGAACGCTATAAAAGAAATGTTCATCTCATTAATGAAGCATATTCAACTCGTGAAGCAAGATGGCGTCTAGAAGAAGTAAAAAGTAAAAAAGTATCACATATAAAGGTAGATGCTTTGGCAGCTTGTGTGATTTTAGAAACTTGGATGGCGGAAAATTAATTACTGCCTTCTGTTTTATTGTTTTTATATTTATATTAAGAGCTTATCTTATTAATAGAAAAGCCAAATAAATTAATTATCTGCATAAATATCTCTAGCCTAGATATTTTACTCATTTTCAAATAAAATTAAGCAATTATATTTTCAATAAATTATTAACTGGAATTAATATCTAAATGAGCGAATATAACTTTACTCAGATCGAGCAACAAGCTCAAAAATATTGGCGTAAAAATAATTCTTTTAAAGCTGTAGAAGATAAGAATAAAGAAAAATTTTATTGCTTATCAATGTTACCATATCCAAGTGGTACTCTTCATATGGGACATGTGCGTAATTATACGATTGGAGATGTAATTGCAAGATACCAAAAGATGCAAGGTAAAAATGTTCTTCATCCTATGGGTTGGGATGCCTTTGGATTACCTGCCGAAAATGCTGCAATAAAACATAAAAAGTCTCCTTATGAGTGGACAAAAAGCAATATTGCCTATATGAGATCGCAGTTGGATTCTCTTGGGTTTAGCTTTGATTGGTCTAGAGAGGTCGCAACTTGTGATGAAGATTATTATAAATGGGAACAATGGTTCTTTATCCAGCTATATAAAAAAGGCTTGGCATATCGCAAAAACTCGGTTGTAAACTGGGATCCTGTTGATCAAACTGTATTAGCAAATGAGCAAGTTGTAGATGGTAGAGGCTGGAGATCCGGAGCTCTAATTGAGAAGAAAGAGATTCCTCAATGGTTTTTAAAGATTACTGATTATGCCGATGAGCTTCTAAAAGATATTAATCAATTAGATGGTTGGCCAGAAGCTGTTAAAACTATGCAGACTAACTGGATTGGTAAATCAAAGGGTCTGACTGTTAAGTTTAAAATTCAAAACTCTGATCAAGAAATTGAAGTATTTACAACTCGTCCAGATACTCTTATGGGAGTTAGCTATTTGGGTATAGCACCTGAGCACCCTCTTGCTCTTGAAGAAGCAAAAACGAATTCTCAATTAAAATCATTCATTGAAGAATGTAAAAAAATCTCTACTATGGAAGCTGATTTGGCAACTCAAGAAAAAAAAGGCTTCAGAACTTCTATAAAAGTGACTCATCCTATCTCGGGTGAATCTGTAGATGTATGGGTTGCAAACTTTGTACTTATGGGATACGGTTCTGGAGCTGTAATGTCAGTTCCAGCACATGACCAAAGAGATTGGGAATTTGCACAGAAATATAATATTGCTTTAAAACAAGTTATTAAGCCTAGTGATAATAAGTCAAAATTAGACTTGGATAGAGAAGCATTTACTGAAAAAGGTATTTTGATTAATTCAGGTGAATTTGATGGATTAAATTTTAAAACAGCTTATCAAGCGATTAAAAAATATCTTTTTGACAATGATAAAGGTTATGAAACTACAAACTTTAGGATTCATGACTGGGGTATTTCACGCCAAAGATATTGGGGCTGCCCTATTCCTATGATTCACTGTAATGATTGTGGATTGGTTCCAGAAAAAGAAGAAAATTTACCAGTTAAATTACCAATCAATGTAACTCTTACAGAAGCAGGCTCTCCACTTAAAGATATGCCAGAATTTTTAAATGTAGTATGTCCAAACTGTGGTAAACCAGCAACTAGAGAAACAGATACATTTGATACATTCTTTGAATCATCTTGGTATTATGCAAGATATACATGCCCTACAGCTGATAAGATGTTAAGTGAAGAAGCTAACTATTGGCTACCAGTTGATAAGTATATTGGTGGTATTGAGCATGCTATTATGCATCTTTTATATGCAAGATTTTTCCATAAGTTAATGAGAGATCAAGGACTAGTTTCATCTGACGAACCATTTAAAAACTTACTTACTCAAGGTATGGTGTTAAAAGATGGTGCTAAAATGTCTAAATCTAAAGGAAATACTGTAGATCCTCAAGAGCTTATCAATAAATATGGTGCTGATACTGTTAGATTATTTAGTATGTTTGCAGCACCTCCAGAGCAATCACTTGAATGGTCAGAAACTGGTGTTGATGGAGCTAATAAGTTCCTACGTAAAATATATAATTATGCTTATACAAACAAAGAAGTCTTAGCTAAAAATATAACTATCGATGTAACTAAATTATCAAAAAATGATAAGAAAGCTCGTTATGAGATCTATGCTAATTTAAAACAAGCTATTTTTGATTTTGATAAGAGTCAATTTAACACAGTTGTTTCAGCATGTATGAAAATCTTAAACACACTTAACAATTATGATAATTTATCTGATAGTGTTAAGTTAGAAGGCTTTAGTATTTTATTAAGAATACTATCACCTTTCACACCACATATTTGTCATTATTTATGGCAAGAAACTGGCTTAGGTGAAGATATTTTACATACACAATTTCCTACTGTTGATAACAAAGCTCTTGAGAAGGATGATTTTTTATTAGTTGTACAAATTAATGGCAAAGTTAAAGCAAAACTTGAATTAGATGCCTCATTAACAAAAGAACAAGTTGAACAAGAGGTATTAGATGATGAGCATATTAAAACTCTTATCGAAGATAGACAAATAATCAAAGTTATATATGTGCCTCAGAAATTAATCAATATTGTAGTCAAATAGGTATACACAATGATAAAAAACTATGCCAGAACTTTATTTTTACTAATAATAGCAGCATTTTTATCTGGTTGTGGTTTTCACTTACGTGGAGATCTTGCGGATGGTAATGCTGGAAATTTTAGCAGCTTAGTTGATACTAAGTTTTATATCTATAATGCAGGTGGTGCACCTCCAAGTTTAATTAATGAATTAAGACGTAGACTTATTGGGTATCAGGCAATTGTACTAAGAAATAAAAATCAAGAAAAAGATGCTGATTATATTATAAACATACAAGAAGCCAATCAACGTACTGAACTAACTAGTATTGTTGGGGGTGCTTCGAATAACACATATCAAGCAATTTATACAATCACATATAACCTTGTTAAACCAGAAGTAAAAACTCCTATGATACCTGATAAAACTGTGAATGCTCAAATGTTTTGGCAGTCAAACTCAACTACTCAATTAGCACAAAATAATGAATTAGTTAGAATTTATGATTATCTACAATCTGACTTACTAACAAGAATAGTTCTTCAAATAGCAGAGTTATTACCAAGTAAAGAAATTAAATAGAAACTAAAGGAATTAATACAATGGATGTGTTAAAAGCATACTATACAGAATTAATTACTAATTCAACATCAGTGGCTATATTGATTTTTATAGTATTATTATTAGCTGTTTTATTATTTTCTTGGATAATAAATAAGATAATTAGCAAATATATCTCATCATTAGCAGAAAGAATTTTTTTTAAAGCAAATTCATCATTGGGTAAGTCACTTATCAAAAACAAAATTTTTGATAAATTAGCTCATATAGCACCAGCTGTTTTTATATATATTGTAATTGGATTTTTAAGTAGTACTGCTTACCCATGGATTGTACAACTAGTTTCTTTTATACAATTAATAGCCGAGATATATATTACAATATCTATTATTTCCTTTTTTATTGCTTTGATCGATGCTATTTTTAGCTATTTTCAATCCTTGCATGAATTTAAATATTATTCTCTAAAAAGCTATGCTCAAGTAGTAAAAATTTTATTATATCTAGTGGGTACAATATTAGTAATATCACTGTTATTAAATAAATCACCTATTGCTTTCTTAACAGGATTAGGTGCACTATCAGCCGTATTAATGTTAGTGTTTAAAGATACAATTCTGGGCTTTGCTACCAATATTCAAGTAGCAGCTCTAGATATGGTTAGAGTTGGTGATTGGATAAGTATACAGTCATTAGGTGTTGAGGGAACTGTCCAAGAAATATCCATTAATACTGTAAAAATTAGAGGATTCGATAAAACAATCTATAATATCCCTACTTACTCATTAATCACAAACAGCGTCAAAAATTGGCGAGGTATGTTCGAAACAGGTGGTAGACAGATCAAAAGATCTTTTAATATTGATGTTGATAGTATCAAGTTTTGTGATGTAGAAACTCTTAATAATTTAAGAAAGCTAAATTACATGGATGACATTATAAGTTCTTGTAATAAAGATGAATTAATTAATACAACATTGTTCAGAAAATATTTAGAGCGTTATCTAAAAGATCATCCAAAAATTCATACAGAGCCTGGTTGGTTGTTTATTGTAAGAGAATTACAACCTACGGAGAAAGGTCTACCAATTCAGTTATATATGTATACAACTGATACAGTATGGGCTAACTATGAAGCTATACAAGCAGGGATCTTTGATTATATTTATGCAAGTATGCACTTATTTGGCTTAAGAGCATTCCAAGATATTAGAGGTAGAATAGATAATCTAAAAACTAACACTTAGGTAATGTAACACCTACCTGACCTTGATATTTGCCACCCTTATCTGCATAAGAAGTTTCACATTCTTCATCTGATTGGAAAAATAGCATCTGAGCCACACCTTCATTAGCATATATTTTAGCTGGTAATGGCGTAGTATTTGAAAATTCCAGTGTTACATAACCTTCCCATTCTGGTTCAAGAGGAGTTACATTAACAATAATACCACATCTAGCATAAGTAGATTTACCTAGGCATACTACTAGAGTATCTCTAGGGATTTTGAATTTCTCAACAGTACGAGCTAAAGCAAATGAATTAGGTGGAATAATACAAACATCTCCTTTAAAATCAACAAAATTTTTATCATTAAAGTTTTTAGGATCAACTATTGAAGAGTTTATATTTGTAAATATTTTAAACTCATCAGCACAACGTACATCGTACCCATAACTAGATGTTCCATAAGAAACAATTTTTTGATTATTTGAAACTTTAATTTGTCCTGCCTCAAAAGGTTCTATCATATTGTGCTCTTGAGACATTTTTTTGATCCATTTATCTGATTTTATAGTCATTACTATTATTTCTCTCTTAATTTTCTAATTTAACACCAATAGAATCTAAACTACTCGCTTTAGGTAGTTTTTCAATTTCATTTATAATATTTTCAGCAACAGTCATATAACTAGTATTGATAGCATCATCTTTATCTAAACTGACATATGGTTTTCCATTGTCAGCATTTTCACGGATAGATTTATGTAGCGGTAAATTTCCCAAAAATTCAATGTTATTTTTACCGCACAATAAATGAGCACCATCTTCACCAAAGATATGATCATTATTACCACATTTTGGACAAATATAGTAACTCATATTCTCTACGACACCAAGAGTTTTTATATCAACTTTTTGGAACATCGCTAATGCCCTTCTTGCATCAATTAGTGATAAGTCTTGTGGTGTCGTAATGATTATAGCTCCTGTTACTGGCATATTTTTAGAGATAGTGAGTTGGATATCTCCTGTTCCAGGTGGCAAATCTAAAAATAGATAATCAATATCTCCCCAGTCAGTATCATTCAAAAGTTGCATCAAAGCCCTAGATACTATGGGACCTCGCCAAATGACCGCTGATTCGGGATCTATTAGATTTCCTATAGAAATCATTTTGACTCCATATTTCTCTAATGGGATGATTTTTTTCTTATCTGTTGTATTGGGATTTTGTTTTAGATCAAATAATGTTGGCTGACTTGGGCCATAGATATCAGCATCTAATATACCAACACTAGCACCCATCTTTGCGAAACTAACTGCAAGATTAGCTGTAACTGTCGATTTACCAACACCACCCTTACCAGATGCAACCAAGATTATATTTTTAATATTAGGCAAAAGTTTCTGTCCTTTTTGGGCTTTCCTTTTAGCGACATTTTCAATCTTCATGATTTTAAATTACTAGCATTTTCGCTATTATAACTACAATTTGACTCTAATTATACTTAATTAAATATGCTTAAAAAAGATGATTTTAAAACGATTTTGCTAACGAGTATTGGTGGAATGTTAGAATTTTATGACTTTGTCATATTTGGTATGTTTGCAATTGTCTTAGGCAAGACATTTTTCCCACCTGAGGGATCTCCTGCATTACAAGCACTTTCTGCATTTACAGTTTTTGCAGTAGGTTATTTTGCTAGGCCATTTGGAGGAATATTATTTGGACATATTGGTGATAGATATGGACGTAAAAAATCATTTATTCTTACTATACTATTTATGGGTCTAGCATCTTTTTTGATAGCATTACTACCTTCTTATCAGAATGCAGGTATATTGGCTACATTACTATTTGTAGTACTACGAATTATCCAAGGAACAGCAATTGGTGGCGAAATTCCAAGTGCTGTTGTTTTTGTGAAGGAATCTTTAGTTAAAAATGGTGGTTTAGCTTGTGGAATTATTTTTTGCTTTATTAACTTTGGTATTTTCTTTGCAGAGATTACAAAGATTATAACAACTCATTTTCTTACTGATGATTATGCTTGGCGCGTAGCTTTTATGTTTGGTGGCCTTGCTGCTATTATTAGTTATTTTTTTAGAAAAGAGATACATGAAACCAACACTTTTTTAAATAAGGAAGATCATCACAAAGTTCCATTAATTGATTTATTCAAAACAGAAAAGCTCGCAATCGTAAGAGCTACAGCTGCAGTATCAATATTTGCAATGGTAGTTGGTTTTTTCTCATTATATTTACCAACTTACTTTCAGCTAAATCATATAGAAAATGGACCTAGTTTAATACTTGTCAATCTTTTTGTTTTTTCAGTGGTTTCTATACCTGCAGGATATCTCGCTGATAAATTTACACCTTTACGTATACTTTTGATTGGTGCTTTAGGCTTAATGATATTTGGAAGCTTTTTCTACTATAGTGTTATAACTAATTCAAAATATCTTTTAGAAATAATGCTTATTAACAATATCTTTATGGGACTTGTTGTTGGAGTAGCATCTAATTATGCGAGCACCCTATTTACGCCTGGAGTACGAGCTAGTGGATTAGGTTTTAGTTATAATATTAGTTTTGCAGTATTTAATGGTGCTTTTTTGGCTCTAGCGAGCTTAGGCATTGCTAAAGGATATGTATTAAGCCCTCTATATCTAATATTAACCGTAGTTGTTATTTCCATTATAATTTTACTTATCACTAAAAGATTTGGTCAACATAACATAGCTATATAGATTGCTATCATTATGATAAAATTTTTCTTATATTTCTTTTATTTAGTTTTACCATGGAAAACTTCCTAAATAGTCTGGTATATATTTTAGAAGCAAATACAATTTTGTTTGTATGCCAAGCTTTTACTATTTTTGTAGTCTTAAAACTTATTGTTGATAAGAAGTCTCCGTCAAATATATTAGCATGGCTATTAGCTATACTCTTTATTCCTTACGTTGCGATTCCATTCTTTTTTATTTTCCAGCGTAAAGATAAGCGTAAATTTTGGCAAAAAAATGCTATGAGTATGGATGACAGCGAATCATTTGATAAGTCTTGTATATATGAAAATGGTTGTTATAACTTACCTGTTAATGTTATTAGAACATTTTCAAATCTTGAGTTATCTACTCTAACTATGAAAAATTCATTTGATATTTATACTGATGGAACAAAGTCATTTGAAGTATTTATAGAAGCTATAAGATCAGCTAAACATAGTATTTATATTCAAACATATATTATCAAAAATGATACTACATCAAAGCTTGTAATAAGCGCATTAGAACAAAAAGCAGCTGAGGGCTTAGATATTAAAATATTGATAGATTCGTTAGGATCATTTTATGTTTATCGTCATAACAAAAGAATATTTAAGAATCTAAGGATGCTAGGTGCTAAAGTAGTATTTTTTATGCCTATAATATCTAATCCTTTGCGTAATTATATAAACTATCGCAATCATCGTAAAATATTCATTTTTGATAATAACACAGTTTTTAGTGGTGGAATAAATATAGGTGATGAATATATGTCACCAAACAAGCATAATGGAATGTGGAGTGATTTATTGTTCAAAATTGAAGGAGAATCTGTAGTACATTTCCTAAAAGTTTTTTGCTCAGATTGGCACTTTGCAACATTAGAAGAACTAAACTTCAAAATTGAGAGTCAAATCACAACCGAGTGTTTCGTTCAGGTAATACCTTCTGGTCCAGATATGCATAAAAATCAGCTTTATGCTGGATTAATTACTGCTATAAACTCTGCTCAACATCGATTATGGATTATAACACCATACCTAATTCCCTCACTTGATTTATTACAATCAATACTATTAGCAAAATGTCGTGGGATAGATGTAAAAGTAATCACACCCAAAAATTCTGACCATAAAATAATTAATCGAGCTAGATCAAGCTATATTAGAGATTTACTCGAATGCAACATAGATGTATATTTTACTGAAAACATGTTACATGCAAAGGCTGTACTTGTTGACTCTAACATAGCTATTTTAGGCTCAGTAAATTTAGATAATCGTAGCTTATTTTTAAACTATGAAGTAGCAACTTTTATATATTCACCTAAACAAGTTAAGAAACTATATGAATGGGCAAAAACTGTAATAGAAGGCTCAACACAAGATGCATCTCACCTACCAACTAAACGTACAAGTTTAATCGTTGAAAGTATAATGAAAATATTGACACCATTAATGTAAGCTACCTAGAAAATTAGGGCTGTGTTACAATCTAGCTTAATAATTTGTTATCACCATATGAATAAATGGAAAATTTCTTACTACATTTACTATACATTCTTGAAGCAAATATCATTTTATTTGTATGTCAGGCATTTACAATATTGATTGTTTTAAAATTAATAGTTGATAAAAAGTCTGCTTCGAATATATTGGCATGGTTACTAGCAATACTTTTTATTCCTTATGTAGCAATACCTTTTTTCTTTATATTTCAACGTAAGGATAAGCGTAGTTTTTGGCAAAAAGAAAATATGGATATTAGCGAATCGAAGCTACAATCATTTTGTATTGATACAAGTGATAGCTGTAAAAATTTGCCGATTGAAACAATCAATGTTTTCACAAATATGGATCTACCGACCTTAACAAGTAAAAACTCTTTTGAGATGTATACTAACGGAGTTAAGTCATTCGAAGCCTTTATGGAAGCGATTGAAGCTGCTAAGAAAAATATCTATATTCAAACTTATGTGTTTAAAAATGACACAACCTCTAAGCTTGTAATTAGAGCCTTAGAAAAAAAAGCTGCTGAGGGTGTCGAAGTTAAAATGATGATAGATTCTTTAGGATCATTCTATGTATATCGTCACAATAGAAAAATCTTTAAAAACTTACGTAAATTAGGTGCTCAAGTTGTATTTTTTATGCCGGTAATATCAAATCCATTACGTAACTATATTAACTATAGAAATCATCGTAAAATATATATTTTTGATAATCAAACTGTATTTAGTGGTGGTATGAATATTGGTGATGAGTATATGTCGCCAATTGAACATGAAGGAATGTGGGATGATATTTTATTTAAAATCGAAGGAGATTCACTAGTATATTTTCTTAAAGTTTTTTGCTCAGACTGGCACTTTGCTACCAGTGAAGAGCTTGAATTTAAAATTGAAAACACTATTTCTCAGGAAGGTTTTGTTCAAGTAATACCTTCAGGACCGGACTTACAAGAAGATCAACTATATTCTGGGCTTATTACTGCTATTAATTCAGCCAAAGAAAAACTCTGGATAATAACTCCATACCTAATACCATCAGCTGAACTATATCACTCAATTATATTAGCAAAAAAGAAAGGCATAGATGTTAAAATTATTACACCTAAAAAATCTAATCATCAATTAGCTGATCGTGCTAGAGCCAGCTATATAAGAGATTTTCTAGCAAATGACATTGATGTTCATTTCACAAAGAATATGATCCATGCAAAAGCCGTGTTAATAGATAATAATATCGCCATGCTTGGTTCTGTTAATTTAGACAATCGTAGCTTATTTTTGAATTATGAAATTGCTACTTTTCTATATAGTAAAAATGATGTTGAAAGAATATATCAGTGGGCTGACAAAATATTAGCTGACTCTACACAAAGTACACAGCATATGACTACAAGCAAAGGTAGTCTGATCGCAGAAAGTATTCTTAAAATACTTACTCCTTTAATGTAACTGTAAATCGTAACACTTATTTACTATCTTTTAAATAGACTTTTGTTGATATTTTTTTATTTGATAAAAACGGATTAATCTCTTGAATTTGTAAATTATTATGTCCTTGTTTTTGATTTATTTTAGTTAAACCAAGGAGATATACTATTATGCAAAAACTTAAAGCCATATCGAAAGCATTGTTAATACTAGGATTAGGCACAACAATATTGACATCATGTTCAAATGATGATGACAAAATCAATGTTAATCCATTAGAACTTTATAGCAAAGTTACACAGCTTGAAGCTGCTTTTGATGAACAATATGGCGATACTTTTAAACTATCAGAAAATGCTAAACAATGTACTAAAAATATTACCAAAAACTCAGATGTATTTAAGTATATGGATAGCAAAACAGGTTATGATTATACAGATAACTCTCAATATGCCCAAACAGCAAAAAAATTAGTAGATAGTCTAGATAATCTAATGTACGAATTTAAAAATATTGGCTTTATTAAAGCTATAGAGAAAAGTGGCAAACACCCTGCTATTATGTTCGACATTGATAACACTCTTGAGTTAACTTCTTTTAATGATGATTACGATAGCAAAGGTACTAAACCAACTCCATATATTACTGACTTTGTTAAAAAACAATGTTTTAAAGATGGAGTTGATTGCTATTTTATAACTGCTAGGTATTGTAATACTGCCTCAGCAACTACTACTGCAAAATGGCTAAAAAAGAATCTCAATCTTACAGATAATCAGATTGATAAATATGTTTTTTTGTCAGGCTCAATTGAAAATAGCCTTTGTGCATCTGCTTCAAATGATAAAGTCGCTTATAAAGATTCATTTAGACAAGCCTTATCAGAGCAAAGAAATGTATATTGGCTTATGTCTATTGGTGATCAAATGACTGATTGGTACGGCTCTCATAGTGGTTTAAAAGTCAAATTCCCAAATCAGCTATTCCAGAGTAATATAGTACCTAATAACTATGATAATCCTAGCAACTGTATGTTAATGACTGTAACAGCACCTACACAAAGTTGCTATGATAAAATTAAATCAGGAATATTAGAGCATGGTACAATCAATTATTGTAAGAATTTCAAAGATAATAAATATTATGGTGGTAATTAAAGTCTAAATTATTGTTAATTTCTAAGTCCAAATAGCAACTACTGCCATGATTGCAAAACCAATAATTACAAAACTATACTGTTTAGTATTACAACAGTCTTTCACGAGTACAGATCTATCTAAACCATGTAAAGTTCCCATATATATAAAAGTACCTGCTGCTATAGCAGTAAATGTGGGCTCAATAAATGGATTTGTGACATAATTATGAGCAGCTTGTCCAAAGACTATTCCTAGTGGAGTCATTATTACAAATATTGTAAAAAGCATAAATCTCATTATAAAGTTCATATTTGTTTTATTTATATTTATAGCTAATGCAAAACTTGCTGCCCATTTATGTGCAATAATTGCTAAGAATATCACAAGTGCTACACTTAACTCTTCAGATAGACCTAAAGCTGCGCCTTCAAAGAAACTATGAATAGATAACATTATTGTTGCCATTATAGCCATAAAAGATAAGTTGCCTTTATTGCTCTTTGATAATGCTCCACCGATATGTTCTAACAACAAGAAAAGTAAAATAGTTACCCCTGCTATCAAAAATGGAAATGGATAATCTATATTTAGCTCTGCGAAATCTCCAGCTGAATCACTTAGCATATGAATTAAACCAGCACCTAAAAATACCCCACTTGCTAAAGCTTCACCAATAGGAAAATCAAAACTATTTGGATTATTTGCTTTCTTTACAAAAGGAAATATACCAGAGAGTACCGTTACGAATAAAATCACAAGCAAAATTGTTAATTGAAAATTACTCATTTTTAGACCTCTTCATCATCTGATTCAAACCAAGTAGGAAATGGATCTGCTAAATTGGTATATTTTTCTGGATTATCCCAATAGTCATTTATTAAGCATTTATCTAATGCTGCTTTGATTTGGGCATCATCCATCTCATCTTTTAGACCAATAAATACTATTTCTTGCCTTCTGTCACCACTTATATCATTCCATCTGTCTTTTAACATTTGTTTAAACTCGGGAGTGTCTGGCCACTGATCTTTGTCCATGCTAGCCCACCACATACCCATGCCTTGATGTCTGACTAATGCTCCAGCTTGAGAAACCTCGCCAACGTAATCAGGTCTTGTAGCTAACCAAAAAAAACCTTTAGCTCTAACTACTCCCGGCCAGTCGACATTATCAAAAAAATTCATTATCTTAGCAGGATCAAAAGGATTTATAGAGTGATAAACAAAAGATCTAATTCCATACTCTTCCGTCTCTGGCACATGCTCTTTGAAATTATATAGCTCTTTGCTCCATAAGGGATGATTTTCAGCTTCTTCTAAGTTAAATTTTTTTGTATTTACTACCTTATTTATATCAACTTTTGAAAAATTTGTTTCGATTATTTCAGCATCGACATTTAGGCCTTTAATTATAGCTTTGACAGTCTCTTTTTCTGCTGTCGAGCACTCATTAATTTTGTTTAATATTATGACATTGGCAAACTCTATCTGCTCAACCATAAGATCAACTATTGCTCTATCATCTTCATCGCCTAAGCTTTCACTAGTATTTTTTAGATATTCACAAGAGCTGTAATGACTCATAAAATTGACACTATCTACTACTGTAACCATTGTATCTATATAAGCAACATCTGCAAGACTCTTACCCTCTTCATCTCTAAACTCAAAAGTTGTCGCAACAGGTAACGGTTCTGATATACCTGTACTTTCTATGATTAAATAATCATATTTCTGTGATTTTGCCAACTGCTCTACTTCTACTAATAAATCTTCACGTAGGGTACAGCAAATACAACCATTACTAAGCTCTACCATTTTTGCTTCAGTTTTTGAGATATGTGAATCATGATTTTTGATAAGCTCAGCATCAATATTAATCTCATTCATATCATTGACAATCATAGCAATTTTTAAACCATTACTATTATTGAGAATATTACTTAATAAAGTGGTCTTACCAGCCCCTAGAAAGCCAGATAAAACTGTAACAGGTAATTTTTTCATATATAGAATTTTCTTGTAATTAAATTTTGATTGATATAATACACAAACATACAATATGTTACAATATAACAGTTTATTAAATAGTAAGAAATGAGTTATACTTTGTTGAGTAAATTAAACAAAGTTTGACTTCTATCAATGAGTAAAAGTATACAAATAGCCAAAGATTTCTGTGAAAAGAATAAACATAGATTTACCAAACCTCGAGAACAAGTACTTCAAACTATTTATAATCAAGACACTCCTCTAAGTGCATATGCTATCTTAGAAATTCTTTCAGCAAAAAAACAAACAAATCCTCCTACTGTATATAGAGCAATAGATTTTTGGTTAAAACACGGTTTTATCCATAGGATAGAAAGTCAAAATTGTTATGTAAAATGTAAAGAAAATCACAAGCATCAAGGCTTTGAAGTGTTTGTTTGCCAAAATTGTGGTTTTATTGACGAATCACATTTTTGTAATCTAGATATCTTTAAAGAGTTTCAAAAACTTACCCCTTATCAAGTCAATAGTTGGAATCTTGAATTAAAAGGACTATGTGATAAATGTCTTAGTAAGAGTTAATCTAGTATTCGTTTCATAGCAGTAAATTAATTATAATTACAATCTGCTCCAAGATGTTGATACATTAAAATTTTAACAATAAAAAGGAATTACCATGAAATTTCTACATTATAAGTATAATAATGATATTTATCCATGCATCTTATCAAAAGACATTTTATATAATATTAAAGATTTTGTATCAGATATTTCACCAAAAAATATTGTTAAACTTACTTCTATAATAAGTAATATTGATATAAATACTTTACCTATATTAACAAAAGATATAAATAAAAATAATATATCTAGCTGCATTAATAACCCTGGAAAAATAGTCGCTATAGGAATGAATTATTTAGATCATTTAGAGCGAGTTAATTTTCTTGGTGGACCAAAAATTAAACCAACTAATTTTATATTTTTTCAGAAACCTTCAAGTAGTATCACAGGACCTTATGATCCTATATATATTCCCAAAAACTGTAATAAACTAGATTATGAAAACGAACTTGCTGTTATTATTAGTAAACCTGCGAAAAATATCAAAATATCTGATGCCAATGAATACATATTTGGATATTGTATAGCTAATGATGTTTCTGAAAGGGGACTACAATTTCAACAACCTGGGCAATATAACATGGGTAAAAGCTGCGATTCTTTTTGTCCACTAGGACCTTACTTGGTTACTAAAGATGAAATTTGTCCAGATGATCTTTTTATAAAAACTAAAGTAAATAAAGAAGTTGTCCAAGATGGATCTACACAAACAATGATTTTTAAAATACCTACTTTAATAGCTAAATTAAGTGAATATTTTACCTTAGAAGCTGGAGATGTTATTTTAACGGGAACTCCTCAGGGAGTTCAGCTTGAAAATCAAATTCTTGGTTTAGAGATTAGTTATTTGCAAGAAAATGATGTGCTTGAGTTAGAAATAGATGGTCTAGGAATACAAAAGAATTTAATTTTGAAAGGTTAAAAAATATTACACATAAATCACATAACTAATGGACAAATAATTTTGTGAGCTTTTATACTCGGTACTTTTAGTTGCGATACTTGTATAATCTAAACCAAGCCATGAACTATACAATAAGTTATAACGAAACCCTCCACCATACTGAAGAGCATTATTATTTGTATTTTGATAAAGTTGAGAATAATCTAAATATGTTATAAAACTTTTCTCAAATAAGTTCCAAGTATAACTACCTTGTATTGACCATGATCCAACCACGCCACCAGAGTTTAAAAAATTATCATAGATATACTGAGAATCTGGTCTAATTGATCCAAAGAAAGGAACTCCTGAAATTTTATTTGAACTAATTGCTGATGAATAATTAACTCCACTAACACCTTTGTCTGTAACAGCTCCTTCAACGAAAAAATTAAAATCAGATATTGCCGCAACGTAATGAGCATCAAATACCCCTACTCTACCATTTGTGGTTGAATTGAATCCTGAAGAATTTGTATAGGCTATACCAAAATACTGATAATTTCCTTCGGTCGACATTTTATAGGTATATTTAGCATTTAAAGTATATCCAATACCTCCCTTGCTATCAGCATTCGTAGTTCCAAAATAGCCTTTTGTATTTGAGTTAAGTATAACAGCATTCAGAAGAATACTGTCTGTTGCATATGATAGATTTGCATTACCTCCTGATTGCATAAAATATAAACGGGTTAAAGTAGAAACATAATTTGATACAATATCAAAATTACCAAACATGACTACATCATTTGCTACATAACCAAAAATATTGCTCTCTGATAAATCTCCTACTGTTATATACCATGAATAAGGAATTACATGTGTTCCAGCGCCATCGTTATATACAGTAAGACTACCAAAAGCACTAATCCATTTAGATAATGTAGAAGCTACATATCCATCTATAAAATAAGAAAAATCTTTAGTTTCTCCTTGATTATGTATTGCATGAAGCCTATTCCAATCAATAAAAGCTGTTTTACCACCTGTATAAATATATCCATCCTCTAGTAAACCATCTTTTCTAGCTTGCATCATAAATAGAGGATGTCCTGTACGTTTAAGTGGATTTAGCATTGCATGTGAAAATACTTCATTAACCCTAAAACCATTAAAAGATTTATATTTAAGATAAGATGTATTTAATTGACTATTTATCAAATCATCATAAGTGTAGGTTTTTATCTGATTAATTTTATTTTTATTTAATGACTCTCCATACTGTATAGTCACATCATCAACTGTTTGTGTTAAATCTGAAGAATAATTATTTTGCTGCTCATTGCTTAAGTTATCAGAATACCCATTTATAAAAAAAATGATAGATAAAATAGGTGCAGCGACTTTGTGCATTAGACAGCTCTATTATAGGCAGTTATGTCAACTATTAACTAACCATTATAATTAATATTATAATCAAAAATATAAAGTATATAACATTCTGTATTATAGGAGTTATTTTAGCTGATAATCTAGTACCTATAGGAGCTCCAATTAGCGAACCTAAAATCATACCGACTGCCGCGGGAATATACACATATCCCAGACATAATTCTGGTAACATGGAATCTGAAAGACCTGTAACTATATATGTAATAGCTCCTAATAAAGCAATAAAAGGTGTAACAGCCGCTGCTATTGCTGCTGACTGACTCATAGTAAAATTTTTATGTTTTAAAAATGGCACAATCATAACACTAGAGCCAATACCAAGAAGTACAGCTATGGCACCAGTAAAGCCACCATAGATAATAGATAATATCCTCTTAGGCTCTATCCTCTGACTAATATTATCACTCTTGCTTTTTTTAGAAAATGATTTAACAGCCCATTTGATAACTGTATAAATCAAAAATATTATAAAAAATATTTTTAATACTTTACTTGATAAAAAACTTGCAAGTATCGCTCCTAAAATAGCTCCTATTATGACACCATACTTTATAGGAATAGCCACTCTCCATATTATATTATTGGCTCTATGATGTGAATATGTTGTAATAGTTGAAGTAAATATCATTACAAAAAGAGATGTAGCAACTGCTATATGCATAGCATTAGCACTAAAGCTAGGCTCATATACCGATATAAATACCATCATAAGTGGAACTATAGTTAACCCTCCACCAAGACCAAAAAGTCCTGAAAGAATACCAACAATCATCCCTGTGATGATAAAACAAACAGCTAGAAATAACATCTACTCATCCTTTAGAGTATGACTATGTTATTCCCATTCTAACATAAAATTAAACTCTTTGTTCTGCGTTAAACTTATCTTTTAGAATAGATAAAGTAGAATCTGTAGCTTGGTTTATAATTATATCATCTAAAGTTTTATCATTATCTTGGAAAAGCATGCTTAAAGCTATGCTCTTTCTTGCATTTTCGTCAGACTCATAGATATCAAAAATACTTACATCTTTTAGTATGCTTATATTAAGGTCATTGATAGCTTTGGTAATATCTCCAGCAAGTACAGATTTATCAACTAAGAATGATATATCTCTTGATACAGATGGATATTTAGAAATTTTTTCAAAACTAGGTATTTTCTTATTAACTAAAACATCCAAATTTAATTCAAACACTATAGGAGCCTTAGCTTTAATCTGGAAAGTTTTTAAAACTGATGGATGAATTACACCAATAACACCAATCTTATTACCGCCAGCAAGCACATAAGCTGATTGGCCAGGATGTAGCCAATTAACATCATCACATACTTCAAAGTTTAGATCAGCAATATCAGCACAAAGCGCCTCAATATCAGCTTTAATATCAAAGAAGTCTACTTTTTTTGTATTAGACCAGTTTGGATTCAGCAGTTCTCCATAAACTAAACCTGCAACTCTATCAAATTGAACTCTTTGCTTATTCTCTAGTTTGAAACAAGCGCCCTTCTCAAATACTCTTATTCTATTTTGTTGACGTGATGTGTTTGCCTTAAATGAATTGATCAATCCAGGTATCAAAGATTGTCTCATTACAGATAAATCTTGAGAAATTGGATTTCTAATAGCGATACCCTTTTGCTCAAAGAAAAACTCATCAAACTTAGGATCTATAAAGCTATAATTAATAGCTTCATGATAACCTCTATCAACTAACCTAGAGTTTAAAACATCATAAGATTGCTTTGTTTCTGAAATATTTATCTTAGTTGCAGCATACTTAGGCATAGTTTCAGGTAGTTTTGAATAACCATACACACGAGCAACTTCCTCTATTAGATCCTCAGGGATTTCCATATCAAAACGATATGAGGGAGGTAATACTTCTATACAATTACTATCAAAGCTTGTTTCTACATCCATGTGTAATGCTTTGAGAACTTCTGTTACATATTCTATATCAAAATCAGTTCCTAATACACGATTTAGTTTTTTAATAGAAAGAGTAATTTTATTTTGCTTATTTAACTTTTGTAAATCTTCTGATCCATGAATTGGAGCAACTTCACCACCTGCAATTTCATTTATTAATTTGATAGCTATTTTCATTGCTTTTTCAGCTAATTGCGGATCAACTCCACGCTCAAATCTATGTGATGAATCAGTATGTAGATTATATTTACGTGCCTTACCAGCAATTTTTTCTGGTACAAAGAATGCGCTTTCTAAGAATATATTAGTTGTGCTATCAGTTATTGATGAATCTAAACCTCCCATCACACCAGCTATAGCTAGAGCTCTTGAATCATCTGCTATTACTAGAGTATCTGATTGTAATTTAACTTCTGTTTCATCTAAAAGAGTTAGTTGTTCATTATTATCTGCATAGCGAACATTTATACTACCATCCAACTTATCTAAATCAAAAGCATGCATTGGCTGACCAGTTAGTAATAATACATAATTTGTTACATCTACAAAAAATGAGATACTTCCAATACCACTTCTTCTTAATTTTTCAACCATCCATAACGGAGTTTGGACATTATTATTTACATTTTTGATAATACAACCATAATATGCATGACATGCATCTACTGCAGTAATGCTGACATCTTTAGTGTCTGTAATAGTTGCTTTAGGTTCTAGTATTTCCAAATCTTTAAGCTCTGTTTTTGTAAGTGCAGAAACTTCGCGGGCTATACCGTATACACTCAAACAATCAGCTCTATTTGGAGTTAGATCGACTTCGATAATATTATCATCTAAATTTAGATATTTATTAATATCAACACCAACTGGAGCATCTGTAGGCAGATCCATTAAGCCATCAGCTTTTTCAGCCAAGCCAAGCTCTTCTTCAGAACACATCATACCAAAAGACTCTTGTCCTCTTAGCTTTGATTTTTTGATTTTAAAATCACCTGGTAAAACAGCTCCAATTTTTGCAACTGGTGCTTTCATACCTTCATATATATTACTAGCACCACAAACTATAGTTAGAAGCTCACCTTCTGCTACATCTACAGTACAAATATTAAGCTTATCGGCATCAGGATGTTTATTGATAGTTTTGATCTGACCAACAACAACACCACTGACTTTCTCTGCGACAACTGGTTCAATTGCATCTACTTCTAAACCAGCTAAAGTTAAAGTATCTGCCAAATTTTGGCTATTTTGAGTATCACCTAGATATTCATTTAACCAATTATGTGAAAATTTCATTTATAAACCTCAAATAATAATTAAAACTGTTTCAAAAATCTTAGATCATTCTCAAAGAACATTCTTAAATCATCAATACCGTATCTAAGCATTGATAATCTCTCAACACCCATACCAAAAGCAAATCCTTGGTAATTTTCAGAATCTATATTCCCAGCTTTTAATACTTTAGGATGCACCATACCACAACCAAGAACCTCTAACCAACCAGTGTGTTTACAAACTCTACAGCCTTTGCCATCGCACATTACACACTCCATATCAGCCTCCGCAGATGGCTCTGTGAATGGAAAATATGATGGTCTAAATCTTACTTTTAGATCCTTTTCAAAGAATGAGTTAAGAAAAGCATGTAACAAACCTTTTAGATCAGCAAATGAAACATCTTTATCTACAAGCAATCCTTCCACCTGATGAAACATAGGTGTATGTGTAATATCTGAATCACAACGATAAACTCTACCTGGAGCAATAATTCTAATAGGTGGTTGTTGCTTTTCCATAGTTCTGATCTGAACACCTGATGTATGAGTTCTAAGTACATGAGTATCATCAATATAAAAAGTATCATGCATAGCACGAGCTGGATGATGCGACGGTATATTTAGAGTCTCAAAATTATAATAATCACTTTCAATCTCAGGTCCTACTTCTACTGCAAAACCATTTTGTTTAAAAAATGCTTCAATTCGATTAAGTGTTTTTGTTACAGGATGTAGTGAACCTTGATTTTGCCCTACTCCTTTTAATGTAACATCAATTTTTTCACTTGCTAATTTTTCATTTAGTTCTGCTTCTTCAAATTTTGCTAATTTTTCATTAATAGCATTTTGAAGTGCTTCTTTTGCAATATTAACAGCTTGACCAAGCTTTGGCTTTTCTTCATTAGGTAGTGTAGCTATTAGCCTCATCATACCTGTCAGTTCACCTTTTTTACCAAGATATTTTACTCGAATATCATCTAGAGATTTTTTATCACTGACAAGATTTAGCTCTTCAAGAGCCTGATCTCTCATTTGATCAACTATTTGCATATTTATCCTTTATTTAAAAACTTGCAGATATTATAGACAAAAAAGATTTTTATTAAAATGTGGTAAGACAAACAATTTAAGAGTTTTAGTTAGTTTTTTTATTTAAGCCATATTTACTAATTATAAAAGCCCCTACAACACTTATTATTCCACCAACTATTGATATATATGCTTCTGTCTCTCCCAAGAGAATCGAACCTAAAAATAAAGAAATAATAGGCATAAAATATAACGAACTAATAGCGACTGTTGCGGGAATATTTCTAAAAGCATAACCCCAAAATAGGTAACCTAATGCTCCAGGAAATACTCCTATATAAATTACAACAAAGATACTTGTGAAATTTGCTGTAGATAATTCCACATAAGCCTCATTAGAATATACCATCAACATAATTGTGCCAAACCAAATACAATAGGTAATAGCTTCAATTGGGTGAAACTTTATAAATAAACTTTTCTGAAAAACTGAGTAAATAGCACCTGAAAAACAAGCTCCATAAACTAAGCAAATACCAATAAACTCAAATGAGGTATCATTCTTCGAACAAAAAATTACTGCAGCACCTATAATGGCTAAGACAAATCCGAAAATACCATACTTATTAATTTTTTCACCCCAGAATATAAATGCAAATATAGCTACAATTATAGGAGCCTGAGCTATAATAAAGTTAGCACTAGATGCAGTAATTCTAGATTCTCCTGAATTTAACAATACATTATATGCAAAGAAACCAAAAAAGCCTAAAATAGCAAATCTCAACAAATCTTTTAAATTAGGCTTAGTTTTATTTTTTTGTCTAACAAATATTATAAGCATAACAATACTAGCTATACCATATCTAGCTAAAGACAAGCCTCCAGCACTAAATCCATTTAGCATCAAATAACGTATTCCAATAAAAGCTGTTGACCACATTGTTATAGTCATTAGTAATAAAATTAATGCTTTTTTAGTAGAGAATTGATTATGCATAACTAGGTAATATAATTTAATCTTGGATCATTTTATTAAGTTTTTTGCCAATTACAAAAGCAATTATTGCAAAAACTATCGCAACTAGAGAAACATAGCCAAATAATTCCTGGTATTTATGGAAACTACTTATCGTCATCTGAATATCAAAGCCTTTTGACTCATCATATTGTATACCACTTGAAACTGCTTGAGCAATTGTTGTACCAATCTTAATACCAATAGCTGATGTTATAAACCATGTTCCCATAGCAAAGCCAGTTATTCTTTGAGGTAATAATTTAGCCATCAAAGACAATCCTAGAGCTGAGATTAATAATTCACCCGCTGAGAAAAACACTGTTATTGCTAAAACTTCCCAAAGTATACTAACTTTAGCTGTAGGATCATTAATCATACATGCTAAAAACATACTACCATATGCTAAACCACAGAATAGGATTCCCAAAGCAAACTTAAATGGTAAGCTAAAATCTTTCGCCCCTAGCTTTGTGTATATAAAAGCTAATATTGGGGACAATATAATTACACCAGCAGTATTTAAAACTCCAGGTATACTTTGAGGATTAACACTATAACCAAATAAATTTAAATTAACATGATGTACATTAAACAAGAAGAATGAGGTTGATTTCTGCTGATATATTATAAAAAACAGTACCGCATAAACTAATAAAATTATTGCAGCTACTATCTTTTTTCTTGAGCTAGGATCTTTCTCAACATAGATTTGAAAAGCAAATACTCCAAAAATAAGTCCCGCACCAAACCATAAAATATAATTAATAGTATCATTAGCTTGTAAAATTATACTAAGCCCCATGATAGCAATGATAAAAATTAACACGATGAGGATAGTTTTTAGATATCCAATATTTTTAAAATCGACTTCATTACCAATATTTTTGATACTAGAATAACTTAATATACTATTTAATATGCCTATCGCAAAACCTACAGAACACACACCATATGCAACAGTATAACCATATTTAGTTGCTAAAACGGGTATCAAAAGAGATGCAGATAGTGATCCTAAGTTTATTGACATATAAAAATATGTATAGACAGAATCTAATTTTAGTTTATCTGTATACATTCTAGAAATTAAGTTTGTAGGCGCTGGCTTAAATAATGAAGATCCCACAATAATACAAGCTAAACTTATATAAACATAGTTATCAATGCTTACAAAATAAGGGCTTAGTGCTAAGCTAAAATATCCAATTAAAAGAAAAATAGCTCCTAAAAACATAGTTCTTTTTATACCAAAGACTTTATCTGCGACATATCCACCAATAGCATTAAAAACATATGTTAATGAAGCAAAGCCACCAAATAGAAGTACTGCTTGTTTTTCTGTAAAATCAAAACCATATTGACTCATAAAAAATAAAATAGCCGTATAACTAAATCCGTAGTAACCAAATCTTTCAAAGAATTCGAAAAAACATAGCAAAAAGAATGAATTTTGCTTTCTAATATTCATCAATTTTATCCATAGTAATTTTATTTTAAATTCGATTATAGCTAGTATCGATCAGTATGATAAGAAAAAAATGCTTTAAAAGAATATTAATAATTAATCATTTACTAATTGATTGATAATCAAAAACTATTACTCGAGCTTTAATTTATATTTAAAATCAATTCTAAATCACTTATATTTAAGTTATAACCATTTTAGGTAAAAGAGTAATGTCAAATATTAAAGAAGTTAAATTTAAAAATATGGTTGCCTATGGATCAGGTGATTTTTTTGGTGGTGGCGCTTTTACTATTCTAGGTTTATGGCTAATGTACTTCTATACAAATATAGCTGGATTATCTGCTGCAGAGGCTGGGCTGATAGTAGCAATTGGTAGAGGTCTTGATGTATTTGCAGATCCAATTATGGGATATATTTCAGATAATTGGAGAGGACCTTTAGGTAGAAGAAGATTTTTCTTTGTAATAGGTGCTCCTCTAGTTTCAGTATTTGCATTACTTTGGATTCCTGGATTTGGTTTTTGGTATTACTTATTTGGTTATATTGCTTTTAACTTCATTTTTACGATGATTCAAGTCCCTTATGAAACATTAGCTGCGGAAATGACTGATAGCTATGATGTCAGATCAAAAATGACTGGAATTAGGATGATTTTCTCACAAAGCTCTAATATTATTGCAGGATTTTTACCCGCAGCTATTATGTATTTTTTTGCAGATGAAAAGACATCTTTTATAATTATGGGTATTATTTGTGCAATCCTATTCATGCTACCATGGTTCTTTGTTTATAAGTTCACTTGGGAAAGAAAAGTTGAAGTTTCAAAAAAAGATCACTCATCGTTATTAAAAGAAATAAAATTTATATTTATTAACATATTTTCGACACTACGAGTCCGAGCATTTAGACTTAATCTCTTGATGTATATCGGTGCTTTTGTTGCATTAGATGTATTTGGTGCAAGTTTCGCTTACTATTTTACTTTTATATTAGATTACAATATTAGTTCCGCATCAATTGTATATACCTGTTTTTCAATAATTCAGGTTATTTCGGTACCTATATTTGCATATTTATGTATAAAAGTTGGTAGTGTGATGAGCTATAGAATTGCTATTAGCTGTCTTATTGTAAGTATGTTTAGTTTCCTTGTTATTCCCATGTTTACTCCGATTCTTGCTCTAGTTTCATTTGTTGTAATTATATTTGTTTTAGGTTTCGCTAGAGCAGGATGCTATTTCACACCATGGAATATCTATAATTTTAT
Organism: Francisella sciaenopsi; assembly: GCF_045862875.1. Taxonomy (NCBI): domain Bacteria; kingdom Pseudomonadati; phylum Pseudomonadota; class Gammaproteobacteria; order Thiotrichales; family Francisellaceae; genus Francisella; species Francisella sciaenopsi. The sequence goes on from NZ_BTHG01000001.1 coordinate 209,066, forward strand.
TGCAGATATCGATGAAGCATTAACTACTAAAAGAAGAGAAGGAACTTTCGCTAGTACAATGACTGTTTCACGTAAATTAGTTCAAGCATTAGCATTTGCAATAGTTGGTTTTACATTATCTATATTTAATTTTAAAGCAGGGATAGTAACCCAGTCAGAATCTGCTTTATTAGGAATAAATATTTGTTTTATTGGCGGTACTATATTGTTTTGTATTATCGGAGCTATTGCAAGTTCAAGATTTAGATTAACTCAAGCAAAACATTCCATATTAGTAACTGAACTAGAGAGACTAAGAGCAGGAGGAGAACTTGAAAAGGCTCCCAAAGAAGCTATCAATATTGTTGAAGAACTTACTGGTTGGCCTCATGAAAAAACTTGGGGTCGAAATAACGCATTTTAGGATTATAAATTATGTTAGATATTTGCAAATTTGAACTAAGAGATACTCGAGCTGATCATATTTTATTTGAACAACCAGAGAAACAAATTTTTGTTAGAGTCTACGTATTAGAGGAAAATATTTTTAGAATACTTTTTACTAAATCTTTAAAGCCAGTATTAAATAAGACTTGGTCAATAACAAAAGATGATATTCTATTTGAAGGGACTGATAGGCTAGATACATCTAGTTTTAGCTGCCCTAAATTTGAAGCTTATGGTAATGGTGATTTTGCTTTTATAGAAACATCAAAACTAAAGTGTGAAATAAAACTTAATGGCTTTATTATAAATTGGTACAAAAAAGACAACTCTAATAAATGGATTAAAGTATCTCAAGACTTACAAACCCAAGCATATAATTTAGACTTCTGGTCAGATCGTGGTGTATATCATGCTATAAAAAAAGATCCTAATGCTATGTTTTTTGGTCTTGGTGAAAAGACTGGCTCTGTTAACCGTGATAAAAAACGATATGAAATGAAATCAATTGACCCTATGGGTTATGATGCAGAAAGCTCTGATCCTTTATATAAACACATTCCTTTTTTCATATCTCATAATCCTATAAATAAAAGTTCTTTTGGAGTTTTCTATGATAATTTAAGTGATAGTGTTTTTAACTTTGGTAAAGAGATTGATAACTATCATGGTCCTTATATTAGTTATGAGGCTAAAGCTGGAGATTTAGATTATTATTTTATAGTTGGTGATAAGATTGCTGATATTACAGAAACTTTTAGCACAATCACAGGAAAAACTATACTACCACCCTATTGGAGTTTATATTATTCAGGCTCAACAATGACCTACACAGATCTTCCAGATGCTCAAGATCAAATGGATAATTTTATTGATGACTGTCAAAAATATAATATCCAATGTGGTTCGTTCCAACTAAGTTCAGGGTATACCTCTATAGGTGACAAAAGATATGTCTTTAATTGGAATCATTCAAAATTCCCACATATAGAAGCTTTTACTAAAAAATATCATGATAATGGTATTAAACTATGTGCAAATATTAAACCTTGCTTACTCCAAGATCATCCTAAATTAGATGAAGTAGCTAGTTTTAATGGCTTTGTATATAACAAATATTATACTAAACCTGAACTTGTACAATATTGGGATGAACTAGGTTACTATTTAGACTTTACAAATCCAAAAACCATAGATTGGTGGCAAGACAATGTTACAAGACAGCTTCTAGAAAAAGGTATAGAATCTACATGGAATGATAATAATGAATATGAAGTCTATAATGGTGATGCGATATGTTATGGCTTTGGTAAAGAAATAAAAATCAAACATATAAAGCCAGTTCAGGCACTTCTTATGACTAAGTCTAGTTTTGAAGCTCAAAAAGCTTTTGCTCCAAACAAGCGTCCTTATCTAATTACAAGATCAGGATGTGCAGGACTACAAAGATATGCTCAAACTTGGACTGGTGATAACTATACTGAATGGAAAACTTTAAAATATAACTTAGAAATGTCTAAGGGTTTATCTTTATCAGGTATTTATAACTTTGGGCATGATATAGGTGGATTTAGTGGTCCTGCTCCAGAGCCTGAGCTATTAATACGTTGGATTCAACATGGTATATTTTATCCTAGATTTACTATTCACTCATGGAATGATGATAAATCAGTAAACACTCCTTGGATGTATCCAGAAGCTTTAAAAACTATTCAAGCTGCTTTTGACTTACGTAATGAAATAATTCCTTATATTTATCAATTATGTTATCAAGCTTATAAAAATGCTAAACCTGTTATTAAGCCAACTTTTTATGATTTTGAAAATGATGCGAAAACATTTCAAGAGACTCCAGACTTTATGATGGGAAATCTACTTATAGCAAATATTTTAGAAAAATATCAAAGAGTTCGAGAGATATACTTACCTGAGGGTTCAAACTGGTATGACTACTATACTGGGGAAATTTATCAAGGTGGAAAAACTATTAGTTTAAATGTAGATATACAAAGTATTCCAATATTTGTTAAAGAAGGAAGTGTAATTGTTATAAATAAACAAAAGGCTAAATTTAATAATTTTGAGCAAAATTTAGCATATAAGGTTTATCCTTCTTTAAATAAAGAAATTACTCAGCATCAAGTATATTTAGATGATGGTGAGACTATGGAATACCTAAATAATAAAAGTGGTATTTTACATATTCAACTTACAAATAAAAATGCTAAACTGGATATTAGTTGGAAATATGATGGTCATGAGAACTTTAGAGTTACTCAACCTCAAATAATCAATATGAATAAGGATTTAAAATATAATGCTTAATCTTCAAAAATTACATAATTGTAGTTTACCGAGTTATGATCGTAATAATTTAAAACCAGGAATATTGCATATAGGTATCGGAGCATTTCATAGAGCCCACCAAGTGTTCTATATTGATAAGTTACTTAATACTGATGATCAAAATGCCCTAAACTGGGGTTATATAAGTGGCACAATTAGAACTAATCAAAAATTAATTGATGATTTAAAAGCAAATGATTGCTTATATACATTATCAACCAATGATGAATCTAGCACTAAAAATACTATAATAGGTGCATTAAAAGATGTTTACTTTGCAGGTAATGGTCAATCTCAAGATCTAATAACTAAAATTTCAGATCCTAATATAAAAATAGTCACCTATACAGTTACTGAAAAAGGTTATTATGTTGATTTATCAACTCAAGAATTAAATTTTGAAAATTCTGATATAGCTTATGATTTGGCAAATATTAACTCTCCTAAAACTGCTATAGGAATTACAGTTGCTGGACTATATAAACGTTGGAATAAAAATGCTAAAGCTATAACTTTGTTAAGTTGTGATAATATGCCAAATAATGGCAAAATTCTAGAAAAAGCTATTCTAAACTTCTCAAGTAAAATAGATAAACAGTTTAGTATTTGGGTAGCAGAAAATGTGAGTTTCCCTAGCTCAATGGTAGATAGAATTGTTCCAGCTGTTACTCAACAAACTCTAGATAATATTGAAAATATGATTGGCCAAAAAGATATCTCAGCAGTAGCAACGGAAGAATTCTCTCAATGGGTTATCGAAGATAATTTTGCTAATGGTCGCCCCGCTCTAGAAAAAGTAGGCGTAGAATTTGTTGAAGATATAGAACCTTTCGAGAAATTAAAACTAACTATGCTAAATGGTAGTCATAGTTTGATCGCTTATCTAGGGGCTTATGCTGGTTTAAAAACAGTAGATGAAGTTATATCTAAGTCTGAGTTTTATAATTTTATTAAAAAATATATGCTAGAAATTGCAGCTCCATTAGTAGATGGTTTACCACAAGAGATCTCAACCAGTAAATATGCTGATAAACTTTTACATAGATTTGCTAACCCTCATTTAAAGCATAAGACTGAACAGATAGCCATGGATGGCTCTAAAAAAATACCTCAAAGATGGTTAGGATCATTAGCACATCTTTTAGAAAAAAAACAAAATTATGATATTTTGGCTCTAGGATTAGCAGGTTGGATATTATTTTGTAGTGGTAAAGATCAATATGGAAAAATATTAGAAATTAGTGATCCTCTACAAAATGATTATAAGTCAATATATCAAGAAAATACTCAAATTACTGATATAGTTAATTGTTTCTTATCATTAAAAAGCATATTCCCAGAAACAATAGCAACAAATAAGTATTTAAAAGAAAAAATAGTGTTTTTTATTGAAGAAATTAATAAAAATGGCGTTATTAAAACTCTTACTAAATTAGGAGAATAAAATGATAGAATCATGGCGTTGGTTTGGTCCAAATGATCCTGTATGTATCGAAGATATTATGCAAACTGGAGTTACTGATATTGTAACTGCTCTACACCATATACCTAATGGAAAAGTCTGGTCCGTAGAAGAAATTCAAAAAAGACAACTTGAGGTTGAGAGCTCTAATAAGCTGGGTAAAACAAATTTAATATGGTCTGTTGTAGAAAGTATTCCGGTTCATGAGGATATCAAAAGAGGTAAGTCTACACGTGATGAATATATAGATAACTACTGTCAAAGCATTCGTAATTTAGCTAAATGTGGTATTAAATTAATTATCTATAATTTTATGCCTGTATTAGATTGGACTCGTACAGATTTAGGTAAACAAACTTCCACAGGTGCAAAGACTTTATCTTTTGATGAGATAGCATTTGCTGCTTTTGATATTCATATATTAAAAAGACAAAATGCCGAGAAAGATTATAAAATTGATGTAATCTCTCAAGCAAAAGAATATTTTGAGAACATGTCAGATGCTGAAATAGAAAAACTTACAGGTAATATAATTGCGGGTCTACCTGGTGCTGAAGAAAGCTTTTCAGTAGAACAGTTTCAAGCAGCACTAGATGAGTATAAAGATATTAATAAAGAAAAATTACGTGAAAATTTAGTATATTTTTTGAAAAAAGTAATTCCGGTAGCCGAAGAAGTTGGAGCGAAGTTAGCTATACACCCTGATGATCCTCCGTTTGAATTATTCGGCTTACCAAGAATAATTAGCACTATAGAAGATTATGACTGGTTATTTGAAAATATACCATCTATGGCTAATGGTATAACATTCTGTGCTGGATCATTAGGTTCTAGATGGGATAATAATCTTCCTCTTATGGCGAAAAAAATTGGTAGAAGAATTTATTTTACACATCTAAGAAATGTTGCTCTTAATCCTAATAACCGCAGTTTCTATGAGGCTGAACACTTATGTGGCAATACAGATATGTATGCTCTTGTGAAAGAAATCTTAAAAATAGAAAAAGACTCGCAGCCTATATACATGCGACCAGATCATGGTCAACAAATGCTTTCAGATTTAGATAAAAAAACTAATCCTGGATATTCATGCATTGGACGCATGAAAGGTCTTGCTGAAGTTCGCGGTGTTGCATACGCTGTAAAAAGAGAACTAGAAAATGAGTCAAAATAAACTTTTAGCTATTGGCGAGTGTATGCTTGAGCTTAGTGGTCAAATCCAGTTAGGTTCTCAAGCTAAATTAAACTTTGGTGGCGATGTTTTAAATACAGCATTATATTTTGCAAGACTTAATGGAGATGTTTCTTTTCTCACAGCTCTTGGAGATGATAACTTTTCAGCTCAGATGATATCTCATTGGGATACTGAGAATATTAATACTTCTGAAGTTTTAAAAAAAAAAGGTAGGATCCCTGGCTTATATGCTATACAAACAGATAATCAAGGTGAAAGAAGTTTTTATTATTGGCGTGAACAAGCTCCTATCAAAGATATTTTCTATCACTTACCAAAAGAAAATTTAGATAGATATAATAAAGAGTATAATTACTTATATTTCTCAGGTATCTCTCTCTCAAGATGGGATGACAAACAGCTAGGTATATTTGCAAACTGGTTAAAAGATTTTAGAAACTCAGGTGATGACAAAGAAATAATTTTTGATTTAAATTATCGCCCTAAATGTTGGAGATCTAAAGAACAAACCAAAGCATTCTTAGAAAGAATACTAAAACATGTAACGATAGTTTTAACAACTTTTGATGATGAAGAGTTGCTTTTTGATGATGTTAATTATCAAAAAACCTTAGATAGATATAATAAATTTGATATTCCTATAGTTATTATTAAACACGGTACAAATCCTACTGTATTACAATATCAAAATACAATTAGCTTAATTAAAGCTACTAAAATAGTTACACCTATAGATACAACTGCAGCTGGAGATAGCTTTAATGCTGCTTTTTTAACAGCTTTCTCTAATAACCTAAATTTGCAAGCAAGTATTGAATTTGCTCAAAATTTTGCAGCTGAGATTATACAGCATCAAGGTGCTATAATTGATAAAAGCCATACAGACATCTACACAAATCAGTTAAAGGAGTTGATAAATGCCAACAGGTGAATTGCTCAAAAATAATCCCTTAATACCAGTGGTATCTGCAGATACTATTGAACAAGCAGAATCGATATTAAAAAAAGTAAGAGAGAAAAAGCTTAATATAGTTGAGTTCACCCTTAGAACACCTAATTCTTTAGATGTTATCGAAAAAGTAATCAAGTCTAATAATGATTTGATTATTGGCATAGGAACTATAACAAATATAGAGCTATTTAGAAAAGCAAGATTTCTTGAAGCTGATTTTTATGTTTCTCCAGGAGCTAGCCATGAATTACTAAAATTTGCCCAAGAACATAACCTTAAGTATCTACCAGGTGCTGTGACACCTTTTGAAATTATGACAGTCATGAGTTATGGTTTTAGAACTATCAAATTTTTTCCAGCTGAAGCATTTGGAGGAATTAAGCTTTTAAAAAACTATAAGGCAGTTTTCCCTGAAGTTAAATTTTGTGCAACTGGAGGAATTAATGCTCAAAATCAACAAGAGTATTTAAACCAAGAAAACATTATTGCTATAGGAAGTTCATCGTTAATATAAAGGAGGAGTATATGTTAAACGATAACGTATTAATGCCAGTAGATAAACAAACAAGAGATTTAGCTCTTGAGATTTATCAACATATAAAAAACCTACCAATAATCAGTCCTCATGGTCATACTGATCCAAAATGGTTTGATGAAAATCAAGCATTTGAAAACCCTGTTGAGCTTCTTATAAAACCTGATCATTATATTTTTAGAATGTTTTACTCTCAAGGTTTAAAGTTAGAGGATTTTGGAATTGCTCGAAAAGATGGTAAACCAGTTGAAACTGATCCTAAAAAAATATGGAAAAAAGTTGCAGAAAACTGGTATTTATTTAGAGGAACTCAAGTCGGTCTATGGTTTGATGCGCAACTTAAAGATGTATTTAAATATCATAAACCTTTTAATACTAAAACATCTGATGAACTATATGAACATATAGATAACTGTTTAAAGCAAAAAGAGTTTCTTCCTCGTGAAATATGTCAAAAGTTTAATATAAAGGTTATTGCTACTACCGATGATGTCGCTGATGATTTACAACATCATAAAAATATAGCTAATTCTAATTTTGAGTGTAAAGTAGTTCCAACATTTCGTCCAGATAGTGTCACAAATCCAGAGCTACACCCAGTTCATAAAAACATAAAGAAACTAGCAAAAAAACTTAATACAAAAATAGACTCCTATAATGACTTCATTAATGTTTTAGCAGAAAGACGTGAGTTTTTCAAAGCTAATGGAGCTACTGCTTCTGATCATGGTATTACAGTTCCAAATACTTATGATTTAAATAAAACCGAACGTCACAGTTTGTTTAAAAAAATAGTTTCCAATACTGCTAGCGCTAAAGAAAAACAAGTTTTTAGTGGTCAAATGCTTACTGAAATGGCAAAAATGGCTACTGATGATGGGCTTGTTATGCAAGTTCATGCTGGTGTTTTTAGAAATCATAACACACGTATCCAAAGAAAATTTGGTAATGATAAGGGTTGTGATATTCCTCTAAAATGTGATTATGTAAATGGCTTACATCCCCTTTTGAGTAAAGTTGGTAATAATCATAATTTCAAAACAGTACTATTTACTATGGATGAATCAACTTATTCACGTGAATTAGCTCCTTTAGCTGGACATTATCCAAGTGTTTTTTTAGGACCATCATGGTGGTTTAATGATTCTGCTGAAGGAATGAAAAGATTTCGCCATGCTGTAACAGAAACAGCAGGCTTCTATAACTGCTCAGGTTTTATAGATGATACTCGCGCCCTATTATCTATACCTGTTAGACATGATATAGCCAGACGTGTTGATTCAGTATACCTAGCAGAAATGGTTCTTCAAGGCAGAATATCTAAAGCTGATGCTTTTGATATTGCTTATGATTTAACTTATACACAATCAATTAGAATATTTAACATGAATCATTTACTAGGATAGTAAAATGCAACAAAATCAACAAAAATCGTCGAAGCTTTATGTAATTATTATTGTTGCTGTCGCTGCAATTGGTGGCTTACTATTTGGTTTTGATACCTCTATTATTGCTGGAGCTACTCCATTTATCCAAAAGGATTTCTTAGCAAGTCATTGGCAATTAGAAATGGTTGTAAGCTTTTGTGTGCTAGGAGCTTTTTTTGGAGCTTTAATAAGTGGTTATTTTACAGACAAATTTGGTCGTAAAAGAGTTATGATTGCTACCAGCTTATTATTTATAATTGGTACTTTAATAGCTTCTTTAGCTCCAGACATTGCAACATTAGTTATTGGTAGATTTATGTTAGGCGCAGCTATTGGTGTAGCATCTTATGCTGTTCCACTATTTATAGCAGAGGTTGCTCCAGCATCTAAAAGAGGATCTCTAGTACTTTGGAATGGAGCTTTTCTTACAGGTGGGCAAGTTATAGCATTTATAGTTGATTACTACCTAACTAGTAGCGGTAGTTGGAGGATTATGATTGCTACAGGTTTGGCTCCTGCGATAATGTTATTTATTGGAATGTGCTTTATGCCCTACTCACCTAAGTGGTTATTCTCTAAAGGAAGAAAGTATGAAGCTCGTGAAACTCTAGCTAAAATTAGAGAAACACAACAGGAGGTTTCTAAAGAATTATTAGCTATACAGCATAATCTTCAAACAACAACTAAGCCGAAATTTTCTGCTATTTTCAATAAGAAGGTCCGCCCTGTCTTATACATTGGCTTGGCTCTTGGAATATTTCAACAATTTTTTGGTATCAATACAGTAATGTATTATGGACCGTATATAATGGAAAATATTGGTTTTAATGGTAGTGAAATGCAAATGCTTATGACTCTTTCATTAGGGCTTGTTAACTTTATAGCTACAATTGTAACTATAATATTTATTGATAAGTTAGGGAGAAGAAAGTTTCTACTAATTGGATCTGCAATGGCTGCATTAAGTTTATTTAGTATGATTTATTTACTTAATAATGTTACGAGTAGTACAGTTGCAATATTAGCCTTAATTTGTCTTTTAATATATATTGTTGGATATTGTATTAGTGTTGGTTCTCTGTTCTGGCTAATTATTTCAGAAATTTTTCCTTTAAATGTTAGAGGATCTGCCATGAGTTTTGTAGCATCTATACAATGGCTAGCTAACTTTGTTGTTGCCGCAACATTCTTAACTATCTTAACAAAACTAGGAGTTTCATTTACTTTTGGAATATATGCTTGTGTAGCAAGTTTAGCATTTATTATTACATATCTTTTTGTTCCAGAAACAAAAGGGATTGATCTAGAGACTATTGAAAATAATCTTAATAAAGGTATAAAAACAAGATATTTGGGTAAAGAAATTTAAATTAATTTAAAGGAGAAATATTATGTCTCAAACAGCAGAAAATACATTTGGCGAGTTTCGTAATTATACAGATAGTAAATTCCAAGATCGTGTAGAAAGAACATATAGAGAAATGCATATTAATCAAAACCCAGATTATGTTACTCAAATGAAGCAAAAATATTTTAAACTTGAGCTTGGTAATATGGATGTTTATGAAGTATTTAAACTTCTTGAAAATGTTCATGATGAAAGTGATCCTGATAATGATTTACCACAAATTGAACATGCATATCAAACAGCAGAGGCTTGTCAAAATAAATTCTTAAAAAATAATACTGAAATTAGAGAAAATGCTTTAATTAGATCATTATTTAGAGATCATGAATGGCAAAGTCTACCTATAGAATGGCAAAACTTCTATTCTCAAAAAGAAACTTTATCTAATCTTTATAGCCATATTAAAGACTGGTCATGGCTTCCTCTTGTAGGATTCATCCATGACTTAGGAAAAATCATGACTCTACCAGAATATGGTGAGCTACCTCAATGGTCAACAGTTGGAGATACTTACCCAATCGCTTGTCCTTTTGCTACTGCTAATGTTTTTGCCCATAGAGAATTTGTTAAAGATTCTAAAGATTATAATGACTATAATAATGAATCTGAAACTCATTATGGAAAATATAAGAAAAAATGTGGCTTTGATAATGTCGATATGAGTTTTGGCCATGATGAATATATTTATAAAGTATTCGAGCAAGGTAGTGATATACCATATGAAGGATTATATCTTCTACGATATCACTCATTTTATCCATGGCATACTCCTCAAACTGGGGGACATGCTTATCAAGAGCTAGCTAATGAAAGAGATTGGTTGTTACTACCTTTATTAAAAGCTTTCCAAAAAGCTGATTTATATTCTAAGCTACCAGAATTACCTCCTAAAGATGTATTAGAAATCAAATACAGAGCTCTTTTAGATAAATGGATACCAGAGAAAAAAATAAATTGGTAATATCAATTTTTATCAAAAATAAATACTAGTAAGTGCTATTATAATATTAATGCAATAAATTTATTGTTTATATGAACATCAAAAAATCAGATATATTTAACTATGCATTTATAGCGTTTCCCGTAGCCTTTGCCAGTATTCCTATATATATATTTATACCTGAATATTATCATTCAAACTTTGGTATAAATTTGGTAGTTTTGAGTATAGTTCTTTTTATCTTAAGAACATTAGATGCTATATTCGACCCTATAATAGGTTGGTATTGTGATAAATTTCATTATCTTAGTAAAATTAGTTTAATAGCTATAATCGCTATATTCATAGCTGGTGTTTATATTATATGTATCCCTGTATTTACAAATATTATAGTCAATCTTGCCCTTGGAATTTTTTTATCTACACTGGCTTTTAGCTATATTACAATATTTTCAACTACTAAAGGCGCGCTTTGGTTGAAGGATGATAATAGCAAATCGGTTGTAATCTCATCTCGAGAAATTTCTAACATTTTAGGAGTGTTGGTAGCTTCTGTATTACTATCTATTTTTTTAGCTATAATGCCTCACCAGAATGGTTATTTTCTATATGCTATAGTGGCAATAATATTAATTATTATATCTAGTGTATTTTTCTTAAAATGGATAAATAAAGTTAATCTAGAAGATAAATCTAAACACGTAATATATAGTTTTAATATTAAAAACTATATTAATCACCTAGATAGAGATGGTATATTTCTATTCGTAGGGTATACAGTTAGTACTATAGGTTCTACTTTACCTGCTGTGACTATTATTTTCTTTAGTAAATATATTCTAAAAACACCAGATTTAACTGGATTATATATATTTGTGTATTTCTTAGGAGCAATAATTTTTATACCTATAATGAAGAAGATATCACTAAGATTTGGAATTATTAAAACGTGGGGTTATGCCCTTCTATTTTATGCTGGTATATTTTCTTTTATTTTTGCATTATCAAACGGTGACTATATACTTTTTACTATTATTAGCTTTATCTCTGGTGCCGGACTTGCTACAGAACTAATTCTTCCAAGTATTCTTTTAGCTAAATGGATAGATAGTTATCCTGAACGAAAAGAGCTTGGTAATGGTTACTATGCTATGCTCACATTTATTGCTAAGTTTAGTTATGCAATAGCTACGATTATAACATTTCCTATTATTAATTCTTCTTTTGCTTCAGATTCTGATAATCTTGAGATATCTCTTAGATTTGTATACTGTGTTTTACCTTGCCTTTGTAAATTAATAGCTGCTGCAATTATATTCTCATGGTATAAAAGTTTATATAAATCTCCAGCTTATAAATAGATATCTTAAAATTTCATTTAATACTTGCATTTTAATTTTTTGAACTACTATATTTGTTAAATAGTCAGAACCATTTTTCTGGCTAAGTTCTAATTGGTTAACTAAAAGATTAAAATACTCACTCCTTTTACAGATTCATCATTTACTTTAGCAATGCATGGTGCTTTAAATTCTTCTTTATCATCAATACGCAGTTATTTGTAGCTATATTCCTTTAAATATCTTGTAGATTATTAGCAACTGATAGATTAATAAAAAAACAAAAAACTAACATTAATGAAACTTTTCTAAACATATTTTATTTTCCTTCATTTTTTTGACATTTATACAAAAAAATTACTGTTTAACAATAAATAATTATTGATAAACAGTAAAATAAATCTAAAATAGATATCATATCTCTAAATACAAGGAATAAAGTTATGCAAAATTTAGAAAAAATCAGTAAGTTCTACAAAAATATTTTTAGAATAGTGTTTGTATTGATAATAATATCTGTTCCAACATTTTGGGCTTTTGCACAGAGCGAATATATACCCAATGTCACAGATACAGCACAGCAGTATATCGATCAAATGTCACAACCAATAGCTTTAGATACTAGGATTATAGGACTTTTAGTTAGCTTGATACCAGTTTCAGTAATACTTTATATAATTGCTCTTTTAATCAAATTATTTACGTGTTATGAGAGACTTGAGGTCTTTTCTTCGAAAGTGGTTTTGATATACAAAAGATTAGGATGGGGATTGATATATTATTTTTTTGCTCAAATTATTTTTGAGCCTTTAATATCATTGACTCTAAGCTATCATAATCCTATAGGTGAACGTTTCGTAGGTATATCAATTGGTACTAACGAAATTCTAGCATTGTTATGTGGGGGAGTAATTATAACAATATCAAAGGTTATGCAAAAAGCTCATGAACTTGCTGAAGAAAACGATTTAACAATTTAAGGATATTTAAATGGCTATAAGAGTTAACTTAGCTAAAATTATGATTGAAAAACAGATAAAATCAAAAGATTTAGCTAAAGCTATTGGAATTACCGAGCAAAATTTATCTATTTTAAAAAATGAAAAAGCAAAAGCTATTAGATTTTCTACTTTAGAAGCAATTTGTAAATATCTAAATTGTCAACCTGGAGATATCTTAATTTATGAAAATTAAGTTCTTATGAAATATAACTATACAAATATTTACATATATTGTTACAATTATATTTAAATAAATTAATCTTAGATGCTATAAAAATATGAATCCAACAAATTTATGCAAGTACTTTTTTGTTTTAACTATATTTTTTATAAATATAAGTTTTGCAAGTTCTGATAAATATCACTTAGAAACTCCTCCTATACCGGCAGGAAGTTATAAACCTGATTTTAGAGATATGAAAAATGTATCTGAAAAGAAAAAAAGTTTTATTAACTTTATGTCAAAAGAAATAGATGAAGCTAATCAAGAACTATGCAAACAAAGACAAACTATTTTAAAACTACAAAATATTCTTAATAACAAACAAGATTTAGATGAAAATCAAATAACAAAAGTCAAAAAATATACATTATTCTATAAAATATGGGATGCTAAGACCTTACCAGAACAAGTTAATGCTTTAGTTACAAAAGTTAATATCGCACCTAAAAGTCTAGTAATTGCTCAAGCAATTCTTGAAACTGGCTGGGGAACATCTAGATTTGCAGTTGACTATAATAATTATTTTGGATTACACTGCTTTGAAGAAAATTGTGGTGTCAAGGCTAAAGATTCAGATGTACAAGTAGAGACATTCAAAGATGTTGGAGATAGTATTCTTGGATACTACTTTAGATTAAATACAGGAGAAAAATTTGCTAAATTCAGGCAAGTCAGACAAACCGGTGGTATTGACTCAAATAATACAGATCAATTAATAAATACACTAACAGATTATTCTTCGCTAGGTGGAGATGAATATCAAAATAGATTAAATAGTGTAATTAAATCAAATAATTTAGATAAACTTAAAACTTCTTGTTAAATAATAAGTTCTGAATTAAAGAGATAAGTTCTGTTGTTGATCTGATGATAAACTATCTGGTATTTTTAATTTAAAATGATTGTATGCAAGTAGAGTTGCTATACGTCCTCTTGCTGTACGCATAATGTATCCTTGCTGAATTAGATAAGGTTCTATAACATCCTCAATAGTACCCTTTTCTTCACTAAGTGCCGCTGCCATTGTATCTAATCCTACAGGCCCACCACCAAATTTTTCCATCAAAGTAAGTAAATATTTATGATCCATATGATCAAATCCTACAGGATCGACTTTTAACATTGTAAGAGCTTTATCAGCAATATCATAAGATATAACCCCAGAAGCTTTAACTTGAGCATAATCTCTAACTCTACGTAGCAATCTATTCGCTATTCTTGGTGTACCTCTTGAACGTTTAGCAATTTCGTTAGCACCTTCATCAGTAATATCAAGATCTAAAAGCTTAGCTGAACGATAAACTATCTTAGCTAAATCCTCAACCGAGTAGAATTCTAGCCTTTGAATTATACCAAATCTATCCCTGAGAGGTGAAGTCAAAAGACCTGCTCTAGTTGTAGCTCCAACTAATGTAAATGGTGGCAAATCAATTTTGATTGATCTAGCAGCAGGACCTTCACCAATCATAATATCAAGCTGATAATCTTCCATAGCGGGATATAATATTTCTTCAACAACAGGACTTAAACGGTGTATTTCATCAATAAACAAAACATCATTTTCTTCTAAGTTAGTCAAAAGTGCCGCCAAATCTCCAGCTTTCTCTAAAACTGGACCACTTGTCTGCTTAAGTTCCACTTCCATTTCATTGGCTATAATATTTGATAATGTTGTTTTACCTAAACCTGGAGGCCCAAATATAAGAGTATGATCAAGAGCATCATTTCGCGATTTCGCAGCTTGAATAAAAATCTCCATTTGTTCACGTACCGCAGGCTGACCTTCATACTCAGCTAAAGTTTTTGGTCTTATAGCTCTATCAATAAAGTTTTCATCTTTAGTTTGTACAGTATTTGCTGAAATTATTCTATCTGTCTCGATCATACTTTAATCTTCTAATAAAAATTTGATCCTATTATAACATTTTTAGTGTTTTTAATATTAACTTATAGCTACTATTATTATTTGCTATGGATCATTCTAAATGCTTAGAATTGAGTAATTTTGCCACCTTAATTATTTATACTAAAAATATTGATTGATAAACTTTGAAAAAGATAAATGTTTTGTCTAAAATCTATTTATAAAATCGACATTAATATATGGAGAAAATAGTGGATTTAAAAGACTTTAAACAAATAGAGCTTTCTCACTTTACCGATACTAAATCAATAAACTATCTTAGAGATGATGCTAGCCACCTTCTTTACCTAGAAAGTTCTGCTTTAGAGGTCTTTAGAGATTATAAAGATCATGACGCTTTGACAGTTAGAGCAGATCTCAATATAAAAGATGTAAAAACGAAAATAATCGATAATCATAAAGATTTTGCACTAGTAATTAGTGCTGATGATAAAGTTGTAGGAACAATTGCTCTTCATTATATAGAAAGCCAAGCACTTCAAGAAAGAGCTAGAAGCTCAGGTACAAAACCAGCTGATTTAGTTGCACATGATATTATGTTACCAATAGCTAAGGTAAATATAGTATCTTATTCTATTATAAAAAATACTAAAATTGGTCATATTCTTAACACTTTAATTAATTCGGATTACCATCATATTGTAGTATATGATAAGAATGAAAGTGGTGAAAAATATATTCGTGGTTATTTCTCTCTACCATATATTAGAAGAAAGCTTGGCTTAGATGTCTATCACGTTTATCAAAAAGAAGGTGTCTCTAATCTTAATAAAGGTATCTAACTGTTTTAATACTAATCAATATATTTTTCTATAACGTTGTAAAATTGGGTCGCCATAATCGTATATCCTTTTGCATTAGGGTGTACAGCATCAACCATTAAATCTTGATGACCTATAATTCCTTCTAAAACATTAGGAACTAACAAACATCCATTAGTTTTTGCAAATTTAATATAGTCTTCAGCATAATCATTTTTATAATATGGTATGTCTAAACCTCCAATAACAACTAATGCTCCATTTGCCTGTAGTATATTTACTATACGTCTTAAATTTGCAAAAGCTTGATCCGCAGGAATTCTTTTTCTAAGGTCATTTGCTCCTAGTGATACTATTACTATTCTAGGATTAGATTGAACCACATCTTCAATTCTTAATAATGCTTGAGCTGTTGTTTCACCAGATACTCCCATATTTATTACAGGCTCGCCAATCATTCTTGATAATTGAGATGGATAGTTATCATATTCATCTACACCATATCCAGCTGTTAAGCTATCACCCAAAGCAACTATACTCTCTCCTTGTGGATTTTGATTAACAATTGGCCAATTATTATATTTTTGGTAGATAAAATAATAGTATGAAAGTGCTAATAAAAGTATCAAAAAAATGACAAGAAGTATTTTCTTCATCAGATAAGTATCACTAAAAATAAATATGTTAGAAATTATAAAATAGTAACTTGGAAAATACTATCTATAGTAATAACAATTATAAGTAGAATTTCGACATGGATTTTATAAAAATTATCTTTTGTGATTTAAAAGATTTTCTAAAACTTCAGATATTTTATTGAATGAAAGATTTGAATAATCTAGCAAAAGATCTTTTGTACCGTGAGTCAAAAACTCATCTTTTAAACCGAAATTTCTGATAATTATATTTTTACTTAGATCATTGGCAAGTATATACTCATTAACTGCAGAACCAGCCCCACCAGCTATTGAACTTTCCTCAAGTGTAAATATAATCTCATGATTTTGACATATTTGATTAATCATTTGTTCATCAAGAGGTTTTACAAACCTCATATCAACTATAGTAGTATCATATTTATCAGCTAACTGGTTAGCGAGTGGTAGTAAAGTTCCAAAATTTAAAATAGCAACTCTTGAACCTTTTTTAACAAGCTTTGCTTTACCGAGCTCTATATCAAGACTATCAGTAATTTCAGCTCCAGTACCTGCCCCGCGAGGATAGCGTACCATTGCTGGCCCCTTGTATTCATATCCAAGCTCAAGCATATGATGTGTTTCATTTTCATCACTTGGAGTCATAATCACATGATTTGGGATACAACGCATAAATGATATATCAAAACTACCATCATGAGTTGCTCCATCTGCTCCAACAAGACCAGCTCTATCAACAGCATACAAGACATCTAAATCTTGTAATGCTATATCATGTATAACCTGATCATAAGCTCTTTGTAGAAATGTTGAGTAGATAGCGACTACAGGCTTAAGTCCTTGACAAGCTAAACCACCTGCAAAAGTTACTGCGTGCTGCTCAGCAATTGCTACATCAAAGTACCTATTTGGATATTGTTGTGAAAATCTAATTAAATCCGAGCCTTCCTTCATAGCTGGGGTTACACCTACTAAGCGCTGATCTTTAGCTGCTTTTTGATAAATCCAATTACCAAATATATTTGAGTACGTTGGCTTAGAAGCTTTTGATTGAGCATCCCCACTGTGAAAACTTGGTGCAACATGATGAAACTTGATAGGATCAGATTCTGCTTTAGTATAACCTTTACCTTTTTTGGTAATTACATGTAAAAGTTTTGGACCTTTATGATCTTTTAAAATTCTTAAAGTCTTTACCAACTCTGTAACATTGTGCCCATCTATTGGACCCACATAATAAAAACCTAAATCTTCAAAAAAATTTGCAGGGACAAACATTCCTTTAGTCTGTGTTTCTATCTTTTTTACAAACTCAAACATTGGTGGAATATTTTTAAGAACTTCCTTTCCTTTTTCACGAATAGAGTTATAAAAGCCACCTGAAATAATCTTACTAAAATGAGCAGAAAGACCACCGACATTATCAGAAATTGACATTTCGTTATCATTGAGAATAACAAGGATGTCTTCTTTAATTCCTCCTGCATGATTAAGTGCCTCAAATGCCATACCGCCAGTTATAGCGCCATCTCCAATTACAGCAATTGAATTAGAGTGCTTACCTTGTAGTCTATCTGCAATAGCCATACCGAGTGCTGCACTTATTGAAGTACTTGAATGCCCTACTCCAAAGGTATCATATTCACTTTCAGATCGCTTCGGAAAACCTGAGATTCCACCATCTTTTTTGATAGTAATAAGCTTATCTTTTCTACCTGTTAGAATTTTATGAATATATGTTTGATGACCCACATCCCAAACTATATTATCATAAGGCGTGTTATAGACATAATGCAAAGCAACTGTCAATTCTGTAGCACCAAGACTACTTGCGAAATGCCCACCACTTACATCTAAGGTGTCTACCAAAAAAGCTCTTAACTCAGATGCTAATTCTTTAAGCTGACCCTCTGGTACAAGCTTAAGATCTGCAGGGGTATTTATCTTATCTAAAATAGTATATTTTGACATAGTATAAAATCTTAATCTAACCCAAAAGTACAACTCCAAAGAATATATACTTTAATAAATTAAACATTTCGTCAGCTAGTGGT
Source organism: Francisella sciaenopsi (assembly GCF_045862875.1). Lineage (NCBI taxonomy): Bacteria > Pseudomonadati > Pseudomonadota > Gammaproteobacteria > Thiotrichales > Francisellaceae > Francisella > Francisella sciaenopsi. The sequence continues at coordinate 227,713 of NZ_BTHG01000001.1, forward strand.
TATTCCCACTCAATTGTTCCAGGTGGTTTACCTGTTACATCATAAACGACTCGTGATACTTGTTTAACTTCATTTACAATTCTATTTGAAACTATAGATAAGAAGTCATAAGGCAAATTTGCCCATGTTGCAGTCATAAAATCAATACTAACCACCGCTCTCAATGCTATAACATATTCATATCTACGCTGATCTCCTACGACCCCAACTGACTTAACCGGTAAGAAAACTCCAAAGGCCTGAGAAATGTCATGATACAAATTATGCTTATATAATTCTTCAGTAAAGATCGCATCTGCTTTTTGTAGAGTTTCAACATACTCTTTTTTGATTTCGCCTAATATACGTACACCAAGACCTGGTCCTGGGAACGGATGTCTATAAAGCATATTATACGGTAAGCCTAAGCCTAAGCCTAGTTTACGTACTTCATCTTTAAACAGCTCTCTTAATGGTTCTAATAGTTTAAGCTTCATCTCTTTTGGCAAACCGCCAACGTTATGATGAGATTTGATAACATGAGCTTTAGACTGGCTATTACCAGCTGACTCAATTACATCACTATATATTGTACCTTGAGCAAGCCATTTCGCATTGTCGATTTTAGCTGCTTCTTCATCAAAAATATCAACAAAAAGTTTACCTATAATTTTACGCTTTTCTTCAGGATCGCCAATACCTTTTAGAGCATCTAAAAACCTATTTTTAGCATTTACGCGAATAACATTAATATCCATATGCTCCGCAAATACTTCCATCACTTGGTCACCTTCGTTAAGACGAAGTAGTCCCGTGTCTACAAATATACAGATAAGTTGATCGCCAATAGCTTCATGTAATATTGCTGCTACCACAGATGAGTCAACACCACCTGATAAGCCTAAAATTACTTTATCACTTCCAACCTGTTTTTTTATTTCTTTAATATCGCTTTCAATAATATTTTCGATATTCCAAAAAGCATCACACTTGCAGATATTTAAAGCGAAATTTTCTATAATTTGTTTACCATTCTCTGTATGAGTGGTTTCTGGATGAAACTGTACTCCATAAAAAGGTTTACTTTTGTGAGCAATAGCTGCAACAGGAGCATTAGTTGATGATGCTATTACTTCAAAATGTTCACCAGTTTGAGTAACTTTATCACTATGACTCATCCATACAGACTGTTCTGTTTTGAGATTGGAAAATATATTTTCTGATGATTTTAAGATATTAATGATCGCTTTACCAAACTCACTTTGATCAGCTCCTTTTACCTCTCCACCATGCTGCATCACCATTGTTTGCATACCATAGCAAATACCTAAAACAGGAACACCTAATTCAAAGACTATTTCTGGAGCTTTAACATCTGAGTCATACACAGACTCAGGACCACCAGAAAGGATTATACCTTTAGCTTGATAATCTTTGATAAAATCATCTGTTATATCATGAGGAAATATTTCACAAAAGACACCAACCTCTCTCACTCTACGCGCGATAAGTTGAGTATATTGCGAACCAAAATCTAAAATCAAAATCTTATGATTATGTATATCTGTCATTTTTATAGAAATAAATATTTTCTTAAAAAGATATTTTAACCTAAATAGATTTGATTGTAATTAGCTTTTGGTGATAAAAATAATATTAATATATAGTCGTATAAGACTTTCGTAGAAAACTAAATTATTAGACTAATAAAAAAGCTCCATTACTCGACGTCTAAAGCTAAACTCAGGATACTCAACCCCAACAAAGTATAGACCATGTGCTTTAGCTGTTTCAGCTGCTCTCGTTCTGTCCTTAGCTTCTAATACTAGCTTAATCCATTCTGGAGATTCAAATTCTAAACCTACTTTTATCAAGGAGCCTATAAAATTTCTAATCATATGGTGCAGAAAAGCATTGCCAATAACCTCAAATACTATAAAATTCCCCTGTTTGATAAACTCAGCTTTTTGAATATTTCTAAATGGCGTATTAGACTGACATTGAGATGATCTAAAAGATGTAAAATCTTGTTCGCCTAATAAGTATTTACATGCTTGATTCATTTTATCAATATTTAGCTCTCTATTCTCCCACAAGCAATGTTCTGAAAATATTGGTGAGCTAGTTATAGAATTATAGATAATATAATTGTAAGTTCTATTTATCGCCGTAAATCTCGAATTAAAATCATTATCAACTTCTCTGATATCTAGTATCTTGATATCTTTTGGTAAAAGAGCATTTGTGCCTCTCATCCAAGAGCTAAGAGTTCTATCCGCATCCGAATGAAAGTTAACAACTTGCGAAGTCGCATGTACGCCGGTATCAGTTCGACCAGCACAAGTAACTTCTATATTTTGATTTGCAATTTTTGAGAGTGCTTTTTCTAGCTCTTCTTGAACACTTGGCGAATGAGATTGCCTTTGCCAACCACAGTAGTTTTTGCCAAAGTATTCAATTTGTAGTAGATAATTTTTCATAATTAGCCAAGAAATTTAACAACTCTAGAGTGAAGTATTTCCATCTCTTTTGGAATCAATTTTGAGAAATTAATAAAACCATGCACTAAACTATCAAAATGATAATGTTGTACCTCAACATCATGTCTAAGAAGTCTTTCAGCAAATAATAACCCCTCATCTTTTAAAGGGTCATAGCCTGCTGTCATAACTAAAGTTCTCGGCATATTATCTAATTCTTTGATATAAAATGGCGATATTTCTGGAGAGCATTTGTCCATACCCTCTGGTACATACAACTCAGAGTACCATTTAGTTTTTGCCTTGGTCAAAATATAACCACTAGAGAAATCTTCTAATGATTTTGTTGGCATATGTGATAAATCTACAGATGGGTATAGAATAATATTATTCCCAATTTTAACACTACCTTTCTGAAGTAGGTTATAAGTTGCTAAAACTGTCAAGTTAGCTCCTGCGCTATCACCCATTAAAGTAAATTTCTTACGAGATACACCAAGTTTTTTAGAGTGTTGATAAACATGTTCTGCAACAAACTCAACATCATTTAAACCAGCTGGAAATTTATGTTCAGGTGCAAGACGATAATCAACAGCAAAAACAATCCTATTAGTGGTTAATGAAAGCTTACGACAAAAAGCATCAAATGAATCAAGTGTACCAGATACAAATCCTCCACCATGAGAAAAAATTATTACCTTAAGTTTCTCATCAACTTTAGGATTATATACTCTAACAGGAATTTTATGACCCTCATCATGTGTGATTTCAATATCTTCAACACTCTCTAGATCTACTTTAGGATAACTATATAAACCTAGTGATGCTGCAGCTTTTCTTGTGGCATCAATATCTTGACGATTACCATCTCTGTCAAACTTACTAATAAATGTCAATAGATCCTGTAATTTAGCTGGTATAGTCTTGATACCACCATATAAATCTGGAACCTTTTTAAGAATTTCAGCTTCAAGTGCTTCTTCATGCTCAGAATTATCCCTAGCTATAACTTTAAGCCATTCTTTTTTATTTGGAGATAATGATTCAATAGGTGTTGATAAGTAGCGAGCAATACCTAGCTCATGGCAATCATTTTCAGCATAAAATGACAAGTTATTCACCATCCACTTGACAATTTTTTCAGCTTTATAATTATTTGTTTCTCTTATTTCTAAAACATTATACAAATTTCTAACATCATATGACCAAGGTACATAGTCAACAATAAAATTACAGCTAATATAGTTAAGCCCAGCTTCTCTTGCCAATGCAAACTCTGGGAAGGCTGTCATACCTATAACACCACCTCCCATGCTTTGGAAACATTTAGCATCAATTATTGTTGGAAATTGTGGACCCTCTATACAAACATAACTCTGCTTAAAATGTATATCAAAATCAAATTCTTGCTTTTTAGTCCTAATCTCTTCAGCAATACTCTCTGTTATAGGTTTAGAAAGTGAAACATAATTAAGCAAACCTTGTTCACAAAAGGTAAACTCTCGTAAGGATTTTGTTCTATCAATGAACTGATATGGAATAACCATATCTCCAGGTTTTAACTCTTCTCTTAAACTTCTAACTGAAGATAAGGCAATAATAGAAGTAGCTCCATATTTTTTCAAAGCATATATATTTGCCTTGTAGTTTATTTGATGTGGTAGTATATTCTGACCTAAGCCAGTTCTATTTAGGAATAATGCTTCTTTATCTTCTATTTTTATTTTAAAGAGGCCATTTGAGCATAACCCAAATGGAGTTTCTCGTGATAGTTCCTCTATAATCTCAAAATCATCAAAAGATTCAAAACCACTACTTCCTACAATTGCCCACATATATCATCTATCCAAAAGTTGTTTCTAATATTTTTTTATCTTTACAAAAGAGTTCTATTCTAAATTTATCATCCTCATTTACTACTCCAACACCTTTGGGTGTTCCTGTCATTAGTAAATCATTTTCAGCTACAGATATCTCATTTTGCATTAAAAAATCTATAATTTGTTGAGGTTTATAAATCATTAAATCGTAGCTACCTTGTTGAATTAAGGAATTATTTTTATACGCTTTAAAGTTTAAAAATTCAATATCTTGACTATCAATCTCAACAAAATTACTAATTACAGCACTATTATCAAAAGCTTTAGCTAATTCCCATGGTAGTCCATTAGTCTTAAGTTTTGATTGTAAATTTCTATCAGTTAAATCTAAGCCTAAACCTACTGCTTTTATATTTGAATCATGATCAAATGCAAAGACTATCTCACATTCATAATGTATTTCTCTAGTTGGGGATAATCTAAGATCTTTAGATATGCTTGAATTAGGCTTAATGAATATAACTGGACTATCTGGAACTTCATTATTTAGCTCATGAATATGTTCAACATAATTCCTACCAACACAAACCACTTTTGATTTTGTTAGATCAATTTGCATAATTTATTTCCTTTTATGAATTATGTAATCAATTACAATTTAAAATCTTCTCCAAGATATACTTTTCTAACTGTCTCATCAGCTAAGACCTCTTCTGGTGAACCAGCAGCTAGCATATTTCCAGCATTCACAATATATGCCCTTTCACAAATATCAAGCGTCTCACGTACATTATGGTCTGTAATTAATACACCTATCCCTCTATCTTTAAGATGTCTTACAACTTCTTTAATTTCAATTACCGAAACTGGGTCAACCCCTGCAAATGGTTCATCGAGGAGAATAAACTTAGGATCCATAGCTAGAGCTCTAGCGATTTCGACTCTTCTTCGCTCTCCACCAGATAAACTCATACCCAAACTTTTGCGAATATGTTGAATACTAAATTCATCTAAAAGTTCATTAAGTTTTTCTTCTATTTGGACCTTATTAAGCTCTTTACGAGTTTCTAATATAGCTATAATATTATCTTCTACACTTAGCTTTCTAAATACAGAAGCCTCTTGAGGTAAATATCCCAACCCTCTTCGTGCTCTTAAGTGAATTGGCATTTTTGTTACATCTTCATCACCCATGCGTACCTTACCACGTGTGGCAGCGACAAGTCCAACAATCATATAGAAAGATGTAGTTTTTCCCGCACCATTAGGACCTAGTAATCCAACAATTTCACCTGTTGAAACTTTCATAGACACATTATTTACTACCCAGCGAGTACCATACTTTTTGCCCAATCTTTTTGCTTCTAATGTATATTTTTCCATTTTAAACCACTCTTAAAATTATGTACTGGTGTTATAAGTATTCAATCCTGTCACACTTCCTTTTTGTCTATCTTTACCATAATCACTAATAGGTGTAAGCCCAGTATCAATTCTAGTCTGTTTCTGCACCCCATCTAAGATTATTGTAGATCTTCTATTTTCACTACCTGGAATAGATATTAAATCGTGATCAATATCAAAGATTACTTTTTCACCTTTGTAAACATTATCATTTTGATAAGCTACAGCCTTTCTATACATTTCTAAATGTTTATCATCGACATGATAAATTATCATTTTTGATTTACCTTCAACAGGTCCCCTAGTGGCTGTTTTAACAGTCTTATAATCAGGGTTTGAATTTGTAGGATAGGTATAGAATTGAGAATTATGATTATCATCCGAAATCATAGTAAATGTTTTTAGCTTCTTTTTATCATCTAAATTTATTACAAGTCTTTGTCCAGATATAAAGTTACACTCTTTTTGCTCCGCACAAAGTTGTTTAGCTGTTTTTAACCAACTTTCTTGTAATTGTTCTAAAGTTAGTGAAGGATCTCTTTCAAAATAAACAACATTATCTTTAGAAATTGTGGGCTTATGACAAAGAATATGATTATTATGAATCTGCATCACAAATACGTTACCCAAATAAGTAATAACATGTTGATTATCATCATAGGTGACACTATCAGAACATATGGTAACAGGTCCATACTCTTTTAAACTATTATCTGCTGAATTATCTTCTTTTTCATTATCAGCAACATTATCTTGTTGAAGTGCAGCATCATACATTGGAAGACTACTATCAATCTGATTTTCACTTTCATCTGAAAAGGCATATGATGTAAGCGAAAGAAAAATTACTAAGATCAATCTAACTCGACGCATAGTAGCTCCTTACATTTTGTCCAAGTCTTATAGCTTTTGAGTTTGAATTGCCAGTTACTCCTATACCTGTTGTATTATTACCAGTTTCAGGATCATACATTTTTGTAAATCTAGCATTATAAAAGTCTTTTGAACCTGAGTTATAAAACATTTCTGATGTTTTGATAAAAATCTTATCTAAAGATGTTGAGTCAGACTTTTTATTATTTTGAGAGTCTACTGAGTTATCATTAGTATATATAATAGAATCAACGCCATCATATAAGTGAGTCAAGTTCTGCCCTGTAAACTGCTGGATATACCCATGTTTAGATGTAACTTGCCATTGTAGCTTACCAGTTTTGCTATCATAACTTTTTTCAGTAAGATCAATCATAAATAAATCTTGATTGATATAACGCCTTAACTCTTTAGAAAAAAAGTTTGTTGCTAAACTACCTTTTACATCATACTTATTATAAGTAAAATCAAACGCTTTTAACTCAACTCGATTTTTTTGTTGGTTACTTTTAAGAGGTTTTGCTCCATCAATAGCGTTATAACTTATATAAAGCATAGCAAAGACAATAATAATTATAGAGAGTACATTCGCAAATAAAGAATACTTAGTGAAAAACTTCATCTTTATCCTTATTTCACTCCGCCAAACTCTAAAAAGTCATTAATGATTTTATTATGTAATCCCATGTGTTTGATAATATAGTCGCAAAACTCTCTAACAGCAGCATTACCACCTCTGCTTTGACAAGTATAATCAGCATATTCTTTTACTATTTCTATCGAATCAAAAGGAGTTGCAGATAGTCCCACTTTATTCATCAAGACAAGATCTGGTAGATCATCACCCATATAAGCAATATCTTGATCACTTAAGTTATACTTATTCTTTAAACTTTCATATGCCTTAATTTTATTTTTTTGCCCTTGATAAATATCTCCAGCATCTAAGCCCAAACTTGTAAATCTATCATAAACAATCTTTGATTCTTTGCCAGTTATAATAGCTACTCTAATACCTAATTTTTGAAGCAGGACTAAGCCAAGTCCATCTTTGACATTGAAGTTTTTAAATTCATTTCCGTCATTTGAGATTATTATCCTACTATCAGTAAGAACCCCATCAACATCAAAGATTGCTAATTTAATATTTTTCTGTTTATTTATCTTCATTATTAAGCTTAAAAAGAATATTTGATTCAGTTATAGATATTATCACAAATGATTCTGAGACTAAAATATTTAAGACAAAAGAAGAATTTATTTATAGTTACTGACAGATTTTTTAATTTCTTGCTTAGCAAAAGCAGCATTATCCCAACCATCAACTTTTACCCACTTACCTGAATCTAGATCTTTATAATGAGTGAAGAAATGTTCGATTCTTTGTTTTAATGTTACCGGTAAGTCATCAACATCATTAATATGATCATACTCTTTAGTTAGCTTAGAGCTTGGTACCGCAATAATTTTAGCATCAACACCGCCATCATCTTCCATTTTAAAAACACCAACAGCTCTACAGTTGATTACACAACCTACTGCCAATCGATATGGAGCTAAAACTAATACATCAATAGGGTCACCATCATCATAAAGAGTATTTGGAACAAAACCATAGTTACATGGATATCTCATTGTAGATGACATGAATCTATCAACTACAATCATATTACTATCTTTGTCAAATTCATATTTGATCGGATCACTATCTTGAGGTATTTCAATTACAACATTGAAATCATTAGGAACATCTTTTCCACAAGGTATATTTTTCAGCATAACAATCTCTCCTATATTCTTGCTAAAGCATAAACGCTTGACACACTATACATGAGTCTATCATAAAAACCTTTGTATTTATAACCTATAAATATTAAAATGTTGTGAGATATTATTTACAAATTACACTTTAATCAAGATTTTAAAGAGGAAAATTATGAAATTAAAAAAGATAGCTTTATTAACAGCTAGTTTAGTGGCCGCTACGGCTTTTGCAGCTCCAAATATTTCTTCCAGTTCAGACCCATATTTTAATGGTGGTAATGGACTAACACAAAAAGATATAATAGTAAGACCAGTTAACATTGAATTAGATGCTCCAGCATGGGTAGCTATGAATTATCGTACTGGAGATATTGTTAGTCAAAAGAATATGGACGTTAGAAGACCTCCAGCTAGCTTAACTAAAATCATGACATCATATATTGTTGCTAGTGAAATTAAAGCTGGAAATCTGAGTTGGGATACTATGGTACCAATAAGTGAAAAAGCTGCTTCTACAGGAGGATCTAAAATGTATGTAAAAGCCAGTGCTAAAGTTTCTGTCAAAAACTTGGTAACAGGTATGGATGTAGTTTCTGGTAATGATGCCACTATAGCTCTTGCTGAATATATCGGCGGAACAGCAGAAGCATTTACAGATTTAATGAATCAAACAGCTAAAGCTATTGGAATGAATAATACTCATTTTGCTAACCCAGATGGTTTACCAGGAGGAGAACAATACACTACAGCTCATGATATGGCACTTTTGGCAAGATCTTACATATATAACTTCCCAGATGCGTATAAAATATATGATGATAGAGGTTTAGTATGGAATGCTACAGAACAGGAGTCCATAAGCATTGCAGATCGTAAACAATGTTTACCAAAATTCGATCGTTCTAGTGGCAATGTGTTAGAAAGTTTTTCTGCTAAAGGGCTAGATTCACAAACTCAAGATAAGTGTTCTAAATTATTCCCTAAGGGTGATAATTTTGTTCTTCAAAATAATAGAAATAGACTTCTATTCACTTTTGATGGTGCTGATGGAATGAAAACTGGTCATACGGATGCAGCTGGTTACTGTCTAGTTTCTTCTGCGAAACAAGATGGTGAAAGATTCATTTCCGTAGTTCTTGGTACTAACAGTTCAGCTAAAAGAGACTCAGAATCATCTAAACTGCTAAGATATGCTTTAAGCAAATATGAAAATGTTCTACTATACAAAGCTAACTCGCCTGTTACGATAAATGCGGATAATATTCCTAATGCTAAAGCTGGGCAAAAAATAACTGTTACATCAACTCAAAACATATACCAAACAGTGCCTAAAACATATATACCATTTTTAAAACAAGGTATAGTCTTCACCCCAGGTATAAAAGCTCCGATTAAAGAAGGACAAGCTGTAGGTGAGCTCGTTATAACCCTTGGTGATACTAAAGAAAAAATAGCTAGCGTACCAGTAGTATCTATGAATGATATATCACAGAGAGGCTGGTGGTAATTTAAACTAAAATAAAGGATCTACAATGTCTGAAGATAATAAAAATGAACAACAACCAGAAACTTTTTTTGAATTTCCTTGCCAGTTTCCAATCAAAATAATGGCAAATCCACAAAAAGAGACTGTTGAGTTTATTCTTAAAGTTTTTGAAAAACATGTACCAAAACATGATGAAATTGATTTTAATACCAAAGAAAGTAAAACTGGTAAATATATATCTATTACAGCCATATTTACAGCTGATAGTAAAGAACAGCTAGATAATATTTACAAAGAAATTTCTAGCCACCCTGAAGTACACATGGTTTTATAATAATTCTTATTCTATGAAAGAAGATATCATAATTAGAGATTTAGGATTGCAGCCATATTCTGATGTTTTTAAACAAATGGCTGATTTTACAATCGAACGCGATAACACTACTAAGGATGAGATTTGGCTTGTTGAACATCCTAGTGTATTTACACAGGGCAAGCATGGTAAACCCGAGCACATTTTAAACCCACATAATATACCAATTGTTGAAACTGATCGTGGTGGACAGGTTACATATCATGGTCCTGGTCAGGCTGTTATATATTTTATGCTTGACATAAAAAGAAATAAACTTGGCGCAAAGAAGTTGGTCGATATAGTTGAGCAAGCCTGTACAAATATACTTCAGAAGCATTATAATCTCAATTCTCATACTATTGAAAATGCTCATGGCATATATATAAATAACAAAAAAATAGCTTCTCTTGGTTTAAGAATAAAGCAAGGTAAAAGCTACCATGGCATTGCTATAAATACTAAAATGGATCTTATGCCATTTAGCTATATTAATCCATGTGGATATACCAATTTAGAGATGTGCCAATTATCCGATTTTTTTGACAGAATAGATGTTAAGACTGTACAAAACCAGTATGTCAATGAATTTATAGAATTGATTGAGCTATAAATAGACTGTAAGAAGTTTTTCAATTATAGTTCTTATGTAAATCTGTTTTCACATCTTCAAGGAATCTTTTCGACTGAACTTTATCACCAAATATATCATATTTAATAGTTAATGTTGATGAATTATCAGCTATCCTAGCTACACTAATATTGAATGTACCTTTAAATCTCCTAGAATTTACACTGCCATCAATTTCTGATGCTTGATTAGTTATAATGTTTTTGGTTATGGTTACACCTGGCATTTTTGCTAAAGTATTTAGAACAGATTTATTAACTTCTACAACCGAGTAATCAAGATTCTCTGAATATGATGCAGCTTGATCAACACCATACACGCCCGCACCAATTAGCAAGCAACTATTAAGAGTTAAAGCACTAAATACCAACATGAATAAAAATACTATTTTTTTCATTTTAAAAATTGAATAAATAAAAATTAGCAAGAATATAGCACAACAAGAAATAAAAAGCTATTTTGAAAAATAAATTTTGCTTACTATAAAGATTATAAAAATGTTTTCAAAAATGCTGATCTTGAAGGATGCTTAAGCTTTCTAAGAGCTTTCGCTTCAATCTGTCTAATACGCTCTCTAGTAACATTAAACTGCTTGCCTACTTCTTCTAGAGTATGATCTGTATTCATACCAATACCAAAGCGCATCATAAGAACCTTTGCCTCTCTCTCAGTTAAACCAGTATCAATAAGCTCCTTAATAGCTTCTCTTAGATTCTCTAAATTTGCAGCCTCTATCGGAGAATAATTATTTTTATCCTCAATAAAATCACCAACTGTAGAGTCTTCATCATCCCCAATTGGGCTTTCCATAGAGATTGGAGTATGAGATATATTGAGAATCTTTTTAAGCTTATCTTTAGTCATATTCGGAGTATATTCTATAATTTCCTCCTCTGTAGCCTCACGACCTTTTTCTTGAAGAATTTGACGCTTAATTCTATTAACTTTATTAATAGTCTCAATCATATGCACAGGTACACGAATTGTTCTAGCCTGGTCAGCAATTGAGCGAGTAATTGCTTGGCGAATCCACCAAGTCGCATAAGTTGAAAACTTAAAACCTTTACGATAATCAAATTTATCTACAGCTTTCATTAAGCCGATATTACCTTCTTGAATGATATCTAAGAAATGCAATCCTCTATTGGTATATTTTTTAGCTTCAGAAACAACTAATCTCAAATTTGCTTCAATCATTTCCTTTTTAGCTTGAGTAATTTTTGCTTCACTTTTAGAAATCTCAATATTAACTTTCTTGAGCTCTTCAATTTCCATCATCATCAGACTCTGGAATTGATTAATTTGTTTTGTTAAATTATGGATTTCTTTAATAGTATTATCTGTAAATTTATACTTTTTAGTTAATGGCAGTAGCCATTCAACAGATCCTATTTCATACACTTTTATGAATTCTTGACGAGGAGTTCTTGATCTTTCCACACACAATCTAAGAATTTTTCGCTCAAACTCCTTAACTCTTGCATAAGGAAGCCTAATATAATCAACTAATTTCTGTAAATGGGAAGTAGACAATCTCAAACTTTCAAACTCTTTGACTATTTTGCTATAAAGTTTTTTGTTTGGCTTCTCTTGATACTCTTCAAACATTTTCTCAAGATTTGTGAAGAAATCATAAGCCCTTTGAGTATCAATCTTCTCATCATGATCATCTTCTGCAACTTTTTCTTCAGTTATTTGTTCATCACTAAACCCAGCCATAATTTCATTAAAACGAATATATTTAGCAACTGGTTCATCTTCAATATCTTGAGAAGCCATATAATCAACCGCCTTCTCTTCTAACTCACGAAAACGCTCAATATAAGTTTTGACAACGATTGGATAACTCAAAATAGTACTAAAAACTTCAGTAGTACCTTCTTCGATCCTAATAGCAATATCAGTTTCACCTTTTTTATCTAAAAGGTCAACTATCCCCATTTCACGCATATACATACGAATAGGATCAGATGTTTTTCCTTTTAAATCATCTAAGTTTGCTTCACTTACTTTTCTTTCATCATCATCCTCATCCAACTCAGGAGTTCTATCATATACATCAATACCAGCATCTATGAGGATAGCTTCTATTTCTTCATATTTTTTTGGATCTTCTGACACATCTCCTGGCAATGCATCTAAAATATCTGCTCTAGTTAAATAGCCTCTTTCTTTACCATCAACCATAAGATCTTTTAGATCAGAAAGTAAATCTTCTCTTGTCATCTACTAATACTCCAATAGATTTTTTATATTTTATTACTCAATTTTGCTACTAAATACTTACGTTCCATCTCTTGAACATCTGTTCTAAAAGGTAGAGATCCTAAATAATTAAGCTGTTCTTTTACACTATTAGCTTCAATCCTTCTTAAATCTTTTAATATCTGATGACAGTATTGTTCACCATCAGATTTTTTTCTAGCTTTATCAATGCCATAGCTTAGCAACTCAAAAAAATACTCTCTATAGTCAGGATAGTCCTCTGCCAACAACTGTATCAATATTACAGCTTCTATTTCATTAGATGAGTCTTCTTTAAGAATTTTCAAGCTTTTAACAAGAATATCAAGATTTTTTGAAGTAGCAAATATCTCAAAGTTATTTTCTTTTAATAGAATACGAAAATCAGTAATATTGACGAAAATTTCTGCCAACATTACTTCTTCAAGTAACATATTCCTAGATAGTCTTTTTTGTCTAGTCTTATAATTATTGGTATCTATATTTGGCTTTTGTTTACCTAACTTAAGCAGATTCTTTATTTGATTAGAATTAATATTTATCTTCTCCGCAACGGTTGAAATAATACTTTCTGAATAAATATTATCATCAACATCAGTCAAAAACTCTTTCAAATTTTCTACTATTTCTGCTTTACACTCAGCTTTAGAGACATCTTTATCATCTATAATATAATTTATTATAAAATCTGAAACAGGCTGAGATTTTTTTAATGAATTAGAAAAATTGTCTAGACCGTATTCTTTAATATAGTCATCTGGATCTTTACCATTTTCTAAAGTAAGTATCCTAAGTTTTTTATTACCATCTAAAATAGGAAGAATTATTTTAATAGTCCTAACTGCTGCTTTTTGACCAGCGCTATCGCCATCAAAACATAAAACAATAGAATTGTTTTCACGAAACAATATTTTTGCATGATTTTGAGAGAACGCTGTTCCTAATGTAGCCACTGCACAATAAAAACCATATTTAGCTAAGCCTATAACATCCATATAGCCTTCTACAACAATAAGGCTTTGATTTAATAAATCAGGACATTGTTTTTTCTTTTCTCTATATTCATAAAGCCCATATAGAATGTTATTTTTCTGAAAAACTATAGTCTCAGGAGAATTTATATATTTAACACCTTCAGAATCATCTATTACTCTACCACCATAACCAATTACATTACCTTGAATATTTCTAATAGGAAACATTATTCTATTGCGAAAACGATCATAGACATTTCCCTTATCATTTTTTATTGAAAGTCCTGTATCAATCAATATATCTTCTGATACATTTACAGATTTGGCTAACTGAGTAATATTATTCCATCCATCAGAGGAATATCCAATACCAAAAACTTTGGCCAACTCACTATTAACTCCCCTTTTTTTAAGGTAGGCTGTAGCCTTTTCTTTTGAAGCTGAATTACCAAGATTCCAACGGTAATATTTTTGGGCAATTGCTAAAAAGCCAATACACTTGTTAAATAGCTGTTCTTTATGTAAATCTTCCTGAGAATAGTTTTCATACTCAACCGGCTTGCCTACAATTTCAGCAAGAGTTTTAACAGCCTCAATAAAATCTAGATTATTGATTTTTTTTACAAAAGTTAAAGCGTCACCAGACTCATGACACCCAAAACAATGAAAGAACTTTTTTTGTGAGTTAACAAAGAATGATGGTGTTTTCTCATTATGAAATGGACAACAGGCTTTATAATTTTTTCCAGATTTAGCTAGATTGACATATCTAGATACGACATCAGCAATATCAGCATTTGCAACAAGTTCCTTTATAAAATTATTAGAAATCTTTTTTGCCATACTGATTATATCTAGAACTTATACTAAATTTGATTTTACTATAGCACTCACTTTACTCATATCTGTTCTACCAGCAAGCTCTTTTTTCACACTAGCCATTATCTTGCCCATCTCCTTCATAGATGTAGCTCCTACAGACTCTATTGCTTTTTGAACTATAGTAACAACCTCTTCATCACTTAATTGTTTAGGCATATATTTAGTTAAGATCTCAATCTCTTTTTTCTCGCCTTCAGCAAGTTCTGCTCTATCGGCCTGCATATATTGAGTGTAAGAATCTTGTCTTTGCTTAATCATTTTTGTGATTACAGCTATAGCAACCTCATCTGTTATCTCAATTTTTTCATCAATTTGCTTCTGCTTAATAGCAGACATAGCCATACGAATAGTAGTTAATCTATTTTTATCTTTATTTTTCATTGACTCTTTCATATCAAGAGTCAATTGATCAAAAATTTGTGACATTTTATTAAAAGAATTCCTAGTGAAAGGGAGAGTTAAACTCTCAACGATGAATTAAATAATATACTACCTTCTAACGATTATAATTGCTCTTATGAGCTCTTTTAACAGCGGCAGCTTTCTTCCTTTTACGTGCCCAAGTTGGCTTCTCAAAGTACTCTCTACGACGTAGTTCAGATACTATTCCAGCCTTCTCACAAGATCTTTTGAATCTTCTAAGAACAACATCAAAAGGTTCTCTTTCTTTAACTCTAACGCTTGGCATACCCTCTCACCTCACTTAAATGCCAGTTTAATAAGTCTAACAAACTATAGGACTTTTAGAGTCCCATAACAAAATTTATAGGCTACCATTCTATCATATAAGATGATAAATGCAACATGGCTTATAACTAATACCTCGTTAACAGATATTACATTTATCACACTATATTTATATTGCATAAAATGCTATTATTCCGAATTAAGAATTTTAGAAACTTACACAGGTTTATCGCTTTGGTAAAAAGAACTAAGCTTTTAATAGCTCTATCTATATTTGTAATTAGTACAAATGCTTCTTATGCATCTACTCGTAGCGAAATACAATCTCTAGTAAAAAAATATAACTTGGCTGACACTAAAATTGCCATAGCAACTCAAAGAACTATGACTGGGAATAGTTTGTACTCTTATGCTCAAAATAGATCTATGAAACCAGCAAGTAATAATAAAGTATTCACTATTGTTTCTGGATTGCTCTCCATTCCTGATGATTTTAGATTTACTACTACGATTTTGTACCCATCCAATAGAGTAAATAATCATACCTTACATGGAGATATGTATATTAAATTTACAGGCGATCCGGCACTTACTGGAGGACAGCTAAGCTCATTAATCGAAAAAATCAAAACAGAAAAGGGAATATCTAAAATCACTGGAGATGTATATCTTGTTGGAGTATTCTCAGGTCCATATGTTCCAGAAGGTTGGTCAAAGGAGGATAGCACATTATGCTATGGAGCACCAGCTTCTAGTTTTACGCTAAATAGAAACTGTACAGTCATAAAACTAGTTAAAAATCCAAATAGCTTGACAACTAGGGTTGTTGAATTAAGTAATGCTAGCAATATTGATATAAAAAATTCAGCAAAATATACCAGCGCATCAAAAGCAACTATATTATCTATGAATGATAATAATGTTTTATATATCAGTGGCTACTTGTCAAGAGCTGCAGAAAAGATGTTTAAACTAGCTATTAAGAACCCCGCTCTTAAAACTGTCGATACAGTTAACGATTTCTTGAGTTCAAGTGGAATAAAGCATGGCAATGTTCTTATTACCAACACCATCCCAGCTGGTTATGACACACAATTAATCACAAAATCAGCAACAATAGGGCATTTTTTTGATCAAACACTTAAGCATTCAGACAATCTGTATGCAGAAACTATACTAAATACAATTGGTTTAAAAGAAAAAGGAATAGGCTCAACTAAAGCAGGCACAGAAGCAGTCCAAAGTATATTATATACAAAGTTAAGGCTAGACACTTCTGCTTTGAGTATGTATGATGGATCTGGACTATCACATCTAGATAGAGTTACACCAGAGTTTATGGTTGATTTTTTAACCAAAGCTTATAATAGTGAAGCTGGTAAACAGTTTTATAACTATCTTCCAGCATCTGGTATGAGTGGTACAATATCGTATAGAATGGGAGGTAAATTACTTGGTCGAGTACATGCAAAAACAGGAACTATATCAGGAGTGTCAACATTATCTGGTTATGTTCTAACTGCAAAAAACCATCGTATTTCATTCTCTATTATGCTTAATGATCTTAAAAATTCTGATCGTTATAATGCACGCAGATTCCAAGACAAAGTTGTAGATGTTTTTTATAGGAATTTATAATGAAAAAAATACTTAAATTATTATCATTAACGATAGTCGTAGTGATATTGGGATCATGCTCAACTGAGCCACCCAAAAACATTAATAATGCATGTAGCATAATTCATCAATACCCAGACTGGTATTATGATATGATTGATTCTTATGACCGCTGGGGAATACCTTTAAATATACAGATGGCATTTATACGTCAGGAATCATCTTTTAGAGCTGATGCACAACCTTCTATGCAATATTATTTTGGATTTATTCCAAAAGGCCGAGCATCAAGCGCATATGGCTATGCACAAGCTCTAGATGGCACGTGGGATCACTATAAAAAAGAAACGAAACAATCTTTTGTCTCAAGATCTGATTATGCTGATGCTGTAGATTTTATAGGCTGGTATTTGAACAATGTTCATAACAAAACAGGTATAAGCAAATCAAATGCTTATGACCTATATCTTGCATATCATGAAGGTATTGGTGGATATAAAAGAGGTAGTCACAGAAATAACTCATTTTTAAAAAACTATGCACGTAAAACTGCAGATGTTGCTCAAAAATATGCTATACAACTACAAAATTGTGAAATACCTCGAAAACCTCTACTTTCTTATATTTTCTAAAGGTAAATAATGGAATCAAATATATTTAAACATATCGTTAATATTCGTTTTGCTGACACTGATAAATATGGGCATGTAAATAACAGTACCTACTTTAATTATTTTGAAGAAGCCCGAACAACTTGGGCTTATGAAAACACTGGGCTAATGGCTTGGGCCACACAAAACTCAATCCAACTAGTGATTACGGAACAAACTTGTAAATATATACTACCATTATTACACCCAAATAAAATTGAGGTAACACAATATATAGCAAAAATTGGTGCTGCAAGTCTTGAGTTTGAGTATGAAATACGTCTAGTAGGTGATGAACAAGTTATTACAAAAGCAAGTGCAAAACTTGCTTGTTACAATCCCAAAACACATAGGTTACAAAAAATACCTAATGAACTAAAAAAAATGATTTTAGAAAAAAATGACTGAAATAAATAAACAATCTTTAAAAAAATTAGAAAAACAAATTCTAAGAAAAACTGCTCAAGCTATAAATCAATATAACATGATTGAAGATGGCGATAAAATAATGGTTTGCCTGTCTGGAGGTAAAGACTCATATTGTCTACTTGAGATACTACTACTTCTTCAACAAAAAGCCCCTATAAAATTTGATATTGTAGCTGTAAACCTTGATCAAAAACAACCAGGCTTTCCTGAAGAAGTTTTACCTAATTATCTTAAAACTAAAAATATCGAATTTCATATTATTGAAAGAGATACTTATAGTGTTGTCAAAAGAGTGATACCTGATGGTAAAACAACATGTGGATTATGCTCGAGAATGAGACGTGGTATTCTATACGATTTTGCTGAGGAAAATAATATTACCAAAATTGCTTTAGGGCACCATCGTGATGATATTATAGAGACATTTTTTTTAAATCTCTTTTATAACGGTTCTATCAAGGCGATGCCCGCAAAGCTATTAAGCGATGATAAACGTAATATTGTAATTCGTCCTCTTGCTTTCGTGAGTGAAAAAGAAACATTAGAATACTCTCAATTAAAGAACTTCCCTATAATACCTTGTAATCTATGTGGTTCACAAGATAATTTGCAAAGAGTATTCATAAAAGATATGCTTAACAGATGGGAGAGTAATAATCCTGAAAGAAAGAATGTTATATTCAAAGCTCTATCAAATATTTCTCCATCTCAAATGTTAGATAAAGAGCTTTTTGATTTTTTTAATATCACTAAAAATGATATTCAAAGATAAATAAGGAGATAAGATGAAACTAAAAAAAATAGTAGCAATAATGTCATGCACTGTTCTAGGACTAACAATAAGCTCATGCTCTACCAAAGAAACAACTAACGATGCTAAAACTCAAACTATAGCTAATACTACAGCTAGTCCAAGTACTACGACACAAGCACAAACAAACGATTCAGCTGTTAATAACAGTTTAAAAATGGGCTCTGATGCAAGTTACGTAGTCGGATATCAAGTTGGGTCTGGAATCGCTAGACAAGATTTCGGACTATATGACAAACAGACAATCGCAGGTTTTGCTGATGCTATCAATGGTGATAAACCTAGAATTTCTGAAAGTCAGATTAGAAGAAATATGGAAACCCTAAAAGATAGGATGATTAAAAAGCAGTTAGATATAGCTAAGCTAAATAAGGTTAAATCAGATGAGTTTATGTCACAAATTGCTAAAATGGATAATGCTATTGAAGTAAATGATGGTGTTTACTATCAAATGATTAAACAAGGTGATGGTAAAAAAGCTTCTATAGATAGCACAGTAACTATTGCTTATAAAGGAACTACTCCTGTAATAGCATATGAAGATGATAAATCTAAGCTTAATGATGTAAAAGAAGCTAAACTTATCGGACCAAGTTTTGATTCGAGTGAGAGTGCTACTTTCCCTCTTAGAAATCTAATAGAATGTTGGAAAGATGCAATTCCTAAAATACCTAATGGCTCTACATTTATACTATACTGCGCTCCAAATAAAGCATATGGAACTAGAGCTCCTGCAACAATAGGACCTAACCAAGCATTAGCTTTTGAAATTACACTCAAAGATTTTAAGTAATAAAATATTTTTCTAAAATATTAACTTTTTCTTTTCACAGCTAAATCACATAATAATATCATAGCTTGTTTATATTCTGATTCTGGTAAGAAACTTATTGATTCTTTTGCTCTATCAGCATATTGACATGCAACTTGATAAGAATATTCGACTGCACCACTGTTTTTAACAATATTAATAATTTCATTTATGTCATATTGCCCTTTTTCAATGGCATCTTTTATTTTCTTTTGTTCAACACTTGAGATATTTGCTAGTGCATAAATTGTTGGCAATGTCATTTTTCCTTCATCAAGATCATCACCAATATTTTTACCAAGACTTTCTGCATCAGAAACATAATCTAATACATCATCAGCTATTTGAAATGCATTTCCTAAGTAAATACCATAGTTTTTAATACTATTTTGAAGTTTACTATAGCTATGTTTATCAAGACTAATTACTCCAGCTAACTCACATGCTGCTTCAAATAGTTTAGCAGTTTTACAATATATCACATTAGTGTAATCTTCCTCTGACAACTCAATATTTCTAGCGTTTAATAATTGAAGTACCTCACCTTCAGATATTTTATTAGTAGCATCAGCTAATATTTGCATAATTTGCATATTATCTAGACTCACCATCATTTGAAAAGCCCTAGAGTACAAAAAATCTCCAGTTAATACACTTGCAGCATTACCAAAAACATTATTAGCTGTCTCTTTGCCTCGACGTAAGTGTGAGTCATCAACTACATCATCATGTAATAGAGTTGCTGTATGAATAAACTCTATAATTGCAGCACATGCTAGATGATCATTGCCAGTATAATTTAAAGCTCTAGAAAATAGCATTACTAACAAAGGTCTAAGTCTTTTGCCGCCACTATTTATAATATAGTGACTAATTTGATTAATAAGAACCACTTCTGATGAAAGTGAATTAATTAT
Organism: Francisella sciaenopsi; assembly: GCF_045862875.1. Classification (NCBI taxonomy): domain Bacteria; kingdom Pseudomonadati; phylum Pseudomonadota; class Gammaproteobacteria; order Thiotrichales; family Francisellaceae; genus Francisella; species Francisella sciaenopsi. The sequence goes on from NZ_BTHG01000001.1 coordinate 248,524, forward strand.
AAATTGATTATTATTTTCAATATCTTGTTTAATCAAGTTTTGAATATCTTTTAAGCTTTGCATTTTATTTATAATTTTTAAGACTTTTGGTTAGTTAGACTTAAGAATAAAGTAGCAGAATATATTTATCAACCATATTTACTTGATATTATCTAGTTGTCATCATCTTTTGAGATTCTAAAATGTTTTAATATCTCTTTATCTTCTGAGGTTAAAGACTGATCTTTACTATTAGCACCATCATTAAAACCTTTAATAAACTCTTCACAATTTGGTTTGTTTATGGCAACCATTTTTTTTAATTTTGATTTGTATTGAGTTGCAATAATCATTCCGACTTCATAGGAGTCTTTATCGGAGATTTTATTTACATCAGGTTTATGATCTAAAATAGTATCATCAAACCCCAAGATAAAGTCTTTCTTAATAATTTCTTGATTCATGGCACTAAAGCTTTTATGTGAAGCTTTACCTAGTGCATCACCAATCGAATAAGCTGTGTATGTTTTTGAGGTATTATCTAATGCAAATACTTGAGAACAAACACCCCAAACTAAGATACATACTAAACATCTAATAATTTTTTTCATACTTTAACTTTGTCTAAAAATACTAATCACTAATTCTAACATAAAAAATATGCTGACCTATAATTCTAGTTCATAGAAGTTTTTAATATTTGCTTTGATATCATTCCTTTATAATAAAAATATTGAATAATTTGTATAGATACTAAAACAAGTAAACAACTAGATACTATTACAGATACCATAGGCCAGCCTAAAAATATAGCACTATTTATATCACACATAAGACTAAGCACTGAAAGCCCTAAGTAGAAAATACTAAACCCTTCAGCTTGTTTTTGGCGAAAATTCTTATATATCTGAGGTATCCAATATACATTATATATAACACCACTAATTGACCCACTCCATAATAAAGTCTGTTCGGTTAGAGTTATGAATTTAGATATATATATTACCATTAATAAAAATATCAAAATGAATATGGTATGTATAACTATATTTTTCTGTCTTCTATCATTAAGGATCTGAAATTGTTGAATAGTTAAAAAACTTAAAAGAATAATATCAACCAAAATGTATTGCCATTGCATATTAAATCCTACTGCGTATATAAGATCTAGAGAGTTAGCAAAAATCATTAAAGAATGAGTCCAGAGACTAATTTCAAATGTTTTATGCTTAAACTGATTATGAATAGTTTGTGGTAAAAAATGAATAAAATATATTACTAAAGATATGTTTAACGTTATATAGCCTAAATATTCCATGATTAATCTCCTATTATTTCAAAAATAAATAATAAGAGTTTGAGTGATATTTCTTATATGAAAAAATAATCAAACAAACTCCCTACGCTAATACTAATTAGATCAGGTACAAAGGGTTATTTTCTCAGCTATTTTTTTATAAAGATAGCACCCCTGTTGTCTTCAAGGCATTAATATAGCATAGTCAAGGCTAGTTTGATATATCTAATCGGCAGATTAAGGCATCATTTAGACTACCATCAGTTTTTTTATAATAATTTTTACGCTGTGATACTTTGATAAAATTGAGTTTATTATATAGTGATATAGCTTTGGTATTATTTATATCAACTTCTAAAAATAATTCTTTAACTTCTTTCTTGGCAAGATGATCAATAGAATATTTTAAAAGCTTACATGCAACTCCTCTACTTTGCATAGCAGTATCAACACATATATATAGAAGTTCAGCTGTTTCAAATATATAGTTAAAAATAGCAATAGCAACAAGCTCACTATCAATCATTAAACCTAAAACGGTATCATTAGTTAATGAATCTTCGATTTGTTTATCTGACCAGCTAAAATCTTTATCAGTAGCTCTTACTAGCTGAATGGTTTTTGTTAGAAATGTAATATCAAGCTCTAAAATCTGCATACTTGTATAAGTTTGATAATATTGTTTTTTTATTTTGAATATCTAATAATTTATAATCGTTACTTATAAAATCATTTTCAGCAAGATTAATTCCTTCTAAACTATGGAAAGAATTAATATTGTTCGTTTTATATATACATACATTAGATTTAAAAAATAAATTAGTAACAATTTGTTTTAAAAAGCTAATATCTAATTTATCAGTTAACAGAATATTTATAATCTTAGGACTATCTACTTCATTTGTGTAAACAATCTCTAAATTTTTTCCTGAAGGTTCTGCGTCTACTAATTTCTCAGTTATTGTTTGCGTTTCAGTCTGCTGTGTAAACCTATACTCTGGCTTCAACTCCCAGATATCAATATCAAAAACATCTTCTAGCTGACGTACAAAATCCATTATTTTTTCTCTAATCTTTCAACTAATTTTTTAGGGAAACTATATTCTTTTAATTTAACAGATTTTCTTAGTCTATTGACCTCTGTAGGATTAAGCTCTAATGTTTTTCCTCGAGAAACAAATTTAGGTAAAATGATATCACCAAATCTAATCCTAGTTAGTCTACTAACTGTAACACCAACGGCTTCAAACATTCTTCTTACTTCTCTATTACGCCCTTCAGATAAGGTTACATAATACCAAATATTAGCTCCTTCACCACCAGAGAATTTTATATTATTAAATTTTGCCATACCATCTTCTAACTGTATGCCCTCTTTCAGTTTATTTAAGGTTTCATCTGATAACTCTTGACCATAAACACGTACAGCATACTCTCTTTCAATTTCATAAGATGGATGCATTAATCTATTAGCTAAATCTCCATCTGTTGTGAAAAGTAATAACCCTGTAGTATTTATATCCAATCGTCCAATCATTATCCAACGTGATTTTGCTAGCTTAGGTAATGAATCAAAAACAGTATTTCTACCTTTCTCATCTTTACTAGTACAAACCTCCCCCTCTCTTTTATGATAAATAATAACTCTTGGTCTAGTCATAGGCTGGCCATAAGAATGTAAAGCTTTACCATCAAAGCTAATTTTATCTCTGTCTGTCGCTTTGTCGCCAAGAGTTGCGACTTTACCATTCACTAACACTCTACCTTGTTCTATAAACTCTTCAATTTTTCTACGTGAGCCGATGCCATATTTTGCTAATAGCTTCTGTAGTCTTTCTGGAGTGTTTTCACTATTTTGATTAATTCTACGCATTTTTATCGATATCCTTTTGATCTGCTGCTGAGAAGAATTTATCTATATCTTCATCATTATAGTTATTAGAAGATAAAACCAATCTTACAGCAGCAGCTTCATTTTTATTGTTAGCATACTCTGCTAACTTTAACCTCATGTCTAAAACAAGTTTATTATTAAAAAACTGAGGATCATTTTTCATGCTATAAATAACTTTATAACATTCTTTATATTCACCTCGTTCAAAATACATCTGAGCTAATCTTAATTTAGCGGCTTTATAATCTATTCTAAATTTATCAGCTCGTTGCATATATGCTAAAGCATCATCTTTTTTGCCCTGTTTATACACGCATTGAGAGTATAAAAATAACGTTTGAGCCATATCATTATTATTTGGCATAAATAGAGCTTTCTCAAAAAGTTCTTGAGCACGACTATATTCTTCCTTCTCCATACACAAGAATTGTGCATAAAAGTTCATTGCTTCATAGTTTTTTGGATGCTTATCAAGAGCCTTTTGATAATACTTCTCAGCAATAGAGTTTGCTCCGATGCTTTGATAATAATATCCTCCGGCATAATCTACGATGGCTAAGTTTTGATTATGATTATTTGCTAACTCTTGTGCTTTTATAAGTTTAGTTTTCGCCCTTTCAAGATAACCTTCTATTGAATAAATTATAGCTAATTCAGAATTAATTTTAGTTGCTTCTTCATAGTTAGCCTGAGGGAAAGAACCACCTGTAACTGAATATTCCGCTTGTTCTACATTCTGATTTTTTACTTCATTCTGATTTTGTGAGCTAGGATTTTTATTATTCACGTTATTAGAGGTCATACATGAAGCTAGCATTCCTGATAATATAGTTGTAGCTAAAATCTTTTTAAAATCAGACTGCATTTTTATCACCAAGTTTCTTTAAATATCTTTCTTTTCTTTTTGTCTTATCCATAACATCGCCAGCTAACTGCCCACAAGCAGCATCAATATCATCACCTCTAGTTTTTCTTACTGTAGTAACGAAACCATTATGTTGTAAAAATTCTTTAAATCTATGAATACGATTATTGCTAGGTTTTTTATATGGTGTACCTGGATATGGATTAAATGGTATCAGATTAATTTTAGCTGGTACTTCGCGAGATCTTAATAACTCAACTAATTGTTCAGCATCTGATAAATTGTCATTAACCTCTTCCATCAAAGTATATTCAAATGTTATATGTTTATGCGGACCTTTTTCAGCATAGAGCTTACATGCCTCTAGAAGCTCATCAATATTATATTTTTTATTAATAGGCACAATTTCATTACGTAAGGAGTCTGTAGGCGCATGTAATGATACAGCCAAAGAAACTCCTGATTGTTCTAGCAAATCATATATTTTTGGAACAACACCAGATGTACTAAGAGTAACTTTGCGGCGTGAAAGTCCATAAGCTAAATCATCCATCATAATATCCATTGCAGGAACCACATTCTCAAAATTCATCAATGGTTCCCCCATACCCATCATGACTATATTTGTCACACTAAAGTCATGCTCACCATTATTTTTTGATAAAGTTCTAGCAGCTATCCAAAGCTGTGAAATAACCTCAGCTGATGAAAGATTTCTATTAAACCCTTGTTTACCAGTAGAACAAAAACTACAATTTAAAGTACAGCCAACTTGAGATGATACACAAAGTGTGCCTCTTCCTTCTTCAGGTATAAAAACAGTCTCAACAGCACTTCCACCAACATCAATAAGCCACTTATGAGTACCATCTTTTGATGCTTTACTAAATACAACTTTAGGAATTGTTATTTCTGCTTGTTCTTTTAATTTATTGCGCAAATTCTTACCAAGATCAGTCATGCTATCAAAATTAATAACACCTTTTTTATGAATCCACTTAAAAACCTGTCTTGCATGAAATTTCTTCTCATCTATCGAAATAAAAAAGTCTTCTATTGCTTTTTGATTTAATCCAAGTAAGTTTATTTTATCTTGTTGCATTTAACTTCTCTTTTATATATAAAATTATTCGTTGTACCCTATATCACCAGGTAGAATATTATCATTCTCATGTGTCAGATTAGCAAAACTCACAAACTGACCATCAAAGCGAACATGTACAGTTCCTATAGGGCCATTACGCTGTTTGCCAATTATTATTTCACCTAAATTTTTATTATCTTCTTTATCTTTATTATAAACTTCATCACGATAAATAAACATAATCAAGTCAGCATCTTGTTCTATCGCCCCTGACTCTCGAAGATCTGACATCATTGGGCGTTTATCTTTACGGTCATCAACAGCCCTATTAAGCTGAGAAAGTGCTATAACTGGAATATCAAGCTCTTTAGCTAAAGCTTTGAGTGACCTTGATATCTCTGATACTTCAAGTGTTCTATTAGTCTCATACCCTGGTATTTTCATCAATTGAAGGTAATCTATTAATATCATAGAAAGACCTCCATGCTCATTATACAATCTCCTTGCTCTTGAACGCATTTCTGCAGGAGTAAGACTTGATGTATCATCAATGTATAAAGGCATCTCACTTAAAGACTTCATAGCACTGGTAATCTTAACCCAATGAGCATCATTTAGACGATTGCACTCTTTCAGCAAACTCATCTCTACTCGTGCTTGAGAAGCTAACATTCTTGTTACTATATCCTCAGATGGCATCTCTAAACTAAAAACTAATACAGGCTTATCTGCAATTTTTGCAACATTTTGGGCTATATTGATGCCCAGTACTGTCTTACCCATTGATGGTCGAGCAGCAATAATACCCATATTAGCTCTTTGTAAGCCAGATGTCATTTTATCAAGATCAATAAATCCTGTAGATATGCCCGTCAAACCACTTCCAGAATCTACAATAGCACTCATTCGATCAACTAGTTTAGGTATGACAGACTTAATCGACTCAGGCCCCTTTACCAAAGTTTCTCTTTCTTTAGCTACATCAAGAATTCTACTTTCTGCATAATCAATCACTTCATCAGGATTTTTAGAGTCTGCAGAGTATATTTTTTGAACTATATCATTAACACTAGCCTGTAGACTTCTAAGTTTAGCTTTATCTTTAACTATATTCGCATAAGTCTTAATATTTGAAATAGTTGGAATATTTGTTGCTAAATCAACAATGTATGACTCACCACCAGCATCAGCTAATAGACCTTCGGTAGCTAAATATTCACTTAAAATGAGAACATCAAATGGAGTGTTTGATTGATTCAAAACAATAATTTGTTTGTAGATAATTTTATGCCTTTTATCAAAAAAATCATCAATCAAAAGAAAATCTTCAACTAGTTCAATATTATCATTATTTAGAAGAATATTTCCTAATATTGCTTTCTCAGCATCAACTGAATATGTAGTTTCAGCAACCTTAAATTGATAATCCATTGACATCAAGACCCTTATATACAAAAAAACCATGCCTAACACATGGTTTTTATATTAAATACAGATATTGTGTTAGTTTATATATTATAAAACTATGCTTCAGAAGCTACAACATTTACTTTGATATCAGCATCTACATCAGTATAAACATGAATAGTAAGCTCAAACTCACCAATAGATCTAATCACACCTTCTGGCATACGAACTTGGCTCTTCTCAATTTCTTTTCCAGAAGCTTGCGATACAGCTTCAGCAACTTCAGCAGTACCAATAGAACCAAACAGTTTACCACCTTCACCAGCTTGAGCTGCAACTGTGTAAACTTTATCTTTGATAACTTCAGCAGTAGCAACTGCTGCATCAAATCTTGCTTTTTCAGCTTTTTCAAGTTCAGCTTTTTGTGCTTCAAAAGTTTCAATGTTAGCTTTAGTAGCTTGTACAGCCTTTCCAAATGGAATAAGGAAATTTCTAGCATACCCTGGCTTAACATTAACGATATCACCTAATACACCAAGGTTTTCAACTTTCTCTTTTAAAATAACTTGCATTGTAATCAACCTCCGGTATTAGTTAAAGTGACGATCACAGTAAGGTAATAATGCTAAGAATCTAGCTCTTTTGATAGCTGTAGAAAGCTGTCTTTGATACTTAGCTGATGTACCAGTTACACGACTAGGTACGATTTTACCTGTTTCAGTAATATAAGCTTTTAACTTATTTACATCTTTATAATCAATTTCTTTTACACCATCAACAGTGAAACGGCAAACTTTACGACGACTCATCTTAAAATCCCTCTATTAAATTACTTCTTTTTCATTAGTTTCCATCATGATTGATGGCTCTGTGACAGCTTCTTTCTTAGAAATTACTAAACGACGTAAAACTGCATCGTTGTACTTTAAGTTTTCTTGAAGCTTCTCTAGAGACTCAACGTCACATTCAACATTGAATAACACATAATGTGCTTTATGAAGTTTCTCGATAGGATAAGCTAATTGACGACGTCCCCAATCTTCAAATCTATGGATTTTTCCGCCTTTTTCTTCAATGATTCCACGATATTTACCAAGCATTGCGTCTAGCTGCTCAGATTGATCTGGATGAATCATTAACACGATTTCATAATGTTTCATTTTGTAAACTCCTTCCGGTTTATCATTATTAGTTTTTTACTGATAAGCTACACAAAAACTATTTGCATAGCAAAGAGCAAGACATCATTATACTACTATAAATATCCAATGACAATATAATACTTAACGAATATCATCCATTTAAGTATATACCACCTTCTCTGATAACTATCTTTTTCTTCTTCAATAAAGTTCCAATAGCTCTTTTGAAAGCAGCTTTGCTAATTCCAAACTCACGCACTATATCATTAGGGTTAGATTTATCGTTAAAAGGAGCAGAACCATTATGCTCTATTAGGTATTTTTCTACTAACTCTGCATTTTTATCCAGATCTTTATGTACTAACTGTAATGATAAATCTATACGCCCATCATCTCGAATATTTTTTATATATCCTTTGATAGATTGACCAAAGCTAAGTCTTCTGAAAACTTCAGTAGAATAGATAATTCCCCAATAACTACTATTAATTATTGCCTTATATCCTATATTTGTTGAGTTAGCAATTACAAGATCTACTTCTTGATTAGGTTTTAATTCATCGCCAGCATAATCTGTAATAAATTTATTAACTTTTGATGATGCTGTAATACGGCCACTAACTTTATCAAGATACAAATAAACAATATATGACTTACCAACTTCAAAAGGTCGATGCTGTTCTGCTAATGGTACAAAAAGATCTTTTTCTAATCCCCAGTCTAAAAAGGCACCAATTTTTGTAATACTTTTGACTTGCAAATAAGCAATTTGACCAACTATTGGAACTTTTTTTGTAGTTGCTATAAGCTCAGACTTAGAGTTATGATATAAAAAAACCTCTATACTATCATCAACACTTACTGTATCGCTAAGCTCCGAACTAGCAATACTTACTGTACCAAGCTCTAAAGCATCTAAAAAAAATCTATCTCGTGCTTTTTCAAGAATTTTTAACTTAGAATATTTTCCTATCGAAATCAAAATATATACCTTTAATTTAAAACAATTCCAATATTATCATAGATCTTAGTATTTAATAACTGTTTACTAAATACAGTTATATAATTAAAACCTATATAATTATTAAAAAATTCTAAATTATCCAAACATATCTTTAAGTGCGGATATATTCTGTTTAGAGTTTTGCTGACGAGTTTCTGCACACTCTTTTTCTGTACCCACCCAATATAGATCCGATTCTGGCAATTCATCAATAAATCTGCTTGGAATAGAGATCTGTTTTTCGCCAAATTTTTTACGATGTTTTGTCATTGTTATAGTCAAGTTTTCTCTAGCTCTAGTAATCGCCACATATGCAAGCCTACGTTCATCCTCTATAGAGTCCTCTTCAATACTTTGTTGATGTGGCAGAATTCCTTCTTCCATACCCATTATATAGACTTTTTTGAATTCCAAGCCTTTGGAAGCATGCATAGTTATAATTTGAACCTGATTATCATTTTTATCTTCGTTATCTCTATCTAAAATATCTATAAGTAACATTTTATTAAGAACTGAAGCTAGTGACTCAAGAGCATTATATGACTCGCCCTCAAGCTGATTGACAATCCATTTAGTAACCTCAATAACATTCGCATATCTAAACTCTGCTTGTTTCTCTGAAGAGCTAGAGTCTATAAGCCACTGTCTGTATGAAATATTATCAATAAAATTATTAATTATATTTTTTAGCTCTTGAGCGGATATACTTGAATTTATCTCCTGCTGTGTATTAAGTATCAAGTCTTTAAAAGATGATAAGTTTTTTTTGGTAAAATCGCGTATTTCAAATTTTTCTAAATTATATAAAGTATGAAAAAAACTACAGTGATGTTGACTTGCGTATTCTCCTAATTTATGAATAGTTGCACTGCCAACTTCACGTTTAGGAGTATTTACAACACGCAAAAAAGCCCTATCATCATCAGGATTAACTATTAGCCTTAAATACGAAATGATATCTTTGATTTCTGATTTGGAAAAAAAAGAACTTCCCCCGCTAATTGTATAAGGAATCTTATGCATTTGCATATATCTTTCAAGCAAGTATGCTTGGTAATTACTTCTAATCAATATTGCATAATCAGAGTTTTTAGACTTTGTTTTTACCCTATCAAAGAAAATATCACTAGTTATAAATTGTGCCTCATCTTCATCGTTTGTAAGACTAATAACCTTAATTTGCTCACCATAATCTTTATTTGACCAAAGTTTTTTGTCAAAAATATGACTATTATTTTCAATAAGTTTATTTGCAACATTAAGTATTCTACCTGTAGAACGGTAGTTTTGTTCTAGCTTAATAACTTTTAGGTCTTTGAAATCTTCTTGCAAATGGCGTAAATTTTCTGGTCGAGAGCCTCTCCATGCGTATATAGACTGATCATCGTCTCCTACAACAGTGAACTTATTTTTGTCCTGTGTCAAATACTTCAGAAGTTGATATTGTGATTCATTAGTATCTTGGTATTCATCTATGAGAATATATCTAAATTTATCTGACCATAATTTTTGAATGCTTGAGCAATTTTTAAATAGCTGTATTGGTTGAAATATCAGATCATCAAAGTCAAAAGAGTTATAAGATTTTAGATATTTTTGATATTCTTTGTATATAAAAGCTGCTTGCTCTTCAAGGTTATTGTTAGGTTGTATTTCATCAGGTGTGAGTAGAGCTGACTTCCAAAATGATATTTTTGATTGAATAAATCCAGCATTTTGTTTGGGCAACTGATATTCCTCATATGCAATATCATATATTAGTGCAAGTGAATCATGGCTATCAAAAAGTGTAAAATTTTTCTTATATCCTAAATCAGAAAAATGTCTTTTTAAAATTGATAAGCCAAGAGAGTGAAATGTCGAAATCATCAAACCTTTTGATTTTTCTTTATCAAGTCGTGATTTAACACGCTCTTGCATTTCTTTGGCTGCTTTATTTGTAAATGTTACAGCTAGGATACTTTTAGCTGGATACAAAAGTTGCTCTATTAGGTAAGAAATCTTTTCAATAATTACACTAGTTTTGCCACTGCCTGCCCCTGCTAATACTAATAAAGGTGTGCTAGTATATTTAACAGCTTGTTGTTGCTGTTGATTAAGATTATTTAGCATTTAGTTATGATTACTTCATTTTCAAGCTGATACTCAACTTCTGTTGCTTCTTTATGAAACACTACCAGCATATAGCAAACATCCTCAACGTAAACCCTATTTACAACATTTGCTAGAGGTTTGCCATCACTAGTTTTTAAATCAAAATCTTGAATATTTGTAACTGATTTAACAACTGCTAATTCTTTTTTTAATTTAGCTTTATAGTGCATCCTTGCTATCACCTCTTGACCCATATAGCAACCCTTGGTGTAACTGACAACTTTATCTACATTATCAAGATCTAACTCTGCTGGAAGAAATTTCTCTACATTAGTCTGATCTATAATTGCAAGCTTATTTACGATATTGATCTTTTGTATTTGTTCGTATGCTATTTCAGACTTTAAAGCATCTTTAACTAAAATATCATGATTTAAAAACCCATTCTCGGTAAAAAACAATGAATAACCTTCATCAACAGCAAAGCTAACTTTAGAAAACATACCATATTTTTTTAACCAAGAAAGTAGATTATCTATAATATTTTTTTCAACCGAGAGTAATAGTTTCTGGCTAGAAACATATTTCACAAAACATAAAGAAATAATTCGTCCTTTTAAATTAGCAAAAGCAGTCATCAATAAATTATTATCATCAGATAGCTTAGTTAAATCAGATGTTACCAGGCCTTGAAGAAATCTTATGGTATCTATTCCACTTACTTCTAAAATTTTAAAATCATTATATTGAAAATTCATTAGGAACCTAAACTAATTAAATAATTGAACTAGTAGATTTTATTATATTTAGATAATGTTAGCAATTATGTTTCTAATTAGAAATTAGCACTCGAGCCGCCGATACCTCTTGGCTGACTATTTTGAAAACCACCTTTAGGACCAGACAGCATCATCTGTCTATTTAATGCCCTATCATCATCACTAATTGCTAAATTACTATGAATATTTTTAGGTGCTGGAGTAGCTAGATCAGATAAATTAGGATTATCATCATCAGAATCTTCATCACTCTTTGATTTTTTTTCCTGTGCGTTAGTACTTCCCCAACCCTTTTTAGTACCCATATTACGAGATTTACTGCTTGATTCACCGGGAATTCTCATATCTTCCTCTGTAATACCTAACTGATGTTTTTTAGGCATTTGTGAAGCTTGACTATTTTTTTGATTAATCATTTGACGTTGAGAGTGTAGTTGCGTCTCACTTCTAGGATTTAAGTACTCTTGATCATCATTAGCAAAAGAAATAAACGGAGTCATAAAAATAGAACTCAATGCTGATACTAATAAAGTTTTTTTCATATTAACCTCTTAATTATAGATATTTAGTTATTATATTTTCTAATTCAACGGTGTCTTTTGCAAACTGTCTAATTCCTTCTGCTAACTTATTAGTCGCCATAGGATTTTCATTCATCTGCCAACGGAAATTAGACTCAGTAATTTGTGGTACTTGTGTACTTACATCATTAGTACTTTTTAAATTAACTTCTAACTTTTCAAAACTATTTTCAAGCTCTTCAAGTAATGCTGGTGATATAGTTAAAGCATCACAACCCGCAAGAGCAACTACTTGATTAGCACTTCGAAAGCTTGCTCCCATAACAATTGTTTTAAACCCGCAATCTTTGTATAGCTTATATATCGATTTTACAGAGTTAACACCATCATCGTCGTTCACATCAGGGAAAGTATCAAGTTTGTTTTGTTGCATTTGCCAATCTGTAATTCTTCCTACAAATGGTGATACCAAATAAACTCCAGCCTCTGCACAAGCTTGTGCTTGAACTTTATCAAAAATAAGTGTCAAATTACAATTAACACCTTCTTTTTGCAAAAGTTTAGCAGCCTTTATACCTTCCCAAGTAGCTGCTATTTTTATCAAAACTCGATCTTTTGAGATTCCGTGAGATTCATACTTTTTGATAATTTTTCTAGCATAATCAATTGTTTCTGCAGAATTAAAAGATACTCTTGCATCTACTTCACTAGATACTTTTCCGTCAATCACATCCAATATTTTTATTCCAAAAAATACCAGTATCTCGATAGCAATCTCTCTAATAAGCTCATCTCTCTTAAGCTCAGGATTATTCTGCTTAAACTTATCTATAGTATCTATAACTAATTTAGAGTATTTTGGATCTTTAACAGTTTTAAGTATCAAACTAGGATTCGTAGTAGCATCAACAGGTTTATATTTTTTAATTAACTCAAAATCACCAGTATCAGCGACTACCATAGTTACTTTTTTAAGCTGTTCTAATAACGATTTTTCCATAGTTTTCTAATAAGACTTTTACACTTCATTAATAAAGTATACAACTTCAAGAGTATTAGTAAATAAAGTAAATATTAATTATTTAAAATTTATTTGCTGTATTTCTCTTCTAACATTTTAAACATTGCTCTAACACCCATCATTTCTCCACCTTTTGGTTTACCTGGAGAGTTAGCAACATTCCAAGCCATTATGTCAAAATGAATCCAAGTAGGAGCATTCTCAATACCTACAAAATGCTCGATGAATAGTGCTGCCTTTACAGCTCCGGCAAAAGTTGACAGTTCACAGTGTGATATATCTGCAAATTCTGTTTCAAGATTTTTTCTATAACAATCAGCTAATGGAAGTCTCCAAGTCTGATCTTGCTCGATTTCCCCATAATTATAAATATCTCTTGCAACATCATCATCATTACAGAAAAATGCTGAAATTTTATCACCAACAGCCACTCTTGCAGCTCCTGTTAGAGTTGAAAAGTCTATTAAATATTCTGGTTTTTTAGTAGCCTCTTCATATAACGGTTCAGCTAAAATCAATCTTCCTTCAGCATCAGTATTTGTAACTTGAACCGTAGTTCCATTTTTCATTTTAATGATATCACTAGGACGATATGACTTCGCATCCACAGCATTCTCAACTGTAGGTATTGATAGAGTTAATCGTACTGGAAGATTATGTTTCATAATCATATAAGCAAGACCTATAGCATTTGCAGCACCACCCATATCTTTGTGCATTAGCAACATAAATTGTGATGCTTTTATATCAAGCCCACCTGTATCAAAAGCAACACCCTTACCCACTATAGAAACTTTAGGATGATTTTCATTACCCCAATTTAATTTAACTAATCTTGGAGGTCTATGACTTGCTTTGCCCACAGTATAAATACCCATATACCTTTGATTTTTGAGCTCTTCTCCAACTATTTCCTCAAAGCTAGCATCAAATTCTTTAGCAATAGATTTGATAATATTAGAGATATCTTCAGGCCCCATATCTTCAGCAGGCGTTGTAATCATATCTCTAACAATAAAATTCGCCTCAACTGTAGTTAAGATGTATTTATATTGTGTTGGTAAAAATAATTTTACATCTACACCTTGCTGATTAGACTTATATCTTTCAAACTTGTAACTTGATAATCCAAAACCAATATAATGCAATGATAAATCAGAAATTTCAGAATACTCAATATGATAATTACCCTTGCCCAACTGACTAGATAAAGATGCTAAACTATACATATTTTCACAGACAATACAGATAACCTTTTGAATATCTCCTGATTCACTAGGTATAGCTATTACTTTCTTATCAGCAAACTGTTTAATATAGTTTTGACTAAAAGAATCTTGTTGGCTAAGCCAGTTATCAAAATTAGTCTTATGTATTAGATAGATAGGTTTAGAATCAAATTCTTTCTGTAAAGAAAAACACTGTAGTTGCGTTGAAATATGCATAACTTTATAGCTCCACATCTTGGTTTAGTATTAACCAGTTATTAAAATCTTGTACTGTACTTGATGTAAAAATACCAGCTGTTTTATATAAGCTCAAAAACCCCATAATATAATCAAACTCAGTATTATTTAACTGAATTAAAAACTGATAATAGTTATTTAAAAGTATAAAATACTGAGTAATAGTCGTTGTTCCTTGATCGTACCTTTCTTTATACTTTTCATAAGCAATTTTTGCTGCTGCAACGGACTTACGTAATGATTCTATCTCTTTCTTTTTAAGCTCAACAAATCTAAAAGCATACATAGCATCGTTTTGAGCAACCCTTCCTGTTTGGATCATATCAAATTCTGAGGACTGATAATCATACGCAGCTTTTTTTAATTCAGCATAGTTGGTACCACCAGCAAAGATATTCCAAGTAAGATTAATACCGAAATAAAAAGCATTAATAGTACCTTTTGAGGGTAAGAAATTATCAAATACTGGATTACCTAATGAACTAACATCATTAAAGCCAGGAGAGTATTTAACTTCAAAATTAACTTTAGGCATAAATGAGCTAGTAGCCGACTGATAATTGTAGTAATTACTTTCTTTTGTGTGCATAGAGCCTAAATATGATGGACTACTACGCATTGTAAGTTCTTCCCAACCCTCTTCTGTATTAGGTGATGGCTCCTTAATTTTAAAGTCATTGCTATATAAAACAACATCATCATCATTATTGGTAAATTTACGTAATTCAGCACGAGCGACCCTTTCTTCTCTCTGTGCAGCTGCATAGCTAGCTTCTGCTATATAATAGTTAGCTTTTACAGTTTCATAATCAGCGATATCAGCTGTACCTGCTTTAAATTTACTTTCTAGTTCATTTAAACTTTGTTTGTTAGCTTTTAAATTGTATGATGTGTACTCAACATTTTTTATAGCCTTAGCTAAGTTAAAATAGGCATAGCTAGTATCATATAAGAATTGTTGATAATTTGTTCTATAGTCTTGTTGAGCAAATTGAGCTGTTTCTTGAGCTGACTGAAGATCTTTGTAAGCCCCATAGTCATACAAAGGTTGCGTCAATGATACTATACCTTGAATTGAGTCAAAACGACCACCAGCGATATCACCATCAGCCATAGTTCTTTGGTCAAGTATATTTGTAGCTTTTATAGATCCTCCAATATCTATGCTAGGCAATAATCTACCTAGTTGAATGGCTGGATTCATCTGTCTAGAGTTTAACTGAAAACCAATAAACTTATATTGTGGTGAATTCTGTATAGACTGCTTTATTGTATCCGTATAATCAGCAACAGTAGTAGCTACAGCACTGATACAAAAGCCAAAAATTCCAAAAGATGTTAATAAATGCCTATACAACTGTTTCAAGACTAAACTCTACTATTTTATAATATTCAAAATATATTGTTCTAAGTCACTTAGAGCTTTATCAATGTTGGTAAAGTTATTACCCCCACCTTGAGCCATATCTGGGCGACCACCACCTTTACCATCTATATAGCCACTAAATTCTTTAGCAATATCACCAGCTTTGATTAATGGTGTGATAGATTTACTAACTCCAATTACAAATTGCACTTTATCAGCATTTATAGTACTTAACACTGAGACTATCTTATCATTTTTTGACTTATAATCATCAATCTTTTCTCGCAATGTTTTGATATCAACATCTTCTAAATTAGCTATTATCACTTTGATATCTCCAATCATGAACTCTTTAATATCACTATTTGCTCCTGATAACAGATCTTTTTTAAGCTTAGTGATTTCTTTTTCTTGGTTTTTGAGTTGTTCTAACATTGATTGTAATTTATCTAGCAAGTTAGAGTCATTAGATTTAGTAATATCTTTTATTGCTGTCAGCTTATTTTCGACAGTAAAAGTATGTTTTATAGCTTTATCAGCTGTAACTGCTTCTATTCTTCTAATTCCAGATGCAATACCTCCCTCTGATAATATCTTAAATAAGCCTATATCTCCAGTATATGCAACATGAGTTCCCCCACAGAGCTCAATAGAAAAATCTCCCATTGAAATTACTCTAACAATATCTCCATACTTTTCACCAAATAAAGCTTCTGCCCCTAGAGATTTAGCTTTTTCTTGAGATGCTTCTATAGTCGCTACAGGATAATTAGCTCTAATCTGTTGATTAACTAGCATCTCAATTTGTTCTATCTGATCACGAGAGATAGCCTTCTCATGTGTAAAATCAAATCTTAATTTATTATCATCAACAAGTGAGCCTTTTTGCTCAGCATGATTACCTAAAACGATTTTTAAAGCTTTATGTAATAAATGTGTTGCACTATGATTAGCAGCAGTAGCAAGCCTTCTTGAATCATTAACCCTCGCGGTTATTTCATCATTAGTATGTAATATACCCTTAGATAATCTACCAATATGTAAAATTGCTTCACCAAATTTTTGTACATCTTCAACTATAAATTCAATACCAATGCCTTCCAAAACTCCTCTATCACCAACCTGACCACCAGATTCAGCATAAAAAGGAGTTTTATCCAGGACAATAACTGCTGATGAATCAGCTTTGATTACATTTACATACTGCCCATCTTGAAATATTTCAAGTACTTTAGCATCTTCAATTAATGTCGAGTAACCTCTAAATTCTGACTTTGCTTGTGAATTGATGATACTGTTATAGTCAATATTGAACTTCCCAGCTTCTTTTGATCTTTGTTTTTGCTGTTGCATTTGCTCTTTAAATGCTTCTTCATCAATTTTTAGACCTTTTTCTCTAGCCATATCAGCAGTTAAATCTAAGGGAAAGCCATAAGTATCATAAAGTCTAAATGCTATCTCTCCAGAAATAGTATCACCTTTTAGACTCGCAATTTCTGCATCAAAAATTTTGATACCATTTTCAATAGTCTTTAGGAACAATTCTTCTTCTTTGATAAGAGTTTTTTCAATAAGCTCTCTCTTATCTATTAATTGTGGATATGCTTCACCCATTTGATTAATAAGCTCTGCCACTAATTTGTAAAAGAATATATCCTTAGCACCAAGCTTATTACCATGACGAATTGCCCTACGAATAATCCTTCTTAGCACATATCCTCTACCTTCATTCGATGGTAAAACTCCATCTGCAATTAAAAAAGCACATGAACGTATATGATCTGCTACTACTTTTAAAGATGGTGAATTTATATCATCAGCATTAGTCACTTCTTGAGCTTTTCTAATCAGAGCTTGAAATAAATCTATATCGTAATTACTATGAACATCCTGTAATACAGCTGCTATTCTTTCTAAGCCCATACCCGTATCAACAGATGGCCTAGGTAAATCTGTTGTTGTGCCATCAGCATGGCGATTAAATTGCATAAAGACTATATTCCAGATCTCGATATATCTATCTCCATCTTCCTCTGGAGTACCAGGTAATCCTCCTGGAACATCTGCACCATGATCATAAAAAATCTCAGTACATGGACCACAAGGACCAGTATCACCCATTGACCAAAAATTATCATTTGAATTTATACGAATAATTCTTTCTTTTGGTAAACCAATATGATTGTGCCATACATCAAATGCTTCATCATCTGTTGCATATATAGTTACCCATAATTTCTCGACAGGTAACCCAATCTCTTTAGTCAAAAATTCCCAAGCAAAGCTGATAGCATCTTTTTTGAAATAATCACCAAAACTAAAATTACCTAGCATTTCAAAAAAAGTATGATGTCTAGCTGTATAACCTACATTGTCCAAATCATTATGCTTACCACCAGCTCTAAGACACTTTTGAACTGTAACAGCTCTAGAAAAATCTCTTTTCTCTAAACCTAAAAAAACATCCTTAAATTGCACCATACCTGCATTTGTAAATAATAAAGTATCATCACCAAATGGTATTAAAGATGAACTTGGTTGATGCAAATGGCTTTTAGACTCAAAATAGCTTATAAATTTATTACGTAACTCTTTAGTAGAAATCATAGTTTACCTTCCAGTAGATAGCGCTACAGATATTTAAATTAAATTCAAAACAGCTAGTATTATAAACCATTTTAGTAAACAAAATAAACTCTACCAATCGTATTTGAATATAAATAAGTATATAATCGTAAATAAGTTGTTGATTTTGTGTAAGTTTTAAAATGAAAAAAAAGATATTTATCTTTTCAGTAATTATTAGTGTAGTCATAGCAGTATCTGGTATTGTATATTATTTCCATTATCAGTCTGAACTTGAAGAAAAAGCAGCTGAAGCAGCCGCAAAAGAAGCGAAAATGCCAAAACCTCATGACTACTGTCTGATCACGTATTTAGAATCTTCTGATGATGGTAAAACATGGCTTAAGACTAATGTAACAACGGGCAAAAAGCCTATGTTCAAAGCACAATGCTGGAAGAAGTATATCCAAATTCTAGATGGTTTCTCAGCAAGTATCGATAAAAATGGCCAATGGTATAACAAAATTGATAACAATAAAATAATAACTCATCCAGCTATGTACTTCTCAGATCAACCTTTTGAGTCTAAAGATGACTTAGCACCGGAAGTAGATACTCCAAACGAATCATTACAGAACAATAAAACTAGTTAATTCTACTTCGATAAACTTTCATAATAACGTTTGAAAATCTTATTAGAAAATTTATTACCCTCATTGTTGATATTGTTAATTATCTCTAAATGATTTTGGCAATCTATTAAATTGCCTTCATACAAGAATCTCAAGCTATTTTTACATTTCAAATCTTTTGGGTAGATGTTTTTTTTGATCTCATACCATGATGATAAACGATTAATATCATCTGAAGATACGATGAATAAATGTTTCTTGACTCGCGTAATAGCAACGTAAAATAATCTTCGCTCTTCTTCTACTGTTTCATTACAAACCTTAGAATTTTTTTCACCAAAAAAGCCTCCCTCTGTAGCATCATGAACAACGACATAGTCCCATTCTAAACCTTTTGCTCTATGCATTGACATGATCTGGATCTGATTTGGATCATTTTCACCCTGTTGATTTGATTTTATATATAGCTCATACATAAGCTCAATAAATTCTGATAATGAACTTTTTTTACCTTTAGCAAAACTACTCATTCCATCTATAATTTGTAATTTAGATTTGCTAGAGTGTGTCTCCCCAGAGACTTTAAAAATTTGTTTTTCAAGATCTAGAGTTTTTAATATAAAATTTATGGCTTTCTCTGATTTTTTAATTCGAGTATTATTAAAAATAGTTCTCCAACTACCAGACACTGCTAAAATATTTTTTTCTTTAAATAATTTATCAACTGTTTGGGTCAGTTCTGAAATAATATTCATACTAGCTGAAATATCTTCAGCTATTTTGTTTGCCAAGTTTTGTTTAACATCTTTTTTGAGATATAGTGATGGATAATCAAGCATTGCTTTTATAAACTCAACTCGTTGTTCAATACTATGTTTAGCAAAACCCCTACCCTTATTAAATAGCATCAAATATCCATATATAGCTTTAAACAGATTTTCACTAAAAATATTCTTATCGGCTACCACATTATAAGCTAGATCGTGATACAAACAGCTCAATTCAAATACAGTTGTTGAGTTATATTTACGTACAAGAATAGCTATATCACTGGCTTTTACACCACTATTGATCAATGCCTTAAGTTTAAGAACTACTTTATCACTACTATCAAGAATACTAATATCCGTTGTTTTATTTAGTTTAGGGTATGTAATACATAGATTATCATGGCGTTTTTTATTATTAGTAATAATATTATTGGCCATCAAAGATACTAAGTCTCCATATCTAAAAGTATAAGAAAGGCTGTATTGTCTTACATTTTTAAAATCTTTTTTGAAACCTTCTAACATATAATATGGGGTGGAGCCACGCCATTGATATATTGTCTGATCAACATCTCCTACAGCCATAACATAAGTGTTTTGTCCAACTAAGCACTTCAAAAAAAACTGCTGTGCCTGATTAATATCCTGATATTCATCTATGATTATATAAGAATATAAGCTACTTGCTTGAGCTATGCTATTTTTATCTTTTTCAAAAAGCTTTGCAGGAAGATAAATCATATCATCATAAGTTATAGCTTTTTGATGTTCACATTCTTTGCTAAACTCTAAAAATACTTTATCTAAAAGCTTCTTCTCTTTAGCATTAAGTTCACTGAGTTTTCTGTTAGTAAGAGATAAGTCTGATTTCAATAATGAAATATACTCTTTAAATGTTTCAACTCTTTCGTTATCAATATCTTTAGTTATTTTAAATTCTCTTTGATATAGCTTAAGTAGCTTTGAAATAATTGCATCTATTTCATACTCTTTAAGAATCTTATCTGCTTTAACAAATCCTGCTTTTGCAAAAGCTTGTAAGAAACTATTTCCTAATGAATGCATTGTTCTTACATTAACTAACCTTGCAATATCAACTTTAATAACTTTTCTAAGTCTTTCTGCAAAATCAAGTTGGGCTGATTTGTTATACATTAAAACCAATATCTTATTTGGAGGAACTTTGTTATTGACTAGATATTCAATTCTTGCTATTAAAGTTTGAGTTTTTCCACTCCCGGCGACCGCAGAAACTAAAGCATGTTTATCCAAATCATGATTTATAATTTTTTGTTGTTCAGCTGTATACTGCATCTAAGAATTTTGTTATTTATTTTTCTGGTGAATCTTTAGTGAATAATTGTTTAACAAGATACACTAATGTTAAGACTGCTTGTTTAACTATATTAGCTAATATTTTAACTATTTCTAGAATAGTTACTCCTAAATATTTAAAGTACGTAAATATATTTACTTTAGCTTTTTCATCCTTGATAAATTTAAAAGGCGCAAATACAAATAACAATATTGCAATCATTACAATATAGGAAAATATAGATCCTAACGTCTGCTCATACCATTGAGCAAACCTATAAAATAAAACCAAAACTATCACCGTCAAAATAACTAGAAGTATAAATAGAAATAAATTTTTTTTCTTCATCTTTGCATCTCTGAAACTATTTGCTTATATAATGATAGCATTATTTAAGCTAACTTATGTTATAATCTTAGTCCAAATTTATGAAACAATAATTAAAATAATTCATGACGACTGATCAAAGACTACAAATCGTTCTAGAAGCTTTAGATAACTTAAAAGGTCAAGACATTCAATCTATTAGCGTTGAGCATCTTACTGATATGATGGATAAAATAGTGATTACAACAGCATCATCTACTACTCATGCTAAATCACTTGCAAGAAATCTAGAACAAGAACTTAAAGATAACAAAATTACAATACTAGGTATTGAAGGCGATAATAAATCTGACTGGGTTTTAGTTGATATCGGTGACATTGTTGTACATATAATGCTTGAAGAAACCAGGGAACTTTATGCACTAGAAAAACTTTGGGATATCAAGCGCAAAGAAGACTAATAATGAAGCTAAAGCTTTCTGCAATGCAGTGGCAACAAATACAAAAATTTGCTACTGACAACCTTGGTTTATCATCCATATCCAAAGCTGACTGCAATTTATCTGAATATATTCCTTACTATAATAAATGGATAGAAAATAACTATCATGCTGATCTTGAGTACATGGTAAAACATGGCTCAAAAAGATTTATCCCAAATGAATTAGTACCTGGCACTAATAGCGTAATTGTTGCTACATTAAACTACCTTAACAGACCTATAACTATCAAAAATGAAGTTAAAAGATTAAAATCTTCAACAGATATCGCAGATATATCTATATATGCTCATGGTAGAGATTATCACAAAGTTATGAAAAAGAAGCTACAAAAACTGGGGGAATATATAAACCAACTAACAAGTGATCATCAATTTAGAGTGTTTACTGATAGTGCTCCTGTATTAGAGAGGCCTCTTGCTGAAAAGGCGGGTTTAGGTTGGCAAGGTAAAAGCTCAATGCTAATGAATAAAACTCAAGGGTCATTTTTCTTTATTGGGGTTATCTATAGTAATCTTGACCTATCAAAACTTCCTAGTTTAGAAAAACACATTGATTCTTGTGGTAAATGTCAAGCTTGTATAAAACTCTGTCCTACAGGAGCAATACAACAAGGAAAGATGATTGATTCACGAAAATGTATCTCGTATCTAACAATAGAAAACAGAGGATCTATACCTCTAGAGCTCCGAGATAAAATCGGTACAAGAATATATGGTTGTGATGACTGTCAGTTAGTTTGTCCATTTAACAATAATGCTCCAGTAACTACTGAAAAAGACTTCCAACAACGAGATTTCCTAATCAGCAAACCTCTTCTTGAACTATTTTCATGGTCTAGAAATAATTTTGATAAATATACTCAAGGTTCTGCAATTAGGAGAATTGGTTATGATGCTTGGATAAGAAATATAGCCATCGGTATCGGAAATTCACCATATAAACAAGAAAACATACTAGCATTAGAAAATAAGAAAAACGAATTTCTTGATAAAGAAATTGTATTAGAACATATAATATGGGCGTTAAACAAACAAATTAATCTAAGTAAAATAGATAAATGATTGTGATTTAATGCCGGTTTGTTAGAATAACTTAGGATAGACATTTCCAAACTAAAGGAGAAATTAAATAATGAAACTAACTAAAACTATATTTTTAGCACCATTAGTTGCTGGCTCACTTATGACTGGTGCTTTCGCAGCGACAGATAATCAAGATGATCTTAGCTACTCAGTTGGCTACACTATGGGGCAAGCTTTAAAAACTCAAATGGATCAAAACAACATAACGACAGATAACCAAGAAGTCGTTAGTGGTCTAACAGATGGAATATCTGGTAGCAAGTCTAAACTTACTCCAGATCAAATGCAAAATGCAATGTTACAATTTCAACAACAAGCAGTAGCTGCTCAGAAGGAATAATTAAAGGAGCTAATTATAATGACTAAAAAGAAATTATTGAAGGCTTTGGCCGTTGCTGCAATTGCAACAAGTTTGGTTGCATGTTCAGATAGTTCATCAAGTAAAGATAAAGCAACTACTGAGGCTGTTACTAATTCTGGATCTTCTGTAGCTACTGTGGCTCCAGCCGTATCAAGTACTGATGATACTGTGACAAAGAATGCTAGCTATACTATTGGTTATGGCATGGGTGCAACTATCGAAGCGGATAAAAACGTAAAATCTTACAACCTAAACAATGATAAAATAGTTGAAGGTTTTTCTGACGCTTTAAATGCAAAGAAACCAGTTATATCTCCTGAAGAAATAGCGAAAAATATGGATACTCTACGTAATAAAGTACAACAAAAAATGAGTGAAGAAAGAGTTTCTAGCTTCCTAAAAGTTAAAGATAGTATTTATGGCTCTGATCTTACACCTAAATCTGATATAAAAGATCCAGAAGTAGTTGTATATGAGTTCTTTGATTATCAATGTATGTACTGCTCAAAACTTGCTCCACAAATTGAAAAAGTAATGCAAAATAACAGCAATGTACAAGTAATTTTTGCGGAATTCCCTATATTTGGTGAGAGAGCTCCTGCTTCTGAGTATGCTGCTGAAGTAGGTACTGCAATATATAAACTATATGGTGCAGATGCTTATGTTAAGTATCATAATGGTATCTTCGCTACAGGTGAGGACGAAGGTAAACTAAAAGATTCAACTATCGACAAAGTTGCTGTTCAATCTGGTGCTGATTTAACTAAAGTTAAAAAAGCTATCAAAGATGATAAAATTGCAAATCATCTAAAAGATACGTTAAAACTAGGTTTTGAAAGTCTAGGTATTCAAGGTACTCCATTCTTGGTAATTGCTCCAGCTGTCAATGCTAATGCTGATAATACAACTGTGATAGGTGGTTACACAGATGCTGATAATATTCAATCTGCGATAGATAAAGCTAAAACGGCTCCAAAAACTGTAGCTACTACAAACAACACTACAGCAGTTACAACTCCTACAGCTACAGCAAATGATACTCAAGCTCAATCAAACGTAACTGAAGCTCCAGTAGCAGTTTCTAGTGGTTCAGTAACAGTGGATCAAGCTAATAGTCAAGATGATGACGTTGAAGCATAATTAATCATATTTGATCTTTATATTACTTCTATTCTTAATAGATGATATTTAACTACTAAATATTATTGGCTTTATCTGTTAAAATATAGCATCAAAGTTAATCATAATAATTCTTATGTATGAAATTAGAAAAGGTAGCAAATATCTTGTTTTCTTTGTCGTAATCTTTGTGGCTCTTCCACCCTTCGCTATAGATGCTTATATTCCTGCTTTTGGTAATATTGGTAGTTTCTTTAA
Organism: Francisella sciaenopsi; assembly: GCF_045862875.1. Taxonomy (NCBI): domain Bacteria; kingdom Pseudomonadati; phylum Pseudomonadota; class Gammaproteobacteria; order Thiotrichales; family Francisellaceae; genus Francisella; species Francisella sciaenopsi. The sequence goes on from NZ_BTHG01000001.1 coordinate 273,374, forward strand.
TGTTGATGTAAATAAGCTCACTATTACTATATCTACATACTTCATAGGTTTTGGTGTAGGTATGTTTTTTTGGGGTGCATTATCAGATAGTTTTGGTCGTAAGAAAATACTTATTATTGGTATGCTTATTTATATTGTGAGTACTATCTTATGTTCATTTACACATAGTTTTGATACTTTAATATTTATGAGATTCTTACAAGGTCTAGGCGACTCTCCAGCATCGGTTGCAGCCATGGCTATACTAAAAGACTGCTATAGAGGTCAAAAGTTAGTAAAAACTGTAGCAACAATGGTAATGATATTCATGATTGCTCCTATAGTTGCTCCTATAATAGGTAGTATCATTATTTACACAACTGGCAGGTGGCAAGATATTTTCCATTTCCTAACTATCTACGGAATTATTTTGTTGGTTATTACAATAATTATGCCAGAAACTCATCCTATACATAAGCGCCCTAAAAGCTTAGCTAGAAGTTTTATGGTATATATTATTCACATGGCTAACTTACCATTTATTGTCGGAGCTCTGACAGGAGCTTTATGTTTTGGTGCATTGTTTAGTTTTATTAGCACATCATCAAATCTGATTATTGAATATTATCATCTTGGGTATACTCAGTACTGTATATTATTTGCATTAAATATGTTTGGCATAATATTTGCGGGTAATTTTATTAAGAAAAAACAGACAGCGCACAATCAAAAAGGCCTTATTCTTGTTGGTTATTACTTAGCTATAATAGTAATATTACTTAATATATTGAACTCGTATTTTTTAAATAGCATCTATATTTTTATTATATTGAATGCTCTAGCAACAGGTTGTTTTGCTCTAGTAAATATTATAACTACATCAAAAGCTCTTGATATTCTTAAAGAAGGCTATGCTGCTGGTAATGCGATAATTAGGCTAGTTAAATTTATGGTTGCTGCATTGGCAGGTTTTTTCTTAAGTTATCTATCAGTATCAAAACTAATGGTTGGTATCCCTGCTCAACAATTAGCATTTATAATAATTTCAGTTGTCATATTCATGGGTATTAAAAACAGACTTTTTCCAAATTAAAGATGTGTAACAGTTTGATTTAAAATATTTTTTTACGAGTATGGCAGTATGGTAATGTTCCTTTCTTCATATAATAATCTAGATGATAATCTTCAGCTACATAATAAGGTTTAACCACTCTAATATCTGTTATCACCTTGTAGCCTTTATCATTAAGTTCAGATTTAATATTTTCTGCAATATATTTTTGCTTATCATCATAATAGAAAATAGCAGATTTATATTGGTCTCCGATATCTGGACCTTGGCCATCAACTTGCTCAAAATCATGTATCTCAAAGAAATACTTTAAAACTTCTTCTAAAAATATTTTTTTCTTCTCAAAAATTATTCTAACAACTTCTAAATATCCAGTATTGCCTGCACAAACTTTTTTATAATCAGGATTTGGTTGATCGCCACCACAATATCCAGACTCTGCAAATACAACTCCTTCAAGTTTTTTCATGTAATATTCAACACCCCAGAAACACCCTGCAGCTACAATAATTTCTTCTGTTTCACCTAAACTCTCTACTGGTACAAAATCTACAGATGCCGAATTAACACAATAACGTGTATTTAATTTAGTATATCCTTCACCATGAAATATATGACCAAGATGTCCATCACAATTATTACACAGAATTTCTATCCTTCTGCCATCAGCATCAGGTAATTGTTTTACATTATTATCAATATGAATATCATAGCTTGGCCAACCGCATGTTGAAATAAATTTACTGTCAGCCTTGAATAACGGTGTACCACAATTACGACAGATATATGTACCTTTTTGATCTAAATCATTGTATCTACCTGTAAAAGGATACTCTGTATCTTTGTTAATTATTATCTCATACTGATGTGGTGTTAGGCTTTTCGTTTTTAACATTACAATACCCTTAGCTATTAAATATTGTTAATAATTATCATATAAACTCAAAAAAATGTATATTCTAATCTACAATATTTATATGATATTTAAAGTTATTTTTTAGCATAAATATAAGAGGAATTTGTATGAGTTGTAATATAAAAAATAAAGACTATATTTCTCTTGGTATTTTTATAATAGCCATCTTAGGTACAGGGATAATTACAGGAGCTCTAACATCAGCAAATATTTTAACTTGGTTTGCAAACTTAGAACATCCTTTTTTTGTTCCACCTAATTGGATATTTGCACCAGTTTGGACAATTTTATATATTATGATTGCAATATCTGGATGGCTAGTATTCAAACAAAAAGCTCTAAGACAAAAAGTATTTATAATCTATGCAATACAGCTAGGTTTAAACTTCTTATGGAACTTTTTATTTTTTTGTTGGCAAAATATTAGTTTGGCTTTTTTAGAAATGTCAATTTTATGGATATTTATCACATTGAATCTTAAAATATTTATGGATATAAACAAAGTTGCTGGATATTTGCTCATACCATATTTTTTATGGGTAGGTTTTGCATGGATACTTAATCTTAACTATGCAATGCTCAATTAAGAATATCCTTATCTGCGACAACTAGATGCAAATAGTGCAAATGTTTATCATACTGATTAACAATATCAGCAATAACTTGATCTTTTGAGTATCCCATAATGTCATAATACTGACCTCCATGGCTTAAAAGTACCTCTACCCTATTGTAATTACCTAATTTTGACTGATAAGTTCTTAGCATCACACTATATATAAAATCTTCATTACCTTCTATTGAAATACTTAATTGTATATGATCATGGTCTCTAATCACTTCTGTATTAATGCCATTTTTTTCCATTTCATCTGCAACTTCTATTAACGCTGTTGTGACATCCTTTTGTAAAAACTCTATAGCCTGATCTTTCGATGGTTTATGAGCAATTGCTTCTAATCTTTTTTGCCAAGATGTATTTGCTTTTGCAAATTGAACAACAGTTGAATGTGTCTCAATACTTTTAAGCCTTAGATAATCTAACCTTAAAGATTTGATTAGTGAAACACACATCAAAAATAAAATAAACAACAATGGAAAAGCACTAATTATAGTCGCAGATTGTAAAGCTTGTAAACCTCCAGCCAAAATTAATGATATTGCAAGTAAACCACTAAGTACTGCCCAAGCAATACGTTGTAATGTTATTGATTGTTTAGCATTGCCTGTAGCTAAAATATCTATAACAAGTGCCCCACTATCTGCAGATGTGACAAAGAATGTTACAATCAAAAATACTGCTAATATTGATAACACTGTAGAAAATGGAAAGTGTTGTAAAAATTCAAATAATGCTACTGGTATATTATTATTTGCAGCATCAATAAGAGCCTCACCTTTGCCACTCATTGCTATTTCGATAGCAGAGTTGCCAAAAACAGTCATCCATAAAAATGTAAACCCGACCGGAATAAACAATACACCTATAGTAAACTGACGAATTGTTCTACCCTTAGATACTTTGGCAATAAACATTCCGACAAATGGAGACCAAGCTATCCACCACCCCCAATAAAATAATGTCCAACTTTTTAGCCATTCTTGATTTTCTTGATTGTAAGCATACAAATTAAAGGTCTGATTTACTATAGTACTTAGATAGTAACCAATATTTTGAATATAATCGCGTACCAATACTGATGAATTACCCAATAATAGTATAAAAACTAGTAATAATACTGCTAATATAATATTAAAATTACTTAATGCCTTAATACCTTTTTCAAGTCCTAATCCTACAGATATTGTTGCTAATGCAACTATAAATACTATATAAATAACTTGCATATTTACAGTATCTGGTAAACCTGTCAAAAAGCTCATCCCTGCACTTACCTGCATTGCACCAAATCCTAGAGATGTTGCCACACCAAATAATGTTCCTAGTACTGCAAAAACATCAATTGCATGACCTATGGGACCATATATATGTTTACCTAAAATTGGATAGAGCACTGAGCGAGGTAACAATGGTAAATCATGTCTATAAGCAAAATACGCTAATGATAAACCAACAACTGCATATACAGACCAAGCTTCTACTCCCCAGTGAAAGAATGTTGTATTCATAGCTTCTTTAACAAGCACCAACTCATCTGAAGATATATTAGGAGGTGCTAAAAAATGTTTTAGAGGCTCAGCTACTCCATAAAACATTAAACCAATTCCCATACCTGCTGCAAATAACATAGCAAACCATGAAATATTAGAATACTCAGGTAAGTCATGTTCTTGTCCTAACTTGATATCACCAAAGCGGCTGAACATTAGAATCAAACATAAACATAAAAAAACACTCATTGCCAATATATAAGCCCAACCGAATTTCTCTAGAATTAAATTTTGTAGATTTTGGATATGACTAGCAAATTGATTTGGATAAAAAATTCCTGACAACGAAAGAATGATGGCTAAAATAATAGCAGGATAAAAAACTGGTGCATAAGCACCTTTTTCACGTTGCATAATATTACTCTTGTTTAAATAATAGTTGTATTACCTTAACATTTATAACTACCTATATCAAAAATACATACCATAACTATTTAATCTGATTAGTAAAAAACATACAATATCTAGCAAAATATTACAGCTAATAGCTTAATGAAAAATCTAAGTCAAAAACTACTCAAAGAAATAAAGAAGCTTCACTCACCTCAAGGTAGAAAAAAATCTATCTACTATATTATAGAAGGGCTAAGATGCTGTGATGAAGCCCTATCAAGACTAGCTTGTGAAGATATAATCGCAATACTTACAACAGATAATTCTGATAGTGTAGATTATCCTATAGATAAAAAATACACTATCTCTGAAAAAGATTTTAATGAACTAGCACAAACACAAAACTCTCAAGGAGTGTTAATCTTAGCCAAGAAAAAAGATACCGCATCTGATTTTGAATTTAAAGATGATTTCACTTTAGTACTAGATAGAATACAAGACCCTGGTAATATTGGCACTATATTGAGAACTGCTATAGCAGTTGGCTTAACAGAAATAGTACTTATAGATGGCACTGTAGATCCTTTTAACCCAAAAGCCATAAGAGCGGGTATGGGTGCACAATTTAGTCTTAAATTCAGATATTTTGAAAATTTAAGTGCTGTAAGAAATTATCCTATACTAAAAGAACGAAGAATTTGGCTAACGACACCTCATGAGGGAGTTTCTTGTTACTCTAAAGAATTTAAGTTGAGTAACAGTATCTTAGTCTTTGGAGAAGAAGCCAATGGTATACAAGACTTTTCAGTAGGTGAAAAAACAATGATTCCTACTCTAAGTAATATTGAATCTTTAAATGTGGCTCAAGCTGCTACGATATATTTATTTGAAGGCCTAAGACAAAAGATGCTAAAATAAATATACAAATCGAAAGAGGAGAAGTACCATGAGCAAATGTAAAACACATCAAAATCATGATCATGAACACAAAGATGGCTGTGGCCACACAAAAATTAAACATGGTGATCATTACGATTATGTACATGACGGTCATCTTCATCATGAGCATAGTGACCACTATGATGAACATAAGTTAGAAGTAACAGAAAAAAATCCAAAGGGCTGTCATCCAATTAAAGAAGATTGTTCTGGACATACTCATGGACCTAACTGTGGTCATGAAGCTGTACCACATGGTAACCACATAGATTATATTGTTGATGGTAGATTACACCATCCTCATGGTAATCATTGTGATGATCATGGTCCAGTAGAGGTTGTTAAGAATAATAAATAATAGTAAAACTATTCGCTTACTACTTGATTTCTACCTTGATGTTTTGCTTGATATAATAGTCCATCTGCTCTTTTGTATATTGAGTCTGTATCATCATGATTACGTACCTCTGTAACACCTAAACTTATTGTTATAGTCTCATTAGACAGTACTAAAGACTCTGTCTCTATTATATTCCTAAGTTTTTCTGCTACTATTAAAGCACTCTTAAGGGAAGTATTTCTCAAAAGCAGAGCAAACTCTTCTCCACCTATTCTAAAAGCAAGATCATCCTTTCTAATATTATTTGAAATAAGTCTTCCTAAATAAGCTAAAACTTTATCACCAACCAAATGACCTTGCGTATCATTAATTCTTTTAAAATGATCAATATCAAAAATTATTATCGAAAAGCTAATATTATATTTTTCATAATTATCTAAACTCTCTTTAATTTTATCATTATATGACTTTTTATTATAAAGCTTCGTAAGATCATCTATATATGTTTGTCTTTTGATAGTATTCATGGCATTAAATAGATCAGTATTATCTACTGTTGTCATTAAAAACTGGTTTTTATTTGGCATAAGAGCTATAGATGATCTCAGTCTTCTAGTTTCACCTGATTTAGTAATACATACTATTTCTAAATCTTCATATACTCCTTTTTCAATTACATCTTGGAATGACTGCTTATAAAGGTCAATAAATGTTTTATCTATAAAATCAAAAGTACTTTTATTAAGTATTTCCTGACTAGTATATTCGAGCATTTCACAATATTTATTATTTACGAATTCATACTTACCTTCTAGATTAAGTAAACAGATTCCTCCCAAAGCAGTATTGAATATTGCTTCCAATTGCTCATTTTGCTCAATAATTGTTTTCTCATTTTCTTTTTGGGATGTTATATCTCTAGCGGAAGCATAAAGAAAATCTTCATTATTGAGATTAATAATATTTGCTGTTATGAAAGCAATATACTTGGAATTATCTTTTCTTGTGTGCTCTCTCTCTACTTCTATAGGGCCTTCTTTAAGTGCTAAAATAATTTGAGAGTATTCTTCTTTAGTGATAGCCTTATCCCAATCATAAACACATAGGCTTTGCATCTCACTATCTGAATATCCTAAAAGATCTTGAGCTTTCTTACTATAATCAATAAGCTTGCCTTCAAAATCCATAATAAATACACCATCAGATGCCAATTCCAAAATAGTCTTGTACTTAATTCTCTCACTAGCTAATAATTTATTAGCTAAATCTACTTGGGTTGTATCTCTTTTTTGGATATTTCTTTGCGATGCAAAAAGATATTTTTCATTATTAATAACAATGCCTTTAGCATTTATTTCAACATCTATTACAGAACCATCTTTTCTTTTATGTTTTGAAATAAATATTTCAGGTTTATTTATTAAGTCTGCAATTACAGATCGAAGTTGTTTGCTAGGGGCAAGTGGATCCCAATCAACTACATTTAGATCAAGCATCTCTTCTTTGTTATAGCCAAGATTATTCATGAAAGATTTACTAAAAAAAACTAAGTCTCCCTTTTGATCTATAATATGAATCCCATCAGGAGTATCTTCTAGCAAACATTTTAATTCTTGTTCTGAAAAATTTAACAAACCTAAACTCTATTAAGCACGTAGAATTATATATTATGTATTCTAACAATAATCTGTGCCAAAATCTCTTTTTCATTTAAATTTTAACATCTATCTTTATAAAACTAGCTAAACCTTACAATCTCTCTAATATATAAGTACCTGCAGCTCCAACAGGTCTGGTTGGCCATGGAAAAAGTACAGTATGATTATCTGATGGCACTTGATATATAACCTCGCCATCTTCATAAGCAAGCACTGTTCCTTTCTTATATTTAGTAAAATTTCTTAAACATATATTATTATTTAATTCAAAGGTTTCATTGTTTTTAATTACTGGTGGACAAAATTTATATTTTTCAATTTGCTGAAAGTTTATTCGTATCTTTTGGTTATATTTCTCAGATACTTGAGTATATATATAATTAGAAATATTCTCCAAATCTAATGGATTATTATCGCCTAATCCATGAGCATGCCCAAGCTCAAATACCATGCTTGTAATATGTGGATATTTCTTTACTATGAAAGAAACCAAAGTTCCTTTCATATTAATATCAGTTATAACTTTACCAAGATTACAAGCAGATAAAATTTTCTCATGAGATAAATTATACGGCTGTTCTTTGACACAAATTGCAAACTGTGTTTTATCATCCTGATACTGATAGAAATATTCAGGATAAACATAGCTATGTAAATCAAGTAACATTTCTATTGAAATATTTTCAGCATCAAGTTCTTTTTTAAAATGATCTATTGCTGTAATAATATCTAAGGCCTTTTCATGCTCTAAAGAATTATTTGAGTTCAGCTCATCAGTATCAAAGCATCTATTTAAATTAACTTCAATCTGACGTTTTCCTTGTCTAATTGCTTCTAGGTTACCTACTATAATCATTAATGGACGGCTAATTGTAATATTACCGTTTATAAGATCATTAAAAAGTTTATAAACTAATTCCACAGGTCCTGTCTCATCACCATGTATACCTGCTGAGACTATCATAGCTTTTTGTAAAGTTTTTGTAGTAGGAAAAATAGCAACAATACCATCATTATAATATTTTATAAAATTATCATTTTTGACTTTAATTACTTTTGGATAATGCTTTTGAGAAAAAAGATCTATAATTTCATCTGCCATATTCATATCCTACGGCTCCTTAAACTATTAATATAAAAATTAAATCAACTTAGCTACATCATCAATTTCAAAATCATTATATTTATCAAATATTTCAACTAATTCTATAGGGATTTTTGCAGGTCGTCCTTTTTGAGCATTTACCATTACCCAAAGAGTATCCGCTTTACATAAGAGGGTTTTATCTGACTTTCTATAGATATGGTATTTTCTAAATGTTGAGATCTTTGTCATACTCTCTACCCAAGTAATTACCACGATATCATCACCTAAAAAACCTTGAGCTAAATACTCGATAGTATGCTTCTTTGCAAACCATGTAAGACCATGAGCCTCTGTAACATCAAATACGCCATTAGCCTTTACATGAGCAATTGCAATATCTTGCATCCATTGTAAATAAACAATGTTATTTAAATGATTATTGGGATCTATATGCTCAGGTAAAACTTTTGTTTCATAAACAAAATATTTTAATTGGTCTTTCATTTTTTACCTAAAAAATTTACTAAATCACTATAGCCACCAATTTGCTTTCCATCGATAAAGATCAAAGGTGTAGTTTCTAAATTATACTTTTCTTTAAAAGCATCTGTTTCAGCTCTAGTTTTTAAAATGTGATCTTCAAAACACCAACCTTTTTCCTCGAAAAGTGCTTTTGCTTTTAAACCATATGGACAAGTTTTTTCTGGTGTTACCATTCTGTATAGGACTATATTTTTAAATTGATTTGTCATTTTTTTATAACTCTGAATACTGTATATTTGATAATGTAAAGTATACCACCTAGAAATATAAACTCATATATAAAAAAGGGATAAGCTATGTGTACAAATGTTTTCATAAATAAAAATGAATATAAAATCGAAGCAAGATCTATGGATTTTCCAATTAATATTGCTTTTGAAAATGGCTGGGATTACGTGGGGGTTGAGAATACTACAAATGTAGTAATTGATGCTGATAAAATCCCAACAGATCAACTTGCAAATTGGAAAAATAAATATGGTTATTTTGGTAGATTTGGCTTTGATAGAACTATTGCTGATGGCTTAAATACACAAGGACTATCATTTAGTGTTTTATACCTTGATATAACACAATATCCTAAATACAATCCTAAAGATACACGCCCTGTCCTTGCTATATATGATATTGGTAACTTCCTATTAGCAATGGCAAAAGATGTACCTGAGGCTCTTAAATTGATATCTCAACATCAGCTTGTAAATAGTGCCCTCGAACTAAAACCAGGTGTTTTTGTCGAAGATATTCCACTACATATATCACTTAGAGACTCTCTGGGTAATAGTGCTGTGATTGAATTTCTTAATGGTGAAATTTATATATACGAAAATACTGGCAATGTCTTAACCAATGCTCCTAGCTATAATTGGCATTTAGAAAATATCAAAGAATACCAATCGCTACTTAAGCCTTTTGAAGATTCTAACCCAACTTTTGCTAGTAAATTTATAAATTATGATGAAACTGTAAAAAGCTCTCGACCAGAGGTTGCTCAACTAATTGGTATGCCAGGAGATTTTAGCTCTACATCTCGCTTTGTGAGAGCCTATACCTTATCTGAACTTATGCTTGAACCAAAATCAAATAGAGAGGCTATTTATCATGCTACATCTATTATAGCGAATGTTTCTGTACCACCTTATGAAAAGTCTATGACTCTTTGGACTACTGTCAAAGATCTAAAGAATCTAACTGTAGCGTATAAAGATAATGCCGCATATCAAGGAACCGGATCTGTTGGTGTATATGCTATGAGTGTAGATACTGGTTATGTTACTTATGATCTGAAAGCTATGAATTTCATAGATATACCACATCAAGTACAAGGTAGAGGAAAAAAACCAACTCCAAAAGAAGATATCAAAAAAATTATTGAGATGTCCAAAGTTGTAGGTTTACAAAGACAATAAAAGATAAATATTGTATTTAATTTTCTTTTTGCTTCATTTTGATAGGCATGTGATTACAAAATGGCTCTTCTGCAAGATAGCTACCGTGAATATTATAAGCTCTAGCTCTGCAGCCACCACATATCTTAATAAACTCACATGAGCCACATTTACCTTCATAAGCACTAAAATCACGCATATCATGCATTACATCACTGTTTTGCCAAATATCTGCAAATGATTTTTCTTTAACATTACCAGCACTAACAGGTAAATAACTACATGGATAGACATTACCATCAACATCTAGCAAACATATACTTTGCCCAGCAATACATCCTTTACCACCACCAGTACCAAAACTAAGAGCTCTTGATCGAACTTTTGCTCCATCTTCTTTATTACGCTCAAAACGAATACGATAATAATGCGGTGCACAAGTTGGACGCACAAGCATATCTTGCTCATCTGCTTCCATATCATAGTGCCAATTTAAAATATCTTGATAATCATCAATATCTATCAACTCTTGCATAAGCTCTTCACCACGTCCTGTTGGCACTATCATAAACAAATACCATGCTGTAGCTTCAAGAGATTTTGCTAGTTTATAAACATCCTTAATCTCATGTTGATTACGTTTGGTAAATGATGAATTTATCAAGAATGGTATACCATGTTTCTTAAATAGTTTTGCAGCATTTACTGTTGCTTTAAAGGCACCTTTTTGGCTACGAAAATCATCATGCGTCTCTGCTGTAGCTCCATCTATACTTAGAGATACTATACTTATACTTGAGTTTTTTATTTTCTCACAAATCTCATCAGTGACTAATGAGCCGTTAGTAGCTAAAGCCATACGTAGACCTTTACTAGCACCATATTCAGCTAGCTCAAAAATATCTGCTCGTAAAAGAGGCTCTCCTCCAGAGAGTACTAATACAGGTTTAGCAAACTCAACTATATTATCAATGATTCTAAAGCCTTCCTCGGTAGAGAAATCTGGATGGCCAAGCACTTCACATTCTGAAGATGAACGGCAATGTACACACTTGAGATTACAACGTCTAGTTGTCTCCCACGCCATCCATTTAAGTTGGTGTTTCACAATATTTATCCAAATAGACAATCTAAATTTATTAGCATTAATTATAACAAATATCTAATTAAACCAGTATTACTAAAATAAGATCTACAAATGTATAAATCACTTATGTATTATATAAATAAGTTTTAAATACTGATCTTACAAAAAATGAATTTAAAGAAAATATTTTTAGTTGCTGCACTAGCTATTTGCTGTATTAGTCTAAATAGTTGTATATTAAAATTACCTTTTCAACTTGTAGGCGATGTGATTGATGACGTTACACCATTCTAATTAATTTTTACTCTCTTATAAAATATATATTATTCAAAACCTCACAAACCTCCTCAGCCACTCTACTAGGAAATATCCCAATATAGCCACCTAGTTTTTTCACTAGATTATCTCCAGCTAAACCATGGATATATACAGCTAATCTACTTGCTGATAGAGTATCTAAACCTTGAGCTAAAAATGCTCCAATAATCCCAGATAATACATCGCCTTGCCCTGCTACTGCCATACCTTGATTACCTGTAGCATTGATATAGATTTCATTATCTTTACAAATTAGGCTTCCAGCTCCTTTTAGTACGACTGTGGTATTATATTTTTTAGCTAAAGCTCTAACTGCAGCAAATCTATCGTCTTGAATTTCTTTGGTAGTACAACCAAATAATCTTGCAGCTTCTGCTGGGTGTGGAGTTATTATTTTATTTTCTAAATTAATAAACTTTTCTCTAATTTGCTGATTTGTTGCGATTATATTTAAAGCATCTGCATCAAAAACTGCGGGTTGAGTTAGATTATCAATTATTAGTTCTAAAACTTGTTGAGAGTCATCAGTTGTATCAAAACCAACTCCTACTGCAAAAGCTGAGAAAGTATTTAGATTTTTAGGAATATCACCTAGGGATTTTGTCATTAGCTCCGGCATAGACATATCAGCACGAAAGTCTTTATCTAGAGATATCATCGAGACCTTACCACAGCCACTATATAGTGAACTTTTACCAGCTAATTGCAAAGCTCCATTCATACCTATATTACCACCAATTATAGCTAGATTGCCATAAGTGCCTTTATTAGTATTTTTCTTTTTTCTGATAATATTGTCTAGATTTATATCTTGAATATCATTTTTATAAACTTGATACTCTGATTGAGTAATCTTGATATTTTGATTATCAATCAGCTCTTTAACAGTTACTTTGCCAACATAATCAAGACCATCACCTGTATGTAGCCCTTGCTTATCTGCTAAGAATGTAATTGTCTCATTGGCTTGGATAGCTTCACCATATACTTTGGCATTAAAAGCATCTAATCCACTTGGTACATCTATAGCTAATGTGTATTTTGAATTTTGATTTATAACTTTAACAAGTTCTAAAATATCACCTTCGAGATTCCTGTCTAATCCTATACCAAATATTCCATCGATTATGACATCATAATTACTAATATCTGGTAACTTTTCTAAAGGAGCCTTTAACTTTGAAAACTCTTGATAATAATTTTGGTTATCTTGATTTCCTTTTGGAAAAACTCGATAGACGTCAACATTATAACCTTTATTATAGAGTTTAATAGCAGCAGCAATGCCATCACTACCATTATTACCTGAGCCTACAATTACTAATACTTTATTCTGTTTATCAAATTTAGTACAAATAAGTTTAATGACTTCATCTGAAGCATTTTCGATTAGGTTTAATCCTTGAGAAATAGCATATTCTTCAATTTCACGATTCTGTTTTTCTGTTAGAAAAGTCATAGCAAGAAATTTATAATCTATATTATTTCTATAATAAGATAAAATTACCTTTATACACAGCATAAATTAGATAACAAAACTTATATAAATCCAAGTTCAGAATCTAGCAAATATGTTATATATAAGTGTAGCTTATATATGGTATAAAAATCATTAATTTTACATATATAACTTCCCTGCCATAATAGCAATGAAATTAAAACTTGATGGAAAATAAAATGAAAAAAACAACTCTACTAATAGCCTCTTTAATCTTATTTAATCTAGGATTCTCAATACATTCTAATGATAATAAATTCTTTGAAGCTACTCAGTTTAACAACAAAAATTGTCGATACGCTCATGAGGTAGGTCACAATTCATTCTCAGAGCCAGAAATGAATCTAGCATGTAAGCCTCGCTCTAATAGTATGTAATTTTATTTTTTAAGATAAGAACCTACTTGTTTTCAAGAAAAATAATACTTTATTAAGAGTTTCTTTATCATGATGAATTTCACTATGATTTTTATTGAGAGTAATTCTGTCAAAACTGTTTATAGAAAATACTGATGATACTTCTACCAAACCATCATGCTCATTTCTCAGACATAGCCTTGCTAAAAGATTAAGTTTTGAATATTTATTACCGGCAATAAGACCTACTGGTACTTTCTCTGCTACTTTATTGCAGATTTCTAAATACTTATCTGTTACTTTAAGATCTTTATTGGGTTTTAGCACTCTAGAATAAAAAGGAATCTTATCACCAAAATTTGCAACTCTAGATCCAGCAAATGGAGAAGCTATAAATACACATTTTTCAACATTGGTGAGCTGTAACTTAGCAATAGTCATACATGTTATTATACCGCCCATACTATGAGCTACAAATATCAACGACTTTGATGGTGGAATATTTTCTATAATTTGACATAATTTATTAACTGCTACATCAACACTTACAAATGTTGTTGGTAAGTCAACGGCTATAATCTCATCATAGCCATCTTTCAAAAAATTAGCTAAAGATGACATGTCTTTACTATTTTTAATAAAACCATGTACCAAAATTACAACTTTATCTTTATTCATCGTTATATGTATTACTTAGAGATTAAAACCAAAACCATTTAGATTATTTTTTAGGATAATATCAGGCTCATTAAATGTAATATAATCACTATACAAATCTTTAGCTACCCAGTCTAAAGGATCAAGATCAGCTACTGTAATACCTTCTGCTAATGCAAAACTAGCTGTAGCTAAAATACCTGCTGGTGACTCCATCATACAGCCCACCATACATAATACACCTGCTCTGTCCGCTAGTTTCTTAATTTTTTGAGCTTCTAAAATACCGCCTGTTTTTGCAAGTTTAATATTAATCATATTACACGCTTGTTCATCTATAACTCGCTCTGCATCTTTAACATCAAATACTGACTCATCTGCCACCACAGGAATATTACTAAATTTAGTAATCTCAGCCATTGCTTTTATATCGTAATATTTAATTGGTTGCTCGATTATCTCTACATTTAAACTATATTTGTTTATCTCCTCGATAAACTGCTTTGTTTGCGCTATATTCCAACCTTGATTAGCATCAAACCTAAATTTAATGTTTTTACTAAACTCATTATCAAGAGCTTTAAGCAACTGGATATCTCTATTAAAATCAGCTCCTGTTTTAACCTTAATAGCAGTAAAATTAGCTTCTACACCATTTTGAATATTTTGTATAGTTTCTGCAATGCTACCACAACTTATAGAAACATCAGTTTCAATGATATTGTTTTTTGCACCAAGTAATTTAGCTACAGATATATTTTGCTCTTTTGCTAATAAGTCATGGTATGCCAAATCTATAGCCATTTTTGCAGCAGAGTTAAACATAACTTTTTTAAAAACTAGTTCTAAAGTTTGTTTGTAATCAGATAAATCTGAGCCAAGTATCACTGGAGCAAATATCTCACTAATAATATATTGCATACCCTGCAGCGTATCTCCAGTAATCGCTGTGGTTGCTGGAGCTACACCATAACCTTTAACTCCATTATCTAAAGTTAACTCAACTGCTAAAGAATCAATATGGTTTGTACTTCGTACAGCTGTTATAAATGTTCTCTTAAGAGGCATTTTGATGATAGATGTTTTTATGTCAATTATCTTACTCATATTGAAAATCCTGAAAGTATCTTAGCTACAATTAACCCACCTTGAGTACCAATCAAAAACCCAAGTAACGCCATAACAACTGCAATAGATACCAAGCTTCTAGTATATGCACTTGCTAATATAGGTGCTCCTGCTATCCCACCAATATTTGCTAGTGAGGCAATAGAGCACATTGCTAAATTTAGCCTGAATATCTTAGCAATTATTACCATAAGTATAGCATGAATAACAAGCACCATAAGCCCACAGACTATGTATATCGGTGCTTGAGAAAATCCTTTAAAACTTGAGCCTGATGCTATAAGTGCAACCAAAAAATATAAGAAGATACTTGCAATAATGCTATCACTTCTAATTTTGGCTATTGGAGTCATAGCTCCTACAAAACCAAATAATGTCACCAACAGAATTATCCAAGTCTTAGCAGATATTAAATCTGTAGCTGGTAAATAACTTGATAAAATCTTTGCTATATCAGTAGCAGTAAATGCCATTGCAATTAATACAAATATTCCAACAAAATTAATATCGCCTTTAACATCATAAGGATTGTTAATATCAACTTTACTTATATGTTCCTCAATACACCCAGCTTTTGTCCATTTATCAAAAATGTTTGCTCGAGAAATAAGCGCAAATAGAAAAGCAAACCAAATAGAATAACTAATGGAATCTGTCAGTAGTATATAGCCCATCTGATTATCAGGGGTACCAAGAGCTTGCTTAACAGCGACCATATTACCAGTTCCACCCATCCAACTTGCTGATAAAGCTGAGAATCCTTTCCAAGCATCTGGCGATATATACTTACCAACAGTTAAATACATTATGACAAAAGCTATTATGATACTTACTGTAGCTCCAAAAAAAGCTATGAGTAGCTTTCTACCTAGTTTTATAACTACTCTAATATCACAACGAATAAGCATCAAAAATAACATAACAGGCAATATTAAATCTTGAAGCTGAGACCTTGTTTGAATAATTTCTGAAGATTTTGAATCCCAAAACCCCATAGCTGAAAGCACTACTATGACAAAATAAATAATTACAATTGCTGGAAAATATTCAAATAATTTCGATTTTGACTTACTTGATAGTAAAACTATAAGACTGCATATTAACAATAAAGATGATATATAAGATAACGAAGTTGAAATCATATTTTAGAAGTTAAAACATATATAGACAAATTATACAGTTTTTTTGAACTTAATCTTTAAGAAAATTTTCGATATCAGCAATTAGATCTTCAGGAATTGTTTTAGGTGCATATCTAAC
This sequence comes from Francisella sciaenopsi, assembly GCF_045862875.1. NCBI lineage: Bacteria > Pseudomonadati > Pseudomonadota > Gammaproteobacteria > Thiotrichales > Francisellaceae > Francisella > Francisella sciaenopsi. The sequence goes on from NZ_BTHG01000001.1 coordinate 290,105, forward strand.
GACAGTTCCTCCATCTTTTGATACTAAAAATTTTGTAAAATTCCATTTTATAGCTTCGGTACCAAGTACACCTTTTGCTCTTTCTTTAAGATATTCATATAGTGGTTCTGCATCTTTACCATTTACTTTTGTCTTTTTCATTATTGGAAATGTAACATCATAATTAGTTTCACAAAAGTTTTTGATTTCCTCATCACTACCAGGTTCTTGTCCACCAAATGAATTACATGGAAAAGCTACTATCTCCAGATCAGGATATAATTTATGTAAATGTTGAAGACCTCTATATTGCTTAGTGAATCCGCACTTACTTGCAACATTTACTATCAAAATAACCTTATTCTTGGGTAAAGAATATTCTGATCCATCATTCTTAGTTAATTTAAAGTCATAAATTGACATTGTATTACCTCTTATATACTTTATTTAAAAAAAGCTACTTTGATGTATTTTGACCTGGAGAATTCAAAATACTAAAAATCTCATTAACAAGTTTAGGGTTAACATTATATTCTATTGCAAAATTTGTACGCGTAGCTGCTAAATCTTTGTCTTGGAATGGATCACTGCTAGGTAAATTTTGTTTTTTCTGAATATCTAGCATTTGATTTCTTAACTCCTGACGCTTAGCTATATGCTTTATGATTTGTTCATCTGCATGCATAATTTCAGCTTCGTATTTACTCAAGGTAGGTTTGTCAATAAAACTGCCTGGACTCATAGCAAATGATGAACTACACAATCCTATACTAATTATGGCTACTAGATATTTTTTCATAAAATACAAAATATATGGTTTGATTTTAATACTATAATGTTTTATAAAAACTTTTGAAAGTCAATAATAAATAAAAATTAATGCAAATATATAATATTTGTCTAACTTACTACAATAGAGTCATTTATATTTATAATTTAAACTCTAAGAAAATGACTTCCAATACTATATTTTCTACTTATTGCTTGTTCTACAGAGAGCTTAGCTAACTTGATTACTTTACGATATGCCTCTAATTTTAAGTCATAATTTTCTAAATCCTGCTTATGGGCAATAGATTTTTCTAATACTTCTAGCTCTTTATAAACATTTATTAACTCATTTTGCTTTCTAACTAGTCCAACACTATCCCATATTAACTGGCGTATATAAGTGATTTGTTTTGCATAATCACAGTTTGATTCAACTAATGTTAACTGTTGATTGTCTTCTAGATAAGTATCTTTTATATTTGCTAAAATATGTTTACTCGCAGCAAGTGCATACACAATACATTCTAATAGTGAATTACTCGCAAGCCTATTTGCTCCGTGAAGACCAGTACAAGAAACCTCACCAACGGCATAAAGGCCATCGATATTCGTTTGAGAATATTTATCTACACTAATCCCCCCACAACTATAGTGCGCTGCTGGAGATATTGGAATTCTATCATTTGTAGGATCTATATTATTATCTAATAATTTTTGATATATGTACGGAAAATTTTCTTGCCATTGACTAGAACTTAAGTGAGTAGCATTTAGGTAAATATTTCTACCCGCTTGCATATTTATGTATATTTGTCGTGCAACAATATCTCTAGGAGCTAAGTCTTGTCTTTCATGAACTGACTTCATTATTCGTAAGCCTTTCTCAGTTTCTAGTACTGCACCACTACCACGAATAGCCTCTGATATTAATACAGGATCTCCATTTCGAGCAAAAAAACATGTTGGATGAAACTGTGTAAACTCTAAATTTTCAAGCTCACAACCAATATCATAAGCCATTATCATAGAACTACCAGTTCCAGCTGTTGCGTTAGTTACATATTTATATAGTCCTGAAGCCCCACCCGATGCTAATATTACTTTCTTTGCAATAAACTTGGTCACATCATGACTTACGTTATGAGTATATAAGCCTATACATTTATTATCTTTTTTTATTAATTCGATAACATTGTGTTCTGCATATATAGTAATATTTTTTAATCTATCTAAATTTTCATACAACTTAGTAATAACAGCTCGACCAGTATAGTCTTTGATATGCAAAATTCTTGCTAAAGAGTGTCCTCCCTCTAAATGTAAGCTATATTCACCATCTGATTTTCTATCAAACTCTACGCCATGCTCTTCTAACCACAAAATTGCAGAATTAGATTCTGTCACTACTTTTGTAATACTATCAAGATTTGCAATCTTACCACTAGCTATATATGTATCGTTTACATGTGATTGTATAGTATCTTCTTCAGAAACTATTGCTGCGATTCCACCTTGAGCATACGAGCTTGCGCTATGGCTTAATTTTTGATCAAAAATCAAAGCCACATTTAATCCTTGCTCAGCTAACTCAATAGTGGCTACTATACCTGCTAACCCTCCGCCAACTATAACTACATCATGCTTTTTTGTAATCATTGTTATAATTGAACCTGCATAGATAAATCTATCGCCGTAATATGTTTAGTAATCGCTCCTACAGATATAAAATCCACACCCGTTTTAGCTATTTCGACTATAGAGTTACTATCTATATTACCTGATACTTCAAGTGCTACCTTATCTTTGGCAATCTTGACTGCTTTGTTTATATCCTCAATCGAGAAATTATCTAGCATAATGATATTGGCACCAGCTAGAATCGCTTGATTTAGCTCTTCAAGATTAGTCACCTCAACTTCTATAGTTTTTGTAGGTTGTAAACGAGCAGCTTTTGAAACAGCTTTTGCAATGCCACCAGCTGAACGGATGTGATTCTCTTTTATCAAATATGCATCAAATAAACCTATGCGATGATTAAATCCTCCGCCACATTTAACAGCATATTTTTGAGCCATACGAAAGCATGGAATAGTTTTACGCGTATCAAGAAGCTTTGTCTTATAATCAGCAATCAATTTAACTAAATTATTCGTTGCTGTAGCTGTAGCAGAAAGCATCTGAATAAAATTAAGCATAGCTCTCTCTGCTGTTAAAATACTCCTAGCATTACCTCTAAGCTCAAAAATCTTCTCACCAGCAGATATTTTGTCTGCATCATCATAAAACCATATTATCTGGATATTTTTATCTACTTGATTTATAACTTCATTAGCAAACTCTTTACCACATAAGATCATATCTTCACGTGTAATACAAAATGCCATTGTATCAACATCTTCGACAAGCTGTGCAGTAATATCACCATCTGCAATATCTTCGACTAAAGACTCTGCTACTAATTTTTTAATAACATTCTCTGAAACACTAGCAATCTGATTAGTATTTAACATTATTTCAGACATAATACTTCCTTAGAAATTTATCATTCTATTTAGAGGAATAAGAGCTTTTTGGCGCACTGTTTCTTCTACAAATATCTCATTATCTTGATTAATCAAACAATCTTTTAGATTCTTAAGCTGATTTAGCTTCATCCATGGACATTTTGCACATGATTGACATGTTGCCCCACGACCTGCTGTAGGTGCTGGAATAAATTGTTTATATGGCGATAACTGTTTCATCTTATAAAACACACCTGTATCAGTTGCTACGATAAACTTATCATTGTCCATCTCTTTACTAGCAGCTATTAATTGAGAAGTTGATCCTACTGCATCGGCTCTTTTTATAATCTCAGCAGGTGACTCAGGATGTACCAAAACTGCAGCATCAGGATGCTCAAGCATTAGATCATCAAGCGCTTGTGCCTTAAACTCCTCATGTACTATGCAGCTACCATCGTATAGAAGCATATCAGCTCCAGTTTGTTTTATAATCCAATCTCCTAAAAATCTATCAGGTCCCCAAAGTAATTTTTTACCTTGCTTATGAAGATGTGAACATATTTCCAAAGCATTTGATGATGTCACAGTCCAATCAGCTAGAGCTTTAATCTCTGCAGATGTATTAACATATACAACAACTTCCCTATCAGGATTAGCTTCTATAAACTTTTTAAACTCATCATTACTACAGCTTAAATCTAGCGAACACTCTGCCTCTAAAGTTGGCATAAGAATTTTCTTCTCAGGACTAAGGATCTTAGCAGAATCACCCATAAATCTAACACCCGCGACTATGAGAGTATCACATTCACTTTCAAGTCCAAACTTTGCCATAGCAAGCGAATCTCCAACAAAACCACCAGTTTTTTCTGCTAACTCTTGTATTTCTGCATCAACATAATAATGTGCTACCAAGCAAGCATTATGCTGCTTCAATAGCTCTTGTATTTCATGCATATATTGTTGCTTTTCATTATCTTTTATTTTTAAACTAGGTAATTCTTGTCTAGCTTGTGATATTTTGTCTTTTATAAGTTTTTGATTTAACATCCAAATGTCTCCTTAGTTATTAGCTTTGGATATTTTCTTCGAAATATTTACATAGTTGCTCTAATGATTGACTAAAATCATCATTTACAAGCTGATAATCGTACTCACTTGCATGAGAGATTTCAGACTCTGCTTGACTCATTCGATAGTCTATAATCTCTTTAGAATCTGTATTTCTAGCTTCTAGACGCTTTCTCAACTCATCCATAGATGGAGGTAAAATAAATATACTCTTTGCCTTGTGTCCATATATAGATCTTGTTTGCTGAGCTCCCTGCCAATCAATCTCAAGAATTATATTTTTGCCCTGCGTAAGTAATTTATCTATTTCAGATTTAGATGTACCATAGTAATTTTTGAAAACTTTTGCATATTCAATAAAGCCATTAGCATCTAGCATCTTTTCAAACTCTATAATTGAAACAAAATGATACTCTTTTCCATTAGTTTCACCTACTCGAGGATCTCTAGTTGTATGTGATGTTGCAACCGCAAAATTTTCTTTGCCAATTTCAGTTTCTAAAAAAGCTTTTAATAAGGAGCTTTTGCCAGCACCAGAAGGCGCAGAAACTATAAAAATATAGTTACTCATTTATAGAAAAAAATTATTGTATAGATAGTCCGATGAATTATACAACTTTCGATGAGTAAATAGAATAATACACAAGAAATTATTTATTTGAGAGTATAAGAAATCGGTACTCACAGCTTTACAAAATTTTCTATTTCCCTTATCTATTAAATTTTATAAATTCAACTATGAATACAGTTTATTTATATGATTCAAAACATTTAAAGCAATACACAAATCTGATTCACTAAAACTGCTAGAACTTTCTCTTGCCCATTTTGACTGCTTTTCATCTAAAAGTTCATATATGTTATAAGCCTTTTTTGTTAGCTCTATATATTTAGATTGCTTATGCTTTGGATTATTTATCAACTTAATTAAATCTTCATTAATCATCACTTTAACTATCCTTTGCACTGCCTGACGACTCTGCCCCATATAATTAGATATATCTACTATTGTCATAGGAGCTTTAGAAAGCTTAATTGCTCCTAATATTTTCCATCTTGAAGAAGTAAGTCCAAATTCTTTTGTTAAATTATCTCCTTGTATATTCAGTATTCCACTAGCTTTAAATGTTTCTAGTACAAGATTAGTAAATATTGTTTCTTTTTTCATAACTCAAAAATCCGACAACATGTTGACATATTGGGAAAGTAATATAACATTAAATTTATATAATACTTTAACCTAACTTAAATATCATGAAAATTATAATACATAAACTTTCTGCATTTGCAGCTATACTTTGTATCACTTTATTCTTCTTAGCTACGATAATTAGTGAAATATTTGGTAGCTATAGCAATATTATAATAGTAAAAAATCTTATATTATTTCCAGGATTATTTATTCTAATACCCATCATTATTACAACTGGTATAAGTGGGTCTATAATGACAAAATCAAAAAAAGGTATCATAGCTAAAAAAAAGAAAAGAATGCTTTTTATCGCATTCAATGGAATATTTATACTTATTCCTTCTGCTATAACCCTAAACTATCTAGCATCTAAAATGTGTTTTAATCAAACTTTTTATATAGTACAAATATTTGAATTATTAGCAGGGCTAATGAATATAATATTAATGAGTCTAAATATCAAAGATGGAATTAAAATACTTAAATTAAAGAATAATAGAGAAAAATAAAATTTTTTATCGAGCCGTAAGGTTTAATTTTTTACCCGCAACCCAAACATTTCTTAGATGACTTATAACCTTTGGAGATAAATTTGCTGGTAAATCTACTAACGTATGATCTTTTTGGATAGAAATATTACAAATGTGCTTGCTATCAATATTTCCTTCATTAGCTATAGCACCTACTATATTTCTTGGCTGAACGTCGTTATCACGACCGACTTCAAGCTTATATGTAGTCAAATCAATATTTACAGCTCTACGAGGTTTTCTATCAGGCCTGTCTGATCTATCAAATTTATCAGATCTATCAAAACGACTATTTCTATCATTACGATCGCCTCTGCGCTCAAACCCATCATTTCTGCGTCCATCTCTAGAGTTACCTCTTAAATTTCTATCTCTTTGAGGTCTATCATCTCTAGCTTGTATTTCTCTTGGGAAGAATGATTTCTTACCTTGAGCTAATAACGTAAGCACAGCTAAAAGCTCTTCTGAGTCTAATTCTAGCTCATCACGAATGCTCATAATAATCTCTTTATAATTATCTAAAGATTTATTTTTATCTAATGCCGAAGCTATTCGAGTTTTGAAATGATCTATTCTGCTTTGTGCTAAATCTTTTGCACTTGGCATAAACACTTCTTGCATTGGAGAGCCTGTAAATCTCTCTAAAGTACGCAAAAATCTCATTTCTTTCAAAGGAACTAGAGAAATTGAAATACCCTCACGTCCAGCCCTACCTGTACGACCGATTCTATGTACATACGTATCAGAATCATTAGGCATATCATAGTTAATTACATGACTAATACGCTCAAGATCTATACCTCTAGCAACAACATCTGTAGCTACTAAAATGTCAGATTTAGCGCTTTTAAATTGGTCAACTATATACTCGCGTTGAGATTGTTGCATATCTCCATTAATAGCTGCTACTCTATAACCAAGAGCTTTTAGATTATCAGCTACTTCAATAGTACTTGTCTTAGTTTTAACAAAGATAATAACACCATCAGTTTCTTCAACTTCAAGCAATCTATCTAACGCATCTATCTTTCTAAAGCCTTTTATCACTATGAACTTTTGCGTCACAGTATTTGCAGTTTTTGTTTTTGCTTTTACTTGTATCTTACAAGGATTTCTTAAATATTCTTGAATAATATCTGCTATATCAGTAGGAATAGTAGCTGAGAAAAGTAATCTTTGACACTCATCTGATACATGACTTAGAACGAATCTAACATCATCAATAAAGCCCATTCTAAGCATCTCATCAGCTTCATCTAATACTAATGCTCTTAGATTATCAAGCTGTAATGTACCTTTTTCGATATGATCCATCACACGACCAGTCGTACCAACTACAACTTTTACACCTTGCTTAAGCGCTCTTATTTGAGAACCATATTCTTGACCGCCATAGATACATGCAACATCTAAGTTTGGTATATTTTTAGAAAAAGCTTCAAATTGCTCTGCTACTTGTATAGCTAACTCTCTTGTCGGAGCTAGTACCAGAACTTGTGGAGCTCTATCTCTAGATTCTAAATCCATATTGTTTATTAAGGGTAATGCAAAAGCCGCTGTTTTACCCGTACCTGTTTGTGCTTGACCAAGCACATCTCTACCCGATAAGATATATGGAATAGCATACTGTTGAATTGGTGTTGGATTTTCATATCCTAATTTTATAACAGTATCTACAATATCTTGATTCAGCCCAAGCTGACTAAAATCTTTTTTAGTTTCAGAATTCATTTTTATCCGTAAATTTTTATATGAGAAATTTATTTAATAATTTGAAAATTATGAGAAATTTAAAATTATCCGCGAGATGTAATTTCTAATAAATGATAACCAAATTGAGTTTGAACAGGACCATGAACCTTGTGAAGTTCATCGTTGAATACAACTTTATCGAACTCAGGAACCATCTGACCTTGTGAGAAAGTACCTAAATCACCACCTCTAGCTCCAGATGGGCATAGAGAATGTTTTTTAGCTGCTTCTTCAAAAGTTATTTTACCTTCAGATATATCTTTCTTGATCTGTTGACACTCAGACTCTGATTGTACTAATAAATGTCTAGCTGAAGCTCTCATAATTATAGTTCCTTATTTTTTTTGATTTAACTATCAGTAATTACAGAGCTAAGAATACATTATTTGATAAAAATATACAACTTTATTAAAAAGCACTAGTGTCCTAAATCACGCAGTTTCTTACCTGAAATAAGATTATCTTCAATCTTCTCTAAGCTAGTACCTTTTGTTTCAGGTACAAACATTTTTAAGAAGAATATAGAAGCTAAACAGAATGCAGCATAAACTAAGAAAATAATAACATCACCGAATGCTACTTTAGTCATAATAACATTTGAATTAGCAATCACAACTCCTGCAAACGTCCAGTTAACAACTGTTGTGACAGTCATGCCTATTTCTCTAGTTTTAATAGGGAAAATCTCAGAACAAAGAGTCCATGCAACAGGTCCCCATGAGCAAGCAAAACCAAAAATGTATACTAAACAAGATATAAGTAATACGTACTTAATAAAATCAGCTGGATCTTGAGTATGTTTAATGAAATAGAAACAAACTGCAGAAACTATTAGTGATGACATCATTACAACAGCACCAACAGTTAAAAGTTTTTTTCTACCCCATTTTTCAACCCATTTGATAGCTGGGAATGTAGATAAGAAATTAACTAAATATACTGCCAATGCTGCTACTAATATATTAAGTCCAACATCTGATAGAAAATGTGGTGCATAATAGATCATCATATTAATACCAACTAACTGCTGGAACATTTGAATGATCACGCCAACAATCAGTATTTTCCAGAAGTATTTTTTAGCTAAACTTTCTACTACAGAGCCATGGTCTGTATTAAGAACTTTTTTAGTTTCCGCTATTTCGGCATCAATCTCATGAGCAGCTCTTAGTTTAGTTAGAACTTTATGAGCTTCCTGGTCTCTACCTTTGGATAGTAGCCATCTTGGACTTTTTGGTAAAAAGAAACATCCAACAAACATCAGAAATGCAAAAACAGTAATAACACTAAACATCATAGATAATGAAATTTTTTCATGACCTAACCACATTACGATAATTATGTTAGTCAGAGAAATTAAGAATATACCAAAAGTAATCATTAGCTGGAACAACGTTGAGATCGAACCTCTTATCTTTGTAGGGGCAGTTTCAGCAAGATATAATGGCGTTGCAAAAGATGCTAAACCAACACCAAATCCAAGCAGAAATCTACAAAATGTAAGTATGTTGATAGGTGGTAAAAATGAAGAAATTAAAGCTCCGATAAGAAAAGCAAATCCTGCAATCATTAGTGTGTTTTTTCTACCAAAGAATTTAGTAAAAAAACCACTACAAATAGTACCTAAGATACCTCCTGTTGCTAATATAGCATTAAAGCTACCAGCTGCCTTCGCATCCAAACCATAAAGTCTGTTAAGAGTATCACCTGCATTACCGATAAAACCCTGATCTAAACCAAATAGTAAACCTCCTAATGCAGCTATTGTTGCTATTAGATAGACTATCTTTTTATATTCTTGATGAGCATCCATATTTTAACCTCTCTAGTTACTCAATAATTTACAAATTAACTACCAATCTTAGCTAGACGCTTGCCAGCTCTTAGATTATTTTCAATCTCTTCTAATGAAACATCCTTGGTCTCTGGTACAAAAAACTTCACAAATAGTAGGCAAACTATACAAGATATCGCAAATCCAAAGAACGTACTATCAGGATGGAAAGTTAACCAAGTTAGTGCAAAGTTACCAATAATAGCATTACAAATCCAGTTACTCATAGTTGAAGCAGTAACACCAAAGTCTCTACCCTCAATAGGTTGGATCTCAGAACATAAAATCCAAATCACAGGACCCATAGATATTGCAAATCCAAAAATAAACAATAAACAAAAAATTAAAGCAGTCCATTGTAGTGTTTGAGATAAAACCATAGGCTGACCATATGCAAAGTGCGCTTTAAATATAAATCCTACTACTAGGCATGATGTAATAAGTAGACTTAAACCAAAGTATAAAATAGGCTTACGTCCAAACTTATCAACGTACTTAATCGCTAAGAATGTAGTCAACATATTAAGTAAGCCAATTACTATTGTAGATGTTGAAGGATTAGTAAATCCTGCTAACTTAAAAATATCAGTTGAATAATACATGAAAGCATTCATACCAGTAAACTGTTGAAACGCTTGTAGAGCAATACCTAGTAATACTACTTTTATAAAGAACTTTTGCTTTAGTAGAGAAAAAATACTAACACCTGTATGAGTCGTCTGTCTAATCTCTTCATGCTCTTGTAGAGCTTCAGCTTCACTTGATCTTATCTTCTTAAGAACCAATGCAGCTTCTTCATTATTACCTTTTAATACTAACCATCTAGGGCTTCTTGGCAATGTCAAACATCCAAAAAACATTATCACAGATGGAACTGCCAATACTGCTAACATTATTCTCCATGAACCAGTATTTTCTAATGCAGAGTTTGTCAAGAAAACCAAAAATAAACCAATAGTAATCATTAGCTGATACAAAGCTATAAGTGCTCCTCTAAACTCTTTAGGTGCTATCTCAGATAGATATAATGGAGCTATAAATGAAGCTATACCTACTGCTATACCCAAGATAAATCTTGATGAAATAAATACTTCATAATTAGGTGCTAAAATGCCCACAATTGTAAATATAGAAAATATAGCTGCTGCAATTAATAAGACTTTTCTACGACCATAATGCTTTGATAAAAAACCACTACACAATGCTCCACATGCAGCACCCAATAATAACACACTAGATACATGCCCACTTTCAGCTACACTTAAGTCAAATGTTTGGGATATGAAATGTAATGAACCATTTACATAACCAATATCCATACCAAAAAGTAAACCAGCAAGTGCTGCTATTATAGCCACACGAATGACTACAAAATTTATTTTTTTTTCATTCCGCATACAAACTTCCTACATTAATTTTTACTAAATACTCCAATTACTCATGATATACTATACTCAAAATACAAAACAACATTTTTTTTAATTATAAATGAAGATTTCAGCTACAATCTCACAACTAAAATTCTCCCATCGTCGTAAAAATATTTTGACTAACGAATGGGTATTAGTATCACCTCACAGATTAAATAGACCTTGGCAAGGTCAATCAGAAGAAACACAGAAAAATACATTACCTGAGTATGATGATAAGTGTTATCTTTGCCCGACTAATACTCGAGCAAATGGGGAAATAAATCCTGATTTCAAAGAAACTTTTGTATTTGAAAATGATTTTTCAGCACTTTCTAAAGAAAAAATAGACCCTAAACTTGAAATAAATGATGATTTATTCCAATTAAGTGGTGCTACAGGTATTGCTAAGGTTGTTTGTTTTTCTGCTAAACATAATCTGACAATGGCGTCAATGCAAGAAGAAGATATAACTAAAGTTGTAAATTTATGGGCAACTGAAGTTAGTGAGCTCAGTAAAAAATATCAGTGGGTACAAGTTTTTGAAAATAAAGGTTCAATTATGGGTTGCTCAAATCCTCATCCTCATGGACAAATTTGGGCTTGTGATTTCTTACCTACAGAAGCTCAAAAAGAGTATGAGTCGCAACATCAATATTTTGAGAAAAACAAATCTAGTATGCTGATGGATTATGCAAATAGAGAAATAAAGGAAAAAGATCGAATTGTTTATCAAAATGATGACTGGTTAATTGTTGTACCATTTTGGGCAACATGGCCATATGAGACATTGTTGTTGCCAAAATTCAAATGTGCTCATATTAATCATCTGGATAATTTGCAAAGAAAATCACTTGCTAATGCTCTAAAAGTACTATTAGTAAAATATGACAAGCTGTTTGATACTTCCTTCCCATATTCGATGGGTTGGCATGGTTCAATAAATGCTACAGAGTCTGATTATTGGCAACTTCATGCACATTTCTATCCACCATTATTGCGTTCAGCAACAGTCAAAAAGTTTATGGTTGGTTTTGAAATGCTTGGAGAATCACAAAGAGATATCACTCCAGAGCTAGCAGCACAAGTTTTAAGAGAGCTATAATTATGATGGACTGTATCAAGGATAATCTAATCAATCGTTTTGTTAAACTTTATGGTAAAAACCCTCAAGTTTTTTTCTCGCCTGGCAGAGTAAATTTAATTGGTGAACATACTGATTACAATAATGGTTATGTAATGCCATTTGCTATCAACAAAGGTACTTTTATATCTATCGCAACAAGAAGTGATGATATTATAAATGTCTATAGTGAAAATCTTGATGACTCAACTTCTTTTAATATCAGTGGAGTACAGCAAGAAGTATCAAACACATGGCAAAACTATATAAAAGGCGTTATAAATATAATTAAACTAGATTTCTATAATGATATCAAAGGAGCAGATATTTATATTTTTAGTGATTTACCTTTTGGGGCTGGTCTTTCATCATCTGCTTCGTTAAATACTGCGTTAGCTTATGCTTATAATGAGATTTATGGACTAAACATCTCTAAACTTGAGCTTGCAAAAATTGCTCAAAAAGTCGAGCACGAATATATTGGTACAAAATGTGGAATTATGGATCAGATGGCTTGTTTATTTTCAAAACTGAATGCTGCAACAATGATTGATTGTAATGATAATCATTGTGACAACATACCTTTTGAACTTGATAACCTATCGGTGCTAATTTGTGATACAAATATTAAACACAATCTAGCAGACTCTGCTTATAATAAACGCCGTCAAGTTTGTGAAGATATAGCTAAATTTAACAATATAAAATCCCTACGTGAGCTAGATATACAAAAATTAGAGCATACTAAAGCTAATTTTAACGAGGAAGACTACAAACTGGCATTGCATGTTTACACAGAAAATCAAAGAGTAATAGATGCTACTAATGCAATGACAAGTAAAAATTGGAGTAATTTAGGTAAACTAATGTACCAATCTCACAACTCTTTAAAAAATGATTATAAAGTTAGTTGTAATGAACTTGACTACTTAGTCGAACTATCTCAAAGTTTTGCTGGAGTTTATGGAGCTAGGATGACTGGTGGTGGTTTTGGAGGCTCTACAATACACCTTTTACCAACTAAACTTTTGAAGAGTTATACGGAGTACTTAGAAAAAAACTATTCTAAAAAGTTTAATATAAAGCCAACTTTTTATATTTCAAAAGCTTGTCAAGGCACACATATAATTTCTTAATAAAGATCACTAAATTATTTAGAACCTGTAAATAATTATACTAAGATGCTATTCTTTTAAAAAATGTATCTCACCTTACTGTATAAATGCTACAAAAATTCTGGACACTAACAATTTGTATCCTTTTAGCTTTGATTATGCCAGTACTATTATTTGGTTCAGAATCTCTTAAAGATGAAGATATATTAAATCAAAAAGAATACTACAATGTCTTTAATTTTGATGATATAAATAGTAAAGATTTCAAACCAGCACCATTTATTGGAGTTAGCGGTGGCTGGGGACATGTCACTTCAGGTCCTTCAGCTGGAATTATATTTACAGCTGTTGGCTATAGATTTACTGAATCTTTTGGAGCTGAGTTTGCCTATGCTGGAGCTATTTCAAATCTATATTCTACTACTCAAGTTAATAGCAATTACATGGGTATTTTAAAATATTTTTATAGAATAAATAATTATTTAACTTTTAGCCCAGGAGTTGGTGCTGGACTAAGTTATAACAGTATATTAAATATAAAAAATGCTAATAATGCTCCCGAAGAATACCTTCAAAGTAATAATGCTAAGACAGGTTTTGTAATTTTCCCATTTAGTCTAGGAATTCCCATAAAATCTATTGATAATCTTAGTATGGATATTAACTATATTTATGTTAGAAACTTTAATAAAACATCTGTAAACATTGTAACAACTGGCTTAATATACTCATTTTTATAAATTAAAATAAACATAATAATTTTATGTTTTAGCTAATTTCTCAACCTCTTGATAATACTTTGAATCTTTAACAAGTATATAACCAGTCTCACTATTAGAGTCTGTAAGATAAGCATGTTCAAATATGTTTGATTTTGTAAGTGGCTCATTTTTTGCATTAGCAATCCCTAAGTAGTAATTATAGATAACTCCCCTAGGATGTTCTTTCGATATCTCTACTTTAGTTTTTGATCCACCTTTATCTTTCATCTCTTGAGAACTTAAAGAAGTTACATGAATATACATTCCTTCTATATTGTCACCTTTTATCAAGTAACGTAGATAAGAATCTAGATTGTAACTAAATTCTATAGCTCTTATCATACTCTTAGGATTTTCAGGTTGATCATAAATATCTATAACAATATTTTTAATCTTAATTTGACCCTTGTATTTATCAAACCACTCTTTTGCACTTAAGTTCCAATTATTATCCTGATTAAATATTTCATAAGTACGCTCATTCTTATACGATAATCTCTCAACATCATGACCTTCTGATGAGTTATAACTTATTCTTATACGAAAGCTTATAGTATCTAAACTGTAGTAGTTTTTTATAAAGTTATTCTCTATGAACTTGTTAATCTTAGGCATCAATATATTCTCGCCACAATTATCACTATTCACGTTATACTTCCCATCTATACTAGGTATAGTTGGATTAGCATTTATCAGATTATTATCAAGTTGATTAGCCACAAACACAGTACATTCATTTACTTTTTTACTTGATAGCCAACCAGTATCAACATACTCTCCTAGAACTACTGATAACCCTCGATCATATGTTCTTTCAACTTTATATTGTCTATGGTATTTTTTCTCAGCATAGTTTTGAGCCATATCTTTAATTTGCCCACCAGTAGTTAGAGCAAAACTATAGCAAAAATGTATCGGAAGAAATAAAACTGAAACTGTTATTAATATCTTGCTTAATTTCATAGAAATTCAAGCTCATTTAAAATAAAATTTGTTTGATAATCATTATAACTAATTAATAGTTTAAATGTTAATTAGAATAGATAATATATACGGAGATTAGTAAAGATCAATTTATTTAGAATATACTTTTAACTTTTTCTAATAACTTGCTTTTTTCTTGTTCAGTATATGATTTAGACTGAATATTACCCCATACAGGAGCTGGCCATACAGGATCATTTTCAAAACGTCCTACTACATGAATATGCATTTGCTTAACCACATTACCTATAGTAGCTACATTTAACTTATCTACTTTATATTCGTTAACTATAAAGTTAGATAATTTATTAATAATCTTATTGATATTATATTGCTGTGAATCATCGAGCTGATACCACTCTGTTCTATCTGTAAATGGTACAACTATAAACCAAGGCACTATAGAATTATTCATTAGCAAAATTTTACAGTCCAAGTGTTCACAAATTTCAAAAGTATCTGCCTCTAAACGAGAATCTAGTTTAAACATCAAATAGTTTCCTTACTTTTTCTAAATCTTGAAGCGTATCAACACCTGCAGGAGTTGGTTTAGCTGATTGTTCAACAGCAATTTTATAACCATTATATAACACTCTTAGTTGTTCAAGAGCTTCATATTTTTCGATTGGTGATATTGCAAGCTCTGCATAGTGCTTCAAAAAACCAACCCTATAAGTATATATACCAATATGCCTATAGAATTCAGATATATTAACTTGATGATTCTCCGAAAAGCCTCTTTCAAAAGGGATTGAGGCTCTACTGAAATATAGAGCATAATTATTTTTATCAAAAACAACTTTAACATTATTTGGGTTATATATATCTTCAGCTTCAGTAATTCTCTCACACAATGTTGAAACAACTGCTTCTGGCTTTTCAATTAATAATTGTGCTGCTTGCTCAATATTCTCAATAGGAATCAGAGGTTCATCACCTTGTACATTGACAACAATATCCTCATCAGCAAAACCCAGCTTAGTAACTGCCTCAGCTATCCTATCTGTACCCGACTCATGATCATCTCTTGTCAAGATTATTTTTGCACCAAAATTTTCCGCAACTTCTTTTATTTCTTGAGAGTCTGTAGCTATAATTATGCTTTTAAATTTTGATTTAGCTACCTGCTCATACACTCTTTGAATCATTGGCTTACCTGCAATATCCGCAAGCATCTTGCCAGGTAAACGTGTAGACTTAAGTCTAGCAGGGATTACAACATGAATATTAGCCATATTTTTTTACCTCTTCTAGCGTTAGTTTTTTAGCTTCTTCAACTAACATTACTGGAATATTCTCACGAATTGGATAGGCTAATTTGTCAGCCTTACAAATTAAAAGCTGATTTTTTTTGTCATAATGTAAACTTGAGTTACAAACTGGACAAACTAACACATTTAAAACTGAATGATCCACTATTTCACCTCTATTATAAATTCATATTTATCTGCTACTTGTTCTGCTTTGACAAGTATATAATCATTTACTTTACACCATGCTGGAATATCATGCATAGTCCCAGGATCTGTACAGACTACTTTTAGTTGCTCCCCTGACTGCATAGCTTTCAAAGCATTTTGTGTTTTGATAACGGGCATTGGGCAAAGAAGTCTTTCTAAATTTAATTGTTGCATTATATATACCACTCTTTTTTAATTTCATCAGCAGGCATCGGCTTAACTATAACTTCCTTACTGGTACCATCAAGATAGTTAAACACCATTGCTACGCTTTCAGCATTTTTACCCTGTGTAAATCTACCTAAAATTTGTGCTGTAAAATCTTCATCAGCTTTGTCAAAATCGCCATCAATAAGGATTAAAGGGCCTTGATGAGATGAACTGTACACATGAATAAACTGATTTTTATAGCCATTTAAATAATTATTTTCACCTTCTTCACGACCGATTATAAGTTTATATTCAGGTTTATAACGAATATGCCTACCTACTTTAAGAAGCATAATATCATCAAATTCATACTCTTTTGAATTACGCGCTTGCCATAAATCAACTAATTTATCAGAGTATTGTTTATCAGTAAGAAAGCAACATCCTCCTGCAGGAGATGCATAATCCTCTATCCCCCAATCGCGCGCCATTCTCATTTGATCTTTTCTACCTCTACCTGTTATTCCCATTAGCTTAGATCTATCAACCCAACCCTCTCTTTCAGGTTTTGTTTCAGGTAAGTTTTTTGCACTTAGTGGTCTAAGCAATAAATCATCTACTCCTGATTGCTTTTGAACAACTGGCATTGTACTTTTACGCTGTGACATTGGTCTTTGACCTATTACTTCACCTGTGATTATAAAATCAAAGCCATTTTCTTTTGCCCATTCTTTTGCTTTACGAACCATAAAAATCTTACAATCAAGACATGGATTCATATTAGCTCCATAGCCATATTTAGGGTTCAGTAAGACATCTTTGTACTCTTCAATCACATCGATAATATGTAACTTAATTCCTAACTGCTCAGCAACCCATAGCGAATTATTACGCTTCTGTTTTTCTTTATCTTGCTTACGAATTGCGTGAGTATGTCCCTCAACACAAAAACCAGTAAAAAAATTTATACCTTCTACATGTATACCCTGCTCCAACATCATCTTTGTTGCAAGCATTGAATCAAGACCACCAGAGATTAGTGATACTGCTTTAACTTGTTTCTTTTCCATTATTATTTTGTCTAATTAAATCAAATATTAAATATTTGTAATAATTCTAACATATCGACATTTTATAACTATAGTTTTGTAAGATTTGTATTTTTATTTAGACTGTTTAGATTTCTGATTATAAGACTGGGCTGCATAATATCCAATAACTGATCCTAGTATTGATCCAGCAATTAAATCACTAGCAAAGTGAAAGTATTGTAGCAATTGTGTAATCACAACTAAAAATGCCAACAATGCCCAAAGCCATCTATACTTTGGAAATAAAAACCACATACTTACACTAAATGAAAATATAAATGTAGCGTGACCAGATGGAAAAGAATTATTTATATTATCAAATGTAAACCAATTGAATCCATATAAATCATTTCTAATCAAAGAAGGATTGTTCTTAAAAGTTTCCGTCCAATATCTACCAAAAATCCCCTTCAGAATATCTTTGATAAATTGTCCAATTATAATTGCATTAGCTACTAGCAAAAATTTTGTGTCAGTATCTATTACTTTTTTGAGTATAAGCTTAATAAAATAGTATATATAAAATACAAATACTAAGACTGTTATAAGTGAAATAATATCATCTGAGAAAAACTTCATAATCGTATATTGTCGAGAATTATGTTCATATAAAAACCAAACAATTTGTCTATCGACAAAGAAGTAACAAAAGAATATTGAAAATATTCCTAAAATAATTAGTAGCAATCCTTTTTTATTCATTTTTTTAATTTGATAATTTTTAAAATGCGAATATTCTACGCCATTATGTTGCTGATGTTTAGTATTTTTTTAGTGAAAACACCCCCAAATCTCTTGAGCTAATTTTTTACTGATTCCTTTGACCTTTGAAATTTCATCAATAGATGCTTTAGATAGTTCTTGCCAACCACCAAAATACATTATCAAAGCTTTACGGCGTTTTGGTCCAACTCCTTCTATTTCTTCTATTATTGATGATTGTCTATTTGCACTTACTTTTTTACGCTGACCTTTAATCGCATGATCATGAGCAGAATCCCTAACTTGTCGTAATAATAAAAATCCGGGATTGTGTTCATCTAATGTATATTCGGTATCATCAAAACCTTTGTAGATTTTTTCTTTACCACTTATGCGCTCAACACCTTTACCTAAACTTACAAGTTGGACTTTATCTTGAATTCCATATTGTCTAAAAACGGCTTCTGCTTGATGAATCTGCCCTTTACCGCCATCTATTATCATTATATCTGGAAGATTATCAGCTTCTAGTCCTGAACTAACTCGACGCGATACTGCTTGATGAATTGCTGCATAATCATCACCAGCTTTGATATCTTTGATATTGTATCTACGATGAGATTTACGATCTTCACCCTCATCTGTATATACTACACACGACGCTATAGTTGCCTCACCTTGAAAATGTGAAATATCAAAACACTCAATACGCTTAATATCTTTTTCTAACTTAAGAAATTCTTTGAGTGATTCCAAACGTTTTTGATACTGTGATTTTGAGCTTGTATAGATGTTTAACTTTTGTCGCGCATTTACCTCAGCTAATTTCAACCACTTGAGATTATCAGCAGCCGGTGCAACTATCCAATTTATTGATTGACCAATTTTTTGAGAGATACTATTCATAAGATCGGTAATATCAGCAAACTCAACTTTTGATAGGATTATATTTTTGGGCCAAATATTACGAATCTCATCACCTAAATAAAAATGAGATAAAAAAGCATGCATAATTGAGGTTTTATCCTGCCCTTTAGCATCAATACTCCAATGTCTATCTGCGACAACATCACCATTTTGAATTTGTAATAATGCTATGCTTGCATAGCTATCTTGCATATAGATACCAATTACATCAAATGTTTTATCTTCTTGAATATCAACTATTTGCTGCTGCTGTAACTTGCGTAATATCACTAACTGGTCGCGATAAACTTGAGCTTTCTCATATTCCATATCCTCAGAAGCTTGATACATCTTTGCTGAGATTTCTTCTAAAACAGAGCTAAATTTACCTGCTAAGAATTTTTTTAAGATTACCAATTGCTCATCATATTGCTCCTGAGAAACCAAGCCTACACATGGTGCTAGACAGCGTTTAATTTGATATTGCAAACATGGCCTAACCCTAGACTTATAGTATGAGTTTTCACACTGACGAATTGGAAAGATTTTTTGGATTATATTTAGAGTATTCTTAACTGATGATATAGATACATAAGGTCCAAAACACTGACCTTTTTTATATGCTGATTTGCCACGATAAAAAGATACCCTAGGGAACTTATCACGAGAAATTACTAGATATGGATAACTTTTATCATCTTTAAATAAAATATTGTATTTAGGACGATGTCGCTTAATGAGATTATTTTCTAACAAATATGCTTCATAGTCACTAGGAGTAATAGTTATCTCAATTCGAGCTACTTGCTCTACCATCATTAGAGTTTTACTATCTTTCGCGCCTTTAGAAAAATAACTATTTACCCGATTTTTGAGATTTTTTGCTTTACCAACATAGATTATTTCTCCTTGCTTATCAAGCATACGATAAACACCAGAATGTGTAGTTAAGTTTGCCAAGAAACTTTTTAAATCAAAATCTTTAGAATTATCCGCAATCATCTAATTTTATTAAACAATAAATCTGTGAAAATGATAACATATACCTAGTTTAATCTACTACTTATTAATAAATACAAACTAATGTATGAAATATGTCCTTTTATAACTGATAGAATATGGGTTATTGAATATCCAGTTAAGTATTCAGGGATAAAATTTAGTTCTAGAACTACACTAATAAAACTAAATGATAATTCCATACTGGTACATTCTCCATGCAAGATTGATAATAGCTTAAAAGATAAGATTCTGGAAATTGGTAACGTTAGCTGTATAATAGCTCCTGGAAACTTCCATCACTTGCATGTCAAATCAGCACAAGATGCTTTTCCTAAAGCTAGAACTTATATCTGTCAAGGTGTAAATAAAAAACAGCCTAATCTGAAGTATGATGAAATACTTACAGATAAGCCTATCTTAGAAGAATTACTACAGCAACCCATTCTGGGTAATAAAATTATGAACGAGATTGCTTTCCTTCATAAAGACACCAAAACTCTAATATTAGTTGATATTATTGAAAACATAGGTAGTAATACAAAAAATATAGGCTGGGGTATAAAGATATGGTGGCTAATTCTTAGAATGTGGAACAAAGCTAAACCAGCTCCAGAATACCAAATCGGCTGGCGTGATAAAAAACTTGCTGCTCAATCTTTACAAAAAATTCTAGATTGGGATTTTGATAAAATCATTCTCGCTCACGGAGATTTAATCACCCAAAATGCTAAACAAATAGCCACCCATGCATGGCGTAAACCTCTTAACAAATTTAAAAAATGATAATAGATACAGATAAAAAATTAGAGAATATTGTACAAACTCTCAAGAATACTAAAGAAATAGCTGTAGATACAGAATTTTACTGGATGCGAACATATTACCCAGAGCTTTGTCTTGTTCAAATAGCTACTGAAAATGAAATCTTTTTGATAGACACTCTTGAAGATCTTGATTTTAGTAAGCTTAAAGATATTTTTGAGGATAAAGGTATCCAAAAAATAATTCACTCAGCAACGAATGATATTCCAATTATAAAAAGATTTTTTAATTGTAAAGTAAATAATATTTTTGACACTCAGCTTGCAGCCTCATTTTTAGGTACTCAATCACAGATATCTCTCAAGGCTCTACTCAAAGATATATTAGATATTGAAATGGAGAAAGAATCACAGTTCTCAGATTGGCGTAAAAGACCACTTTCTCAAAAGCAGTTTGACTATGCCCTAAAAGATGTTGAGCATCTTATAGAGATTAAACACAATCTTGAGGAGAAACTTAATCAAACTGACTATAAACAGTACTTCTATGAAGAACTATTAGAGATACAAAAAACAGAATTTAACACTGTTGAGAACATCCATAATAAAATTGGTAATATCCAAAAGTTTAATGAAAAAACACAAAAAAATGCCATATTAGTAGCTCAATGGCGCGAATCTATCGCTCAACAAAAAAATATTCCTGTTAGATTTATTTTTGATAATAAAATTCTTTATGCTATAGCTCATAAAAATCCTAAGTCTTTAAACTCGTTTGATTCTGAAGATCTAAAAAAACTTAAACCTTGGATCAAAAAAAGTGTCATAGCAACTCTTAACTCTAATCATAACCTAGAGCATATAAACTTAGAGCAAAAATCTGGAGCTAAAATATCCACCGAGATAAATGATAAAATAACTAATTTTTTTGATATTGAAACAAGAAACTTCAAATTCGATGCTTCCTTAATAGCATCGAGAAAAGATATTCGCTCAGTAGCATATAATCTTAGTATCGACCCTAACTACTCGAGTAATAAGCTATTGGTTGGTTGGAGATATGAAATAGTTGGTAAAAAATTAAAAGAGTATATACTTGATACCATAAAAAATATATAACATATTCTCTGCTATCTATTTATGAAAAATATAACTCGAGATTCTAAATTATTCCCTATAGTATTGGCGTTGTTTGCAGCCCTTCCACCACTAGCTGTCAACACTTACGCTCCTGCCATTCCACTGATAGCTAATGATTTTGGTGTTAGTGATAGTACAGTTCTTACAACATTTGCAACATATTTTATTGGATTCTCATTTGGTATGCTTTTTTGGGGGGCTATCTCTGATAAATATGGACGCAAAAAAGTTATTATCATTGGTAGTGTAATCTATATCATAAGTACGGTTCTGTGTTCATATAGTTACAACTTCAAAATGCTTGAAATAATGCGCTTAATACAAGGGTTATCAGACTCTGTAGGTGCTGTAATAGCTTTCTCAATTGCTCGTGACTGCTACAAAGGAGCCAAACTTACAAACCTTGTAGCATCAATAATTATAATATTGCTAATAGCTCCTATAGTTGCTCCAATAATAGGTACTATTCTTACAAATTTAACTCACACTTGGCAAAGTACCTTTCACTTCTTAACCATATATGGTGTAGTTATGCTTCTATGTGCTTTTTTAATCGAAGAAACTCTAGAGCATAAAGATAGGAAGTCTAGTTTATTAAAATTAATCCCTAGCTATTTTCAACATCTAAGCAATCCTCGCTTTATGCTTGCTACAGTCGCAAGTGGCACTATTTTTGCTGCTCTTTTTATCTATATTTCATCATCAGCTTTGATATATTTAGGTGATTATGCAACAGGATCTTTATGGTACTGTATATATTATGGTTTATGCTGTATTGCTGCCATATTTGCAAACTATTTGATAAAAAGACACTCGAGTAAAGTTCAGCAACTCAGATTTTTATATTATAGTGTTGCCCTTATAACTATTAGCTGCATTGTTTCGATCATCTTTAATAGTCTAAATCTTGATAATGCCTTTTTTTATACATTAGTAATGTTTGTTTTATGCGGTAATGTAGCCTTTAGCTCAACTCTTATTTATTCATTTGCAATTGATCAAATTGATCATAGTTTTGGCACAGCTAATTCGATTGTAAACTTTATCAAAAATATGATTGCAGCAAGTGGTAGTTACTTTATAAGTTTTTATCATGGCAGAGACTTAGTGATAGCATCTCCAATTGTTCAATTTTTCTTTGCATTAGCAACGGTTATACTACTTTTTGGAATTTATAAACTAAATAAAAAATATTCATAAAGTAATCATTATAACTAACAAAATTAGAATAAAAATCCTTTTAATAAAGGATTTTTTCTTATAACTTATATAAATCAATTACCTCAAAAGCTCATCATGATTTTAGCTATATTTGATTTTGATGGAACGATTTGTGACACTAAAGATAGTATTTTAAATATTACAGACTTAACATACAAATCACTAAATAAAAATATATCCAAAGGTCTTATTAAGGATACTTTAAAATTAGGATGCTCATTAGAAGAGACTTTTTCAGTAATAAATACTAGTCTTAACTTAGATTTCGATATAGATTTTTTGGTTAAGACTTATAGAAACTTATATAATAATAATGGATATAAATATATAAAAGTTTATGAAGGTATTACTCCACTTCTAGATTTTCTTAAAAAGAAAGATGTTACTATTTTAATTTTAAGTAATAAAGGAAGTGAATCAATAGAAAAGATTCTTAAATACAATAAAATTGGCGGATATATTGATGAGGTTATTGGAGCTGATTTTTGCAAATATAATAAACCTAACTCGAAACTGTTTTCAGAAGTTATTAGTGCTAAATATCCTAATATTGAAAAAGAAAAAACATATATTATTGGTGACACTTTAACAGATATCAAATTTGCCAAGAACTCTAATTTAAAATCTTGTTTTGTAGATTATGGATATGGAGATACTAACGAGTGCATTCAATTACAGCCTGATATAGTAGTCCACAGTCCTAAAGAGTTATTTAAAATACAAAACCTTATAAAATAAATATATTAAAGATTAAAGTTTTGAAATATCAGCTACACCAACAAACATTTTATGAATAGTTGCGAGTAATGCAATTCGATTATCTCTGACACTGACATCATCATCCATAACCATCACATTTTCAAAAAACTCTGCGATAACCTTATCTAAACAAGTCAAAAGTTCTAAAGCATAGTCATATTCTCTATTACCTAGATACTTATCTAGATCTGCGTTTATTTCTTCTATACTATAAGCAAGTGCTAGTTCATACTCATTGCCTACTGTCTTAGCTATCTCAATATTATAAGAGTACTTTTTATCTTCAGATGCGTTCTTACTAAGAATATTAGCAACACGCTTATTTGATGCTATAAGACTCTGAGCTTTATCTGAAGATATAAAACTAGTTACAGCCATTATTCTAGCTGCAAAATCCTTGATTGAGTCATATTTAGTATTAATTACTGATTCAAAGATATTTACAGCAACACCTTCATCTTTATATAGATTTTTTAATCTGTCTAGACAGAATGATACTACCTCTGCTTTTATATCAGAGCTAAACTCTAAACTATTCACTTCTTTATAGCTATCTAATGCAATTTCGATAACCTTTTCTAAAGCTATATCAATATTTGTATCTCTTAGAATACGCAGAATACCGATTGCAGATCTTCTTAAAGCAAATGGATCTTTATTTCCTGTTGGTTTTTGACCAATTCCAAATATCCCAACTAAAGTATCTAACTTTTCTGCTAGTGCAACACAAGCTGCGATATCAGTCCTTGGTAATTCTGCACCAGAGTATTTTGGCCAATACTGCTGTTCTATAGCATCAGCAACGATATCTGTTTCACCATGTACTTTTGCATAATACTTACCTATTATCCCTTGTAGATCAGTAAACTCAAATACCATATCAGATATCAAATCAGCCTTAGCTAATAAACCAGCTCTATAAGCTTGTTGACTATCTATATTATTCAAATCTGCTAATTTCTGTGCTGTATTAGCGATTCTTTGAGCTTTTTGATACATATTTCCAAGTTTATTTTGGAATGTAACATTCTCTAATCTAGGTAATAACTGTTCTAAAGATTTCTTCAGATCTGTATCATAGAAAAATGCCGCATCAGCTAATCTTGCGTTCATAACTTTTTGATTACCAGATGTTACAAACTCAGGCTTCTTACTCTCAATATTTGAGATTGTAATGAAATTTGCAACTAGATTATTATCACAATCTAATAATGCAAAACACTTTTGATGCTCTTCCATTGAAGATATCAAAGCCTCTTGTGGAACTCTTAAGAAGTCTTTATTAAAACTACATAGCATAGCATTTGGATATTCTACAATAGCGCAAACCTCTTCAACAAGATCATCATCTAGAATTACTTTATAGTTATTTTCTTTAGCTATTTTTTTAGCTTGTTCAATTAGCATCCGCTTACGCTGCTCCCAATCGACAAGAACTTTAGCTTCAGCTAATAACTTCTCATATTCAGAAATCTCATTGATAGATATTGCATCTGGATGATGAAATCTATGCCCATAAGTAATATTAGAAGCTTTATGACCTAAAATCTCAATATCAACAATCTCACTACCATATAATGCTAACACCCAATGTACAGGTCTCACAAATTCAATGGCTGAATCACCCCAACGCATCATTTTTGGAATTGGTAATTGCTTAAGTGCTTTTGTAATAATTTCTTGCAACAAGGAAATTGTTGGTTGACCAGATTGTGTAGTTTTATAAAAAAGTTTGTCGCCTTTTGGAGTTTCGATTCTATCTAATTGATCAAGCTCAACACCACAAGAGTTTGCGAAACCTATAGCTACCTTTGTTGGCTCACCATCTTTATAAGCGATACTAACTAGTGGGCCCTGCTTCTCAACTACTATGTCTTCTTGAGACTCTGCTAAGTCTTTGATTATAAAAGATAATCTTCTTGGTGAAGCAAACCACTTGGCACCACCAAAACTAACTTTTGCATCTCCTAATTGGGTCTCTACACTATTTAACAAAGACTCTGCTAAGCTGCGTAATGCTTTTGGAGGCAGCTCTTCTGTACCTAATTCAAATAAAAAATCTTTTGTAACTTTGTTCATTTACAAACCTTATAGATAAATGTTTATTTTATTAATACTCTCAAAGATGTCGAAAAGTATAATTGTTATGTATATTGCGCTATATTATAACTTAATAAGCCAAAGAATTTAACTAAACATCTATGTTTATTGATACACATTGTCACTTAGATTTTGCTATTTTTGATAAAATACGAGATACAATATTACAAAACTGTGATGAGTTGGGTATTAATTATTTTATAAACCCTGCTACTCAAAGAAATAATTGGGATAATCTGATTCAACTTAATGAACAATATAGTAACATCGCTATTTGTTTTGGTTTACATCCAGTATTTATAGATAATCATAATCGATCTGATTGGGATAATTTAGAAATATACACTCAGAAGTATTCAACCAAGATTATTGGAGAAATTGGTCTAGATAAGAGATTTAATAATTTTGATAAACAGATAGAATTTTTCTCGGCACAAATAGTTATTGCTAAAAATCTTAATAAGCGAGTAATTATTCATGTTGTAAAATCTCATAATGAGATATTACGAATCATTAAAGATTTAAAATTTACTAATGGTGGTATTATCCATGCTTTTAATGCAAATGATACTATCGCACAACAGTATATAGATCTTGGCTTTAAATTAGGCATTGGAGGAATTATCTCTCACCCACAATCAAAACTTAAACAAACTCTACAAAAAATCAACCCTAAAAATATTGTTTTAGAAACAGACTCGCCTGATATGAGACTTTATAATAGTTCCAAAGATATTAATACTCCAGAGAATATACCTACAATTTTTGAATTGCTTAACGATATTTATCAACTAAATCCTGATATACTAAAACAACAAATTTATAATACTAGCTTAGAATTTATCTAAAAAATGTATATAGCCAATTTACGCTTACAAAACTTTAGAAATATTCCTTTTAAGAGTTTTGATTTTAAAAATAGTATAAATTTTATAGTTGGTAAAAATGGTTCTGGCAAGACATCTATTCTTGAGTCGATATATTTTCTGTCACATAGTAGATCATTTCGCAGCTCACAGCTTAATCGTATAATTAACCATGATAGCGATGAGTTTATAGTCTACACAAAAGCTTATAACCCTGATGAAATAGTCATCTCACTATCACGTAAAAAAAATAGTAATAATATCTCAAAATTAAATAGCGAAATTCAAAAAAATCATACTGAAATAACGCGAGTTTTGCCTATTCAATTAATGAATCCTGAAAGTTTCAATATCATAAACTCTGGTGCTCAACAAAGATGTAAAGTACTTGATTGGGGCGCTTTTTATCTTGATAAAACTTTCTTAAAAATATGGCAACAAACTAAATTTCTTATCAAACAAAGAAACTCCGCTCTTAAGCAAAACTACCCAAAGGCTTATATTAACGGAATAGATAAAAAATTAGGCGAGTTTGCTGATATTCTAGATTACAAAAGACAGGCTTACTTTACAAAACTAAAACCCAAAATATACGAAGTTCTATCACAATTCAATCCGGATTTAAAACTTGATATAGATTACTTCCGTGGTTGGAACTCACATAAAAGCCTAGTTCAAGTTTTAGAAGAATCATTTGAGTCTGATAATAGATACAGTGTCACTAATCATGGTCCTCATAAAGCTGATATAATTCTAACTATAAATCATAAACCAATACAAGATATCTTCTCACGTGGACAACAGAAACTACTGATTTGTGCAATCAAATTAGCACAAGGAGAGATTCATAACTTAGAAAATGAAAATAAATGTATTTATCTAATAGATGATATAACATCTGAACTTGATAATACTCATACGAAAACTCTTTTTAGCTATCTTAAAAATCTAAAATCACAAGTTTTTATTACAACAACAGAAAAAAATAAAATTAACGACTTTCTTGATTTAGATAGTCACATCATCGAAATATAGGATATAAGATAATGCTTAGAATAATACTCTCACTATTTCTACCAATACTAGTTTTTGCTAATAATCCAATATGTGATGGCAGTACCTATGAAATTAATCAATGCCTCAAGATACAAATGCAAACGTATGATAAAAAACTAGATTCTCTCAAAGGCTCTAATATCAAAGATTTTAAAAGATACCGTGATAATATCTGCTCAGATATTAGCTCAGCATATAATGGAGGAACTTATGAGTCTATTAAATATGGTAACTGTATAATTTCTCTTGATAGGTGGTTTTTAAAACAATTAGAAAGATAATTAATTCTCGTTAAAAAGCGTTATAGAATCATTAACAAGTTGCTGTAACTGTTCAGCATCATCTCTTGATGAGTCTATGTCTGTACCTCCTTCATATGAAGGATATAGAGTAATAGAATCTTCTGAATCTTCTTTATAAAGTTGAATAGTATTATATGCGGGGTCATCATTACTTATTTGTTGCACCATCCATCTTTCACCATTAATTTCAGCAACAGTACACTTGAAATCTGTACAATTAGCACTTGTTCCTGTATATACTTTACCTCCAATATTTTGATCAAATGTAAAAGGATCTTCATCTGCATTAGCATCATATAAAGAGCTTACTAAGCTTTCTGAATTACTAGAGCCACCAGAAGAGGTATTAGAACCACTAGATTCAGAGCTTGGAACTCCTGGCACAATATTACCAGGAATATTTCCTGAAGTTTTAGTTATTTCAAGAAATATCGCATTTAGTAATGAGATACATAAGAAAGTGCTTCCTAAAATAATCATTAATTTTTTAATATTCATAATAGTAATCCTTTCTTAGATATTTTACTCTGTTAAAGTTAAGTCATACTGATAATACGGATCTGTAATATCAGGTACTAAAATTGGTTCAACATAAACTTTAATATTTGCATTCTGAGCATCTACTCTTTCTTTACATACTTGTACAACATTATCTTTATTTACTTCAACACATCCCCAAAGCTCAGAGTTTTCATCAGGAAATTTTCCAGCCTCATATGTATAATGAGTAATCTCATTAATATAGCTTCGAGCTGCAATATCCGCACTAGAAAGTTTTGCTCTAACTTGATAATTTGAATACATTGGTATTGCTACTGCCGCTATGATAGCAATTATCGCAATAACAATTATTAACTCTATTAGAGAAAAACCTCTATTATTCATATGCTCCCATATAGATAAATAAAAACTCACTAAGAATAACTATTATCAATTTAGAAATATATAGAAAAAAATAATGGCACCCATTAAAAGTTAACTAATAAAACCATACTTATACAAATAATATACTCTAGAAATCTTTATTCATTAGTCTAATCTGATAATATATATCATTAGTCTTGTTATTAATTTATATAGTAATTTACAACTATGCTTAAGAAAATTATGGGCTTAATGATCCTAGCTCTTATACTTGTGGGTTGTAAAGATACCTATAAAAATAATCAATGGAGCAAATTTCATAGAGATTCATCAACCAGTTCTGATCTTCACTCAAGACTTGTTGAAGTTCATAATCGTGATAGTATAGGATTCACATACTCACCATATGGAGCAGATTTCAGAAATAGACTTAATTAGAAGAAGATCTTGTTTGACAATATTTATTGGATTGATTTTCAGAGCAATAATTATTAATTTGTTCACGTACGGTTTCTTTTGAACAAAACCAACTACTTCCACAAGGCTTATTTGTTATATCACTATCTTCTGAATCTTGCGTCTCCAAAAAAGCAGCTATGGATTTTTCAAGTTCATCGATAACATTAAAATTGGGGGAATCATAAGGTGAAAAGTCAGTATTAGTATATCTATCAATAATATCTCCTACACTACTAGAATACCCTGCACTATTTTCTGGAAGACTAGTATAAGTCCCTAATCGACCACTAGAATCAATAAATATTCCAAAAATATTCGGATCTTCATAATAACCAGCATTAGCATCTCCTTCACCCGAAACAATATAAGTAACACCGTTTCTAGATCCCACATAGACGTTATTTGAATACTTTCTACAAATAGGGAGAAAATCACCACTCTCTCCACACTTGTAAAACCCTGGCATACTCGTTATATTTCCAAATGTAGGCGTATCATAAAGATAATCTAAATTAGTATCTTGTTCAGATGATGATTCATTAGAATCAACTCCAGCGACTAAATTACTAGGTATATTACCAGCAGCCTTATTTATATAAAGAATCGCTGCATTTGACAAAGATATATTCAAAAAAATTCCAATAGTAACTATTAGTGTTTTAGTAAACATGTCACTTCTCCTAATATACTAAGGTTAAATTATATTGATAATAAGGCTGCTCTATATTAGGTAATATATCTTGATCAATATATACCTTCATAACAGCATTTTGTGAATCTATTCGTTCTATACATACCTTAATAACATTATCTCTATTAAGTTCTCTACAACCCCATAATTCAGAAGCTTCATCAGGAAATATCTTTTTCCCAAAGGTATAATCTGTAACTTGATTGAGATAGCTATTTGCTATTGCATCTGTTACCGAAATTTTAGCTCTAGTCTTATAATTTGAATACATGGGTATAGCTATAGCAGCTACAATAGCAACAACGGCTATCATAACCATTAACTCCAATAACGAAAATCCTGCTTTTGTGCGCATCCAAATGATATATAGAACTATTTCGAAACTGATAATAGCAATTTTTCAATTTGAAACATACGGGAATAATTGACAGTCCTTGTTAAATTTTAATTGATCTAAACTATAACTAAGGGTTGGAATTAAATATATTATGTCAATTTAAGCATTAATAAAATATGCTAAAGTCTATGATCGTTTACTAACTGCTACATTTGTCATATATACACCCAAAAACACAACTCCGCCAAAAAGCAATGATAAGATAGAAATTGTTTCTCCATATAATACAAAACCAATCAAAATAACTAAAAATGGCATAGTATTTTGAAAAACAGCAGTCTTATAAACTCCTATTTCCTCAAGAGCTCTTAGATACCACAGATAAGCTAATACGGTTGCGAATGCTGCTATATATAGCATACTAATCCAAAACTTAATATCTGTATGAGCGAGTTCTGAAAAGTCTGATTTAAATAAACTCACTATAGCAAACATTATCATTCCAACTATAGCACCATAAGTATTGATTGTAATCATATTAACACCAGCTCTTACACAACATTTGCCAAATATCGCATAAGCCGAGAAACATACGACAGCTAAGATACTTAATATTTCTCCTAGGTTCATGTTAATGACGGTTGAACATTCCATAGAAGAATTACTAGAAAACATGACAACACCAATAGTACCTAGCAATGCAACCAATATACCAATCTTTGCTTGCTGATTGACTTTCATCTGAAACATATAATTAGATAAAATAGTTATCAAACATGGACTAAATGCAAATATAATAGCAACAATATTTCCAGATATCAGTTTCTCTGCCCATAAGAATGCTATGTTATATAGAAATACCCCAAAGAACCCAACAGCTATAACATAAAGCCATTGCCTAAGATTTAAGTGTGGAAATAACGTTTTGGTAAAAAAATAGTGAACTACAAGAAAAATAAGAGATGCCATAGCATAACGAATTAAGCCAACTAAATATATATCTACATACTCTAATGGAAGCGGAGCTATATGATACAAACTAGCCCAAAATACTAAGGCTAAGAATATTTTGACATACCCTTGTAGTAAAGAAGAATTCATGAATTTTAGACTATCTGTTTTTTATCAGATACTCTACTATACTCGGATCTAAAAGTGTAGATGTGTCACCTAAATTATCAAAATCATTTGCAGCTATTTTTCTCAAAATTCTTCTCATAATTTTACCAGAACGAGTTTTTGGTAAATCTGGAGTAAACTGAATGACATCTGGACTTGCGACTGGACCAATCTCTTGTCTAATATAAGATACTAATGTTTTTCTGATACTATCAAGATATTCATCTCCAGCACCTTTACCATCATGACCATCTTTTAGTATGCAATAAACATAAATCGCTTCACCTTTGATATCATGAGGCATACCAACTACAGCTGATTCTGCAACGCTAGAATGAGTATTCAATACAGCTTCTATTTCAGCAGTTGCCATTCTATGGCCTGATACATTAATAACATCATCCATACGACCTTCTATCCAGATATAACCATCTTCATCTCTTCTAGCTGCATCACCTGAGAAATAGAAACCGTTGAAACTACTAAAATATGTTTGAATATATCGATCATGGTCACCATAAATAGTTCTAGCCATACCAGGAGTCGCAGTTCTAATACATAGAGCTCCTTTACCAACTCCTTCAATCTCTTTACCATCAGTATCTAATAAAGCTACATCTACTCCAAAGAAAGGTTTAGATGCCGATCCTGGTTTTAGTTTATGAGCACCTGGTAATGGCAGAATCATATGTCCTCCAGTCTCTGTTTGCCACCAAGTATCAACAAGAGGTGCTTGATTATTTGCACCCTTCTCCACAAACCAGTTCCATGCTTCTGGATTAATAGGTTCTCCAACAGATCCTAATACTCTTAATGAAGTTCTATCTGAATCTTTAAGGTATTGATCGCCGGCTTTAATTAATAATCTAATCAAAGTTGGTGCTGTATATAGGGATTTCACATTATGTCTATCAACTTCTTTCCACATTCTAGAAGCATCTGGGTATGTTGGAACACCTTCAAAGATTAAAGAGGTACAACCATTAGCAAGCGGACCATAAACAGCATAACTATGCCCAGTAATCCAACCAATATCAGCTGTACACCAATATACATCATCATCTTTTAGATCAAAAGCTAATTTATGAGTCATACTTGCGTAAACAAGATAACCTCCTGAAGTATGAACAAGGCCTTTTGGAGTACCAGTTGAGCCTGAAGTATATAACATAAACAATGGAGTTTCTGCATCAAAGAATTCTATCTTATGTTCATCAGAAACCTTCGCACACTCTTTCTCATAACAAAGATCTATATCGTTCCAAACCATATCCTTTGTTTTAGTTCTGCTCACAACTAGTACATTTCTAACAAAGTCTAAACCAAAGATTGCTCTATCCACACTCTTTTTAAGAGGTATTCTCTTACCTGATCTAATACTTTCATCTGCTGTAATTACAAATTTACTATTTGCATTTATAATTCTCTGCTTAAGTGCTTCTGCAGAAAAACCTCCAAATACAACTGAGTGCATAGCTCCTATACGTGCACAAGCAAGCATCGCATATACCGCTTCTGGTATCATTGGCATATATATAGTTACAACATCACCTCTTTTGACACCATTTGCCTCAAGTATATTAGCCATTTCACATACTCTGTGATAGAGATCTCTGTACGTAATATTCTTAGTGTGATATGGATCATCAGCTTGCCATACAAAAGCGACCTTGTTCGCCTTGTCTACTAAATGCCTGTCAACACAGTTATAACAAACATTTAGCTCACCACCTTTGAACCATTGAATATCTACTGGATCAAAGCTACTTGCAAAAGCCTTATCAAAAGGTTTATGCCAGCTAATATAATTAGCCTGCTTCGACCAAAATGCCTCTGGATTTTCTATTGATTCTTTATACATAGCTTCATATTGCTCGGCATTAACATTAGCTTGAGCTATAAACTCTTCTGAAACTTGAAAATTTGAATATGACATATCTATTGATTTTAAAACGCAATTAAAATCATATTAGCATATTTATTAGAATTTTTGACTATGTTTATACTATCAATATTTAACAATATTTATCAAATATTGATAAAGAGTTATCGACTTTGAAGATATTCTTTGAATTTACTGCCTAACTCTTCGTGTTGTAGAGCTATTTCATAGTTAGCGATTAAAAAGCCTAATTTACTACCACAGTCATAACGAGTACCTTTAAATTCATAAGACAGAATTTTCTCTTCTTGATCGAGTAGTTTAGCGATTGCATCAGTTAGTTGAATCTCTCCACCTGCACCTTCTGAAGTTGATTCTAAACATCTGAAAATTTTGTTAGGCAATAAATATCTACCCACAACCGCATTAGTCGATGGAGCTTTTTCTGGAGCTGGTTTTTCAACTATAGCTTTGATAAGATTATCACTATCTTTGGCTACAATACCATAAGAACTAGTTTCATCTTTTTTGACTTGCTGAGTAGCTATACATCCTCTGATGTCAGTACCTTCTACAGCTTTCACCATTTGCTTAAGTGTACCAGTACCACAATCATGATTATAGATTAAATCATCCGGTAATATCACCGCAAAGTCTTCGATTCCAACAAGAGGTTTAGCACATAGCACAGCATGACCTAAACCTAGAGCTTCTGGCTGACGAACGAAGAAAAAGCTTACATCTTTCGGAATTATGTTTTTGACTAAATCTAATAATTCATATTTTTGCTTTTTCTCTAACGAATACTCTAATTCAAAATTTCTATCAAAATGATCTTCCAGAGATTTTTTGTTAGAACTTGTAACAAAAATAATTTCCTTACAGCCTGCTTCGATAGCTTCCTCAACAGCATATTGAATCAATGGTTTGTCTACAACAGTTAACATTTCTTTAGGACATGATTTGGTTGCTGGCAAAAATCTAGTTCCCCAACCAGCAACAGGAAAGACTGCTTTTTTGATTTTCATTTAATCTCCTTGGTATCAGCTATCAGCTAGATGACAATATAAGCTTACATTAGTATTATAACCATTTACAGAGAGGTTGCTCAACATTTTAGATAATCTTTTTAGATCATTTGATCTTTTGACATATAGATCTACCAAGATTTCATTTTCAAAATAATATATAGACATCTTTTTATCTAAAATATTATTTTCGGCAATATTATTTTGAGCAAATATCGCTTTTATCTCAGATAATATCTCTATGCGAGAAGGTTCAAAATTTTCAAGCTTAATAACGCCGTCTTCATGATTTGTAACATCCACATGCACTGTAATATCTTTGATATTTTCGACATTGTGATAAATATTACTTTTAACAATCTCAGCGATATAATGTCCCTCAGAAGCTGTACTGTACTTATCAACTAAAATATGAACATCTAGTACAATTTTACCAGCCATTTTTCTAGTTCTCAAAAAATGAAAATCTTGAACTCCTTCCGAATTAGTAATTATTTCTTTAATACTTTTACGTGTTTCAGCATCAACACCTTCATCGATAAGCTCAGCAACAGCAGAGTAACCCCACTTGACACCCATCTTAACGATCATATAGCAGACTACTAAGGCAGCGATAGCATCCATCCATGGGAAACCTAAAAAAGCACCTATTAAACCAACTAATACTACTACTGAAGACCACATATCTGAACGACTATGCCAAGCATTCGCTCTTAGCATATCAGAATCAATTTTATTTGCAGCTCTCATAGTGTACTGATAAATAAACTCATTACCTAATATAGAGAAAATTGCTGCATACACAGTAAATCTATCTGGAGTTTCATACTCACCTACAATTAATATAGCTAATGAGTGATAAACAATCATAAAACCTATAGATATGAGTAAGCCAGAAAGTACTAATGTTGCTAATGTTTCCATTCTCTCATGTCCATAAGGATGATTATGATCCTCACCTTTATTAGCATACTTAGCAGCAAATAAAACCATAGCATCACTCAAAAGATCTGAAAATGAGTGTATTCCATCAGCAAATAACGCTGGCGATCGTCCTATGATTCCAATAAATGTCTTTGAAATAGCAAGTAATGCATTTATAAACATACCTACTAGAGTAACTTTTTTGGTGATTTGATATCTAGTATCTGACATTTTCAAGCCTCTTTTATTAGATTAACTAAACAAATTTTAAGCAAGATAATAATGTGATGTATCAAGAATGTCTATTATAAATATAAAAATTATGACTAATCCTTAGTCATTACAAGTTTAAATAACAATATATGTGCAAAGATTGAAAAAATTATTGTTCCTATCCACCATGCTATAGGATAGTCCAAACCATGTACTGTTACATAATAAGCTGCAAATATAGATATTACAAACTGTAAGCTAGCCATTACTAATCCAGGATTCCAGCTCTTGCGCTTAATACCTTCTGCAATATGTGTTAAACAATTTATAATACTAAAAATTATAATCAATAATCCAAAACCAAGATTAATAAAGCTCAAAGTTCCAAAAACTGCAAAAGCTAACCATACCATAAGTATATTTATCCAAAATATCTTAATATCTGTAAGCTTCTCCTGACCTTGTGGTAGTCCCATAACAGTGCGATTCATAAAATCTTTGAAACCGCCTGGTACATAGTGCTCTTCTGTCTGATGAAACAAATACATTGGAATGTTAATTAATCCCCAAAAATGTGGATCATATATAGAAAAATTAGCAAATAATAATACCGTAAAAAATATACCTGCCCATGGAGCTACTTTTGCCCAATTTTGATTTTTTGCTAAAAAACCTATCATCATCTAACCTTTAAATATAAGCTATATTATCGATAATATATTATCTTTTGTAAAAGTTACTATATAAATCTTCAAATATCTTAGCATTTTTGTCAAAAATCACCTTGCAATGCAAACAAATAATTGTATAATATACTCCATCAGTTCGGAGAAATGGCTGAGTGGTCGAAAGCGGCGGTCTTGAAAACCGTTGACTGTAACAGGTCCGGGGGTTCGAATCCCTCTTTCTCCGCCATGAACATAGAGCCCGTCTACTTTGTAGCGGGCTTTTTTGTTTCTACCCACCTATAAACCCACCTAAAAGATTTTACTTAACATCTATTGACTACCCATCGAATAAGCAAACCGTCATTAAATCTTTCAAATAATCAAACTGGAATATTTCTTCAATATATTTCTTATACCTACTTGAATTAATTTCTCTTTCATTATCTCCTCTTTCTTTTTCCTGAATATAATTATGCTTACCATTAATACCACATCCTGTTATGTGCTCATATAATATTAGGTCTAAAAATCTTAACTTTGGTATCCAATAATTTTTAATTTTTTGTTTTGCAAATTCTATATTGGTCGTATTAAATACTGAATATGACTTATTACTTTTATCTAGTTTGATATTTAAGTCTAACTTCTTAACAAGTTCAGCTCGTAGACAATAAGGTAATTTTTGAACTCTTTTAAAAAACATATCAAGATTATTTCCTTTTTGTTTTTCAAACCATATCGTCTTTTCACTTTCCAAAAGATAATTTGAATTTATTGGATCTAATAACATTTGTTCTAAGAATATATTTATTTTCTCTATCCTATCATTGTCATAATCAATAGATACTTGTAACATCTTTTGATCAAAAGTAACCTGAAGTCTTGTCCAGTCAATATACATAACCCATCTATTGTAGATCATGAAAGCAATTTGCTTGACAGTTAGATTAGAAAAATCATAAACATTATACTGAAGTGAATTTAGAATCCTTCTGTTAAAACTTGCAGGTAGTGGTTTATCTATTTTTTTAAATAGGTAAGTATTATTCTCTTTAGCACTTTCTAAGGTTTCCCAAGATTTAAAAACATCATTTATAGTAATTGCTGATAAATATTTTTTAGACTCATATGATTCTACTATTTCTATTGATGATTCAATACTACCTATATCTAGCTCATGAGTTTCTACTAAACAAATATTAAACCTATCATAATTTTCTAAATAGTCTTTTATAAATGTAACTATCAAATTTTTATAGATAATATCTAGCACCAGAAAAAACGTCTCTGAAATAATCTTTCTTACCTGTTTTATTGACATATTATCAATATATTCTTTAACAACATATACTTTATAAAAAGTCTCTAAATGTAAATCAATAGATGATATATATAGTTTTGAAAAAATATACCTAGCATCTGATATGGGATCTATTACCTGAGCATCTCCTTTAAGCTTTTCGTATATACTAATATAATATTTATCTAGATCTTTTTGATCATATGTTATTTTATATAAATCATAATAAGACATACTTTTACCTGATATAAAAATTTTTTTATCCAATGATAGCTCCATATATCTTTTTTATTTAAAATAACAAGATTCTCTCCGAAACGCTAGTTGATTTAGATAGCCCTGAGGCTATATAAATCTTTTACAATAGCGTTTCTAAGTATTAATTATGCGAAGCATTACGCCTTGCCCACCGTCGGCCCGATAGGGTTGACCAACGGGTTTTACCAGTGAAACGGGAGGGACTTAGACTAGCAAACTTGTTACTGTGCCCTTAGCCTGCGACAGGGTGCTTTGCTCGGCTTTAGTCCATCGTGTGAAACTCGTTGGTCAAGCGTAGCGCAGACGGTGGGCTGAGCATTCCCCAAATTCTTGGGGAAGCGGCGAAGAGTTAATCAAATATCGGCTCTGTCCAACGCCCTGCTTACAGCTAAGGGCGGACGATATTGAGAAAATCTAGCCTTTGGGGTTTATTTGATTGCTTGATAGATCTGCTTGATTATTTACTTACTTTGACAAAAGTAATAAATAAACTTAAAACTCAATCAAAAATATCATTTTTGTCGTGATGTTTTAGTTTAGATTTTGAGAGTTATCCAGCTTACAATTTCTTTCTAATACTCTATCATTCAACCAATCTTCAACTTCAGAAAGTACCCACCCTACTGAGTTTTCGCCTAACTTAATCTGCTTAGGGAATAGATCTCTACTCATATAATCATAGATAGTAGATCTAGATAAACTAGTCATTTCTAATACTGTTTTTAATCTTATTATCTTCATATTCATTTCCCCTATTGATATAGATCAACACATAATATGGTTCCATAAAGATTGCTATATATCTACTATAGATATTTTAGAGTTTATTTCGACTTGTTCCAACGCCCTGCTACTAGCTAAGGGTGGGCGATACTAAAAACTCTAACCTAGATAGTATATTTGATACCTTGCTTATCTAATTACTTCATTAAAAGTCAGATACTTTATGTGATATGCTAACCATAATAAATACTCATCATTAAGTCGAATATTCATTTTAAAGATATGCCTATCAATTTTAATTTCGTTTTCTGTATTAAGCAGATTAGCAAACTTAATATCATTAGGTATATTCAAACCAAATAGCTTGCATATTATGACTACATCAAGAATGTACAATAGACTATATTCATCAGTCCATGTCTCGATAATAGAGTTACTATTTTTGCTTAAGAACTCTTTATAAGCCTTTTTCTCATAATTAGTGCTAAAACTCTCACGAACATCCTTATATACAGACTTCTTTTGCATTAAATTGTAATACTTACCTGTTGAAATCTCACCAACACCATACAGCTCTTCCCAGTACAGTCTTGTCGCTGGATTAATAATATCAACATTTTCAGCTAAAATTCTTATGATATCTTTTAGGTCTTTTATTCTTTTAGAACCAAAAGGATTTTTTAAGTATAGTTCTCGTGCAAAATTAAAGTCAAATGTGGCTTCTATCGGATTACTTGAATATAACTCTTTAGCAAATTTAAAAATATTTGCGACAACATCAATTATGTTTTGCTGTATCAAAAACTCTTCACTTTCTGATATAAAGTCAAAATCTTTTGACTCATTATTGCTAATAAATATGTATTTATCATGTATAGACTTGATCGTATTAAGCAAATTATATCTATGAAATAGTGATTTTAAGAGAGTTTCATTAGTAATGTTCTCAAATTTATTTTTATACACTTGAATATTAGGAAATAAATTTTCAGTGTCAAACTCGTTTCTAATAATATCTTTATTTGAGTAGCCCTTATATATATCACCAGATAAAAAATTCACATACACATTTTCTATAATATGAAAAAAATTTTCATCTTTTTTAATTAAGAAGGGCTTCTTAGGGAACATAATTCCTATATGAAATTGCTTATGCAAATAATAGATATTTATTCCTTCATTACTATGCTGGTCTTGAAGTTGTTCAATATAGTTATAAACAGACACCGCAATATTTTTAGCATTAGAAAAGTCTATTTCACTACTATTATTGAAATAGATGTTTTTATAATTATTTTTGTTATCATCGAAATAATCTAAAAATTTTTCAACCCAGCCTAAGTTATAGTATTTCTCAATATCTATTTTAAAATCACCAAAGATATCTGCACAAACATAATCATACATAAATTTATAAAAGGAATAACAAAATATAAATTTAGATAGTTCATCTTTATAGTAAATTCTGTCGCAACTAACTTTTTTGTATATTTTTTCATAAATAGAATATACATATTCACTGTTTATATCAGAAAAGTCTTCTAAATATATTGAGACACTTAAGTTACCTTCTCCATCAAGATCGACAACCTCTAATATCCCACAATTAACATCAGTATTATTCAATTAATATGTCCTTTACCTATTCTTCTTAAAATTCTCAGCTTGCTCAAAAATCTCCTTGAAGACTTCATCTCTGTCAATCGGTGGATAGTTATGTTTAGCAAGTAGTAATATCAACTCAACTTTAAGTGTAGCTTTGATATCTTCTCTAATATTCCAATCAGTATATTTTGATTTATCATCAACCACCTTTTTGACTTCTTTTGCTAAAGCGATAAGTTTATCCTCTGGATAGTTAAACTCATATCGAATAGCAATATCCTTTAGAATGTCATAAAAAGCTTTTTCTTCAAAGTCGATACCTAGATCACCAAAAGACTCTTTCTCTTTTTTAAGAGCGTGATATAAATCAACAATCTCATCTGTAAAGTCATTTAAAACATCACTAACTAAGATATCTTGCTCTTTACGCTCATTATATTTTTCCACAAGTGAATTAAGCTTTTTAGAGAAGTCTAATGCTTTGACTTTATTTACCTTTTTAAAGTCTTCTAAAGCTTTTGCTAATAACTGTTGTAGTAGCTTAATCTTAGTATTTGGTAATTTTACTTTATCTATCTTGTTTAGATAATCTTCATCAAAAATATCAATCTTTGATTCATCATCACTACCAAGTTTAAATATTTCCTCGACACCTTCACTTTTGATAGCCTCTTCTATCATATTGGCTACCCTTTTATTCATCTGTGCGGTATCTGGAGCTTCGCCTTTAGTCAGTTTGACAACTATAGAGCGGACAGCTAAATAGAAATGTATAAGATCCTTCTCTTGATCTGAAAAAGCATTAGCTCCACAACAAATATCATAAGCTGCTTTTAGCCTCTTAACGATATACATAAATCTATTTTCTAGCTCTTTTGTTAGCTGGATATATTCACTAGCAAAGTTTAGACAATTTAGTTGCTCAATTGGTGAACCTGAGAAATATTTACTATTATCAAACTTATGGAAAATTTTTGCTAATAAATCTAGCTGATCTTTAACGACAACTATAGATGCTTCAATATCCTCAAAGTTTTGGCTATCAATATTAGAGAATTGTTTAAGAGCCTTATTCATCGCTGTTTTCATACCAATATAGTCAACTACTAAACCTTTTTTTTTACCGGCGTATTTTCTATTAACACGCGAAATAGTTTGGATAAGATTATGCTGTTGGATTGGCTTATCAATATAGATAGTATCTAAAAATGGCACATCAAAACCTGTTAGCCACATATCAACTACTATAGCTATTTTGAAGTTAGATTTTTCATTTTTAAATTGAGTATCTAGAGTTTTACGATATTCTTTTGTACCTAAGAGATTATATAACTCTTTACAATCATCTTGATTACGAGTCATAATCATTTTGATTTTCTCTAATGGAAGTATCTCTTTCTTTTCTTTATCTGTAAGCTCTGCGGTATCTTCACAAGCTTGTTTGATATTCCACCCTGGGCGTAACTCTATGATTTCTTTAAATAATGCATAAGCAATTTGCCTACTACTAGAGACAAACATA
The DNA here is from genome assembly GCF_045862875.1 of Francisella sciaenopsi. Lineage (NCBI taxonomy): Bacteria > Pseudomonadati > Pseudomonadota > Gammaproteobacteria > Thiotrichales > Francisellaceae > Francisella > Francisella sciaenopsi. The sequence goes on from NZ_BTHG01000001.1 coordinate 332,242, forward strand.
GCCTTACCTTTGATAGTAGCACCCTCTGAAACTCTCTGCTCATAATGCTCTACAAAATCTTTAGCAATCGCTCTAATTCTATCAATATCACCAAGTATGACACTCATGTTTGTCATAGCTTTTTTGCTCTCTTCTACTTGATGTTCATTTGCTCCAGCTTCGGCACATTCTTGATAGTACTTTTCAATCTCTTGAAGTTTTGAGCTATCTAGCAATACTTTTGCAGCTCTACCCTCATAAACTATGCGAACCGTAATCTCATCTCTAACCGATTCTGTCATAGTATAACTATCTACGACATTACCAAAAACATCCAAAGTTGCATCTATCGGCGTACCTGTGAAACCTACAAAGGTAGCATTAGGTAATGAATCATGTAGATACTTAGCAAAGCCATAGGATTTTTTGATACCGTCTTTTGTAAATTTAATCTTTTGGTCTAGGTTTATCTGGCTTCTATGTGCTTCATCAGATATACAGATAATATTAGTCCTCTCACTGAGAATATCTAAATCTTCGGTAAACTTATGAATAGTAGTTAGAAATACACCGCCACTTTCACGAGCTTTTAGCTTAGCTCTTAGGTCTGCCCTACTCTCAACACTGACAACTGTATTATCACCAATAAACTTTTTAGCATTGGCAAACTGTTTGCCAAGTTGGTCATCCAAATCTGTCCTATCTGTAATAATCACAATAGTTGGACTTGAGAAATGAATACTTTTCATCAGCATACGAGTTAAGAAAAGCATTGTAAAACTTTTACCGCAACCAGTCGCACCAAAGTATGTACCACCTTTACCATCGCCATGAGGTTTTTGATGTTGGATAATATTTTCATAAAGCTTTTTAGTAGCATAATACTGCGGATAGCGACAAACTATTTTTTCTTCTTTGTGGGATTTATCTGGTATATAGATAAAATTATGAATAATGTCTACTAATCTCTCACGGTTAAACATCCCTTGAATCATTGAATGCATTGAGGCAATACCATCTACATCGACTTCATCGCCTGTAATTCTTCTCCAAGAATAGAAAAACTCATACGGAGCAAATAGAGAACCAGCCTTATTATTGATACCATCACTAATGACACAAAAAGCATTATATTTAAAAAGCTCTGGTATATCTCTTCTATAGCGGACTGTTAGCTGATCAAAAGCATCTTTGATAGTCGCTTCTTCACGGATAGCACTTTTGAACTCAAAGACTACTAGAGGCAAACCATTTATATAAATTATGCCATCTGGTATGCGTTTCTTATATCCTGTTATCTCTAGCTGATTGACTATCTTGAAGTTATTAGCATCTATATTTTGATAATCTATAAAATGAATACGAATATCTTTGGCTTTTGGGTCTTCTCTTTTGAAATCAAAGCCACTAGTTACTAGCTCCATGATAGCCTTGTTAGTATCATATAGATCACTAGCTGGATAAGCCTCTAGTTTACGGATGATAGTTGTAATCTCGTTAGCTGTGATATTGTCATCTGCATATCTAGTAGCTAAGTACTCACGTAAATCATCTTTGAGAAGTACATCTTTATCATCACGGATAATTTCTTTACCAAACTGATAACTAATACTCTCTTGGCCAAGTAGCTCAATAAATGCAAGTTCTAGTTTTTCTTCTGTGAATTTATTCATGATTGTTTTACTCTATCAAATTCTTTTAACTTAGCTTCTGCTAAATCTTTTGGTAGATATTGAAACCATTTAAACATACCTTCTACTTGATTATCTGTTAAATATAAGTTTTTATATAAATTTTCTAACATACTATTCATATATTCTTTTTTATCATCATCTAATACTTCTAGAGCTCTTTTAATTTTATACTCATAAGCATAACAAGTTAGTAAATTTTTAAGAGTTTTAATTTTATACTCTTTACTAATCACTTCTCTAAAATCTCTTTCTATTTTTAAGATAATTTCAACTTGTCTATTACTTAGAAAATTTTTCTCTTTATAGTGATTATATACTCCAGTAAGGAATGAATTATCTTTAGAAAAGGCAAAAGCAGGCATTTTTTCTTCATGTAAAAACATATATACAATAGCTTTATATCTATCTCGATTTTTTTGCTTATTTGTTAACTCCTCACTATTATTATTTGTATTAACCCTTACATCCCTATCAAAACTAGCTATCATACTAGTTGTAAAATCTATAGTAGCTAACCGTTCTTCGTTAGAAAAGTTTTTCCTTACATAATCATTACTACCATACTGAACACCGTTATCTGTATCAATATAGAATGCCTTACCAGATGGAAGATCACGACCACATATAGACTTAACTCCGCTTGGAATAAAATCTTTTTTTATTAGTTTCATACCTAACCCTTAAATTAATCAGAAATTAAAGCTTTTATTTCTCTTTTGCATACTTCAGGAATATCTAATGTCTCAATATTTACTTTTCTTAAAGTATCAAAACATCCTTTAACTGTAATTTCATTAAACTCTAAGTTGTTATTGTTTTTTAACTTTATACTTGTAAGCCTAGATAGACCTAAAGATATTAAATTTAGAACTAAATTATCTGATGTTCCACACTCTAAATATAAGGGTAAATTAGGTAAACTGTCTACATCATAACTCTCATCTTTTTCTTTTAGAACTAACTCTAAAATATCCATATATGCATGAGTTGCAACAACATATTTATAACGAATATTTTTTTCCAAACACTCTAATACTTCCCTAATTGAAAGATTAATTTCTTTATTATAATGAGAGCTATGCTTTAAAATAATATCTTTAAGTAATGTGTCATGTATCCACTTAGAAGCTATAGTTGAGTAAAAACTAAATTGCTTATTGCTAGTGCTAACATCAAAGAATATAATACCAATTTTTCTAAATATTTCTTTTAAAATATCATTAACACCAGTTTGATAAGATTTTTTAGGAATTAATTTTGATATATCTTGTGTTCCTTGCAGAAAGAGATACATGTTATTTAATTTTGTTGGATGAATTGCAGAATGTTTTTTTAATATTTCAGAAGGTAATGAATAATTTATATTTTTTGATATCTCTAAAAGTTTTTCAATTTTTTCAAAATTTTCATGATCTTTATATATTAAAATATTTTGTCCATCTAAAACATAGTCTGAAAAAAATTTCCCAAATACGCCTTGCTCTTTATTTGCATTATTTTCTGCTACATCGATTATTTCATCTGTTCTTGCTAATAAAGTGTTTTCAAAATAACCTTTTATTTCTTGAAGCTTCTCCCCTTCAAAACTTTTCTCACACCAACTATCAGGATCTATACACCATATGTTTCCATGAAATTCGTGCAACAATCTTCCTGCTCTACCAACTAAATTTAGAAAATCCGCTCTATTCATTGGAGTGTTACTACCTCTCATAGGTCTATCGACTATAATATTTTTAGCTGGCAGGTTTATCCCTTGTAGAAGAGTACTTGTACAAAAAATAAACCTTATTTTTCCTTTACTTGCAAGATTTTCAACTTCTGTCCTAACCGAAGATGGCATATATCCATAATGATAAGCTACACCTTTTTTAAGACAATTTATAATTGAAAAATCTTTATGAATATCTTCTTCAAGGAAACTAATTAAATCTGCAATCTCTTCACAATCTACGTCATCAAGCATCTCAGCTAAAGATAAAGCTTTTTTTTCAGCATCTTTAGCTCCATTGCAGTAAATAAGAGTTAATTCATCATCTCTAGTTATTTGTTTAGCTAAGGCAATATGTCTGTTTCCCCTAAATTTAAAATCTATGCTAAAATTTCCTAACATATCTCTTGATAAATATTCCCCAATTCTATCTATTCTAATTTTTTTCGGTTTATTCTTTACTTGACTTAATAAGAATATGTTTTGACTTACTGGTGAAACATTCTCTATAAAATAATTGTTATGAAAATTTTGCTTAAACAATTTGTTAAAATATTCAGGATTCTTTATCAAAGGACTTGCAAAAAACAATTTCACATTTGGGTTTTTCTGAAGTAGAAATTCTATAGTATTCTGTAAAACAACTCCTCTATTACTTTGTATTTCTTGAGCCTCATCAATAAAACACGCATTTATAGTTATCTCGTCTTGGTCAAGTAAAGCTTTCAATCTTTCTTGTGTTATAACATATACTTTACCTTTCTTAACCGATTCCTCTTCAACTATAGGAATAACTCTTACATCAACTTTATCAAATAACTCAAATTCTTTAAGTTTTTTAATAATGCTTTCACTCAACTCTTTAATTAAAGCTCTCGTTGGTACAACTAGAACTATAACTTCCTTATCATTATTCAATAATCTTTTAATAATTGATAATGATAAAATAAATGATTTACCTGCAGATGTTGGGGCTGATACACTATAAAAATCACTTGTAGTAAGAACATCAAAAAACTGCTTTTGAAAATCTGTCAATAACAAACACTCATCTAATAACGATAGTTTGTTTTCATTTTCCCTTGCTAGAATTTCTAAATCAAACAAAAAATTCTGAGACCTATATTCCTCTGTTGGTTTTAATTTTTTTAACAAATCTCTATTTGGAAAATTACCAAGTCTGGACAAGATACAATAAGAAATAGAATAAAGGTTTGGATACTCTTCATAAAAATTAATAAATAATTTTGTTACTATCACATACGCAAGTATTTGTTTTTTTTCATCAGCAGATAACCCATAAATAGATGCTATTTGTATTAAATTTAAAATATCTTCTTCTGATAACTCATCAATATCAGACTCGGACCGAATATTTAATTCATTTAAATATTTTAATGAATCATAATTGATAAGCTTACTAATTAAATAATCATCTTGATTTTTCAAATTAAAGCTCCTCATTAAACTTATCTCTTAGCTCTTGAACACTCTTAAATGGAAGAAAAAAAACTTCAAAACTAAACTCTTTTTTTGAAAAATTGTCAAAACGTGATTGAATAAGACTCGTTAGTCTTTTGGTATCTTTTTTATATATCTCCATAAAGTTATCAATAAAACTACTTCTATCTTTAGTATCTAGTTTTTCATATTCATTCCAATCATATCCGACTAAACAAGCATGATTTATTTTTAACTCATGAGCTTCAATTTCCCCATTAATAAAATTTTTAACACCATCTTTCTCTTTATCCGATAGATATTTATAATGATTCGTTACCATCCTGTATTCATGTTTCCACATCTCATTTTTATGGAACCCTTCAATACTTTCAAAAATACTATCTAATGCTTTAGATATGCTTCCATATAATTTAGCCTCACCAAAAAAAATATTTAAAATATTATTTATAGTTTTTATATGAATTCCATCAGAACCAAATGTCTCTAGCTTAGGATTAGTTTTTAAACTCATTTTTGCAACTATTTGAGGAGCATCTAAAACAGCTTCCATAAGAAGCCATAAAATCATTTCTCCCATTTCACCAGAAGTTGGTTTATTTTTATCTGTTATCTCATCTTGTTGCCATTTTCTAAATAATTTTCTTGCTTCCCTATTTATATTATTACGTTCTTTTTCTGTTACTACTCGATTAAGTCCTCTTTTCTCAGAATCAAAACAATAATGTGTAAAATAATCAAATAAAGTATCTATTAATAAATCTATTTTAGGGTTTCCGTTTGGATCAAATTTAATAAATTTGAATCTAAGATTCACATTAACATTATTAATAACATTATCGTGATCTAATTTATCAAATACTTTTTCATAATCTGATTTATCAAAGGAACATAAGTTATTCAAAATCAAACCCTCACCCCTCCACAGTTGCCATTTTTGAAAGTAAAATTTCTGTTAAATCTAAAAGTTTTTTATTTTCGATTCTTTTTATATCATTTAGATTTATTATTTTTCTACAAACATTCTCAAAATTCAGTAATACATCATCCTTAGACCTTAAAATATCTAGATTTATTATTTGTTCTGGAGAAATATTTGCCTGATTAGCACTTCCTGTTGCACTATACAACAAATTCATTTGAGTATCTTTGTGAGATAAAAAGAAATATGCATATAATTTATGCTTCTTATTATTAATTATCAACTTACCAACTCTTTGATTAAGTAAAGACATATTCTTTGCAACATATCTACCTACTTGACCTACTGCCGAATTAAGTTGATTAACTCCAGATCCTGTCATAGAAATTAATATGTCATCATACTTAACAGTATATTTTGTCAATTTCTCATTTATACTATTTGAGAAGCATTGACTATCATTTAAGTCGATTATTGGTGGAGTGATATTTTTTATTTTTATTATAGGTATACTTCCATTATCTGAAAAATCAGAAGCTTTAAAAGCATAACCATTTTGAAGAGTACATAGATCTTTTAAAGTTACAACACCCCACCCCTCTGGAATTTCCTTCTCAAGATCCTCACAATAAACCATTTCACCGCCGCCAGACTTGTACGGTCGGATATCAGATTCTGAATCAAGTTCAGAATGACTGAAATTATGTGGAAATTCAAAATCTACAAACCACTCTTTATAGATAGTTTGAGCTGTTTCTTCTAGCTTTTGGTTTAGTTGCTCATTTAGTTTGATTCGATTTGTAATAGCATAATACTCGGCTACTATCTCACGCTGTTTTTCTATTGATGGGATTGGTAGCTCTAACTCACAAAAATCATCCCAGTTAAAGCCACCTCTTACACTACTATCTGTAGTAAACCAAGCATTTCTATCAAACTCACTTCTTCTAAACCACATCATTAGATATTCTGGAAGCAAAATTTGCTTGTCCACTACCTCAAAAATAACATAAGCAGGAGATACTATAACTTTCTGCTGTAATTCCAGCATACTTATTGGTAATACACCATCTCTACCAACGTGCATTGGGTTATATGCAAATTGATTTTTCTCTACTACTTTATATTTTGATAAATCAGTTCCTGTAACATTTGCTACAGACGGCATAAATTCTTTATTTATATTTATACCTCTAAGATTTTCAACAGTTAAAAAATTATCAGCATTTCTTTTCTTAACTTGCTGGATATAGCTACCAAGTTTTTTATAATTTGATCTCATAACCCAACTCTTTAAATACTGTTAGAAGTTCTTGTTTTGATTGCTCTTCTTGCTTTAGTAGCTCACTAAATTCGGTTTGAAGATTTTTCATCTTCTCATCAAAATCTATATTCTCGTCTCTATTTACAAACTCGATATATTTACTTGGCACTAGCGAATAATCTTTAGCAATTACTTCATTTATAGTCACACTCTTACAGTACTCTGGAATATCTTTATAACTATGAGATTCTGAATCAAGTTCAGAATGACCAATGGATTGCCAAGTATGATAAGTATCTGATATCTCTTGGATATTTTCTTCATCAAACTGGATAAACTTCTTCTCAAATGGCACACCCTTTTGGCGTAAATCCATAAATAAAATCTCATTAGATCTATCTCTATGGCTCTTTTGCTTACCATTTTGCTCAAATTCTCTTTGTTTTTTGTTAGCATTAAGTACCCATAAAGTCACACTAATATCTGTAGTGTAAAACATTCTCATTGGTAGTATTAAAATAGCTTCTACTAGATCATTTTCTATTAGCTTCTTACGGATTTTGTATTCCTCACCTCCACCACTTAGAGCACCATTCGCTAGGATAAAACCAGCTACACCATTTTGCGATAGTTTAGAAACTATATTGAGTATCCAACCATAGTTTGCATTTGACTTTGGTGGCACATCATACCCAGCCCAACGCGGATCATCTAGTAGCTCATTTACTCCACGCCAATCTTTTTGGTTAAATGGTGGATTCGCCATTATAAAATCAGCCTTTAGATCAGGATGTTGATCTTTGAAAAATGTATCTGCTGGCACATCTCCAAGATTAGCCGAGATCCCACGGATTGCTAGATTCATCTTTGCTAGTTTGTATGTAGTACCTGTGTACTCTTGACCATAGATTGAGATGTCTTTTTTGTTACCTTTATGAGCTTCTATAAACTTGATAGACTGGACAAACATACCACCTGAACCACAAGCTGGATCGTATATTTTACCTTTGTATGGTTCTATCATATTGGCTATTAAATTTACGATAGATTTTGGCGTGTAGAACTCACCTTTCCCCTTACCCTCTGCTATCGCAAATTTACTCAAGAAATACTCATACACTCGCCCCACTATATCATTACCCTTATCGGCTATAGTGTTGATGTTGTTTATAGTATCTATCAAGCTAGAGAGTTTACTAACATCTAGCCCAAGCCTTGAGAAATAGTTATCTGGTAATGCACCTTTTAAACTAGGGTTATTTTTCTCAATAGTTGATAGAGCTGTATCTATCTTGAGAGCTATATCGTCTTGTTTGGCATTTTGCTTGATATATGACCATCTAGATTCTTCTGGTAGATAGAAAACATTTTCCATAGTATAGAACTCGACCATGTCAATAAATGCTTCTTTACCTTCGGCAATTAGCTGCTCTCGGCGTTCTTCAAAAGTATCACTAACAAACTTTAGAAATATCAGCCCTAAAACTATATGTTTATATTCACTAGACTCTACTGAGCCTCTGAGTTTATTTGCACTCTCCCAAAGAGTCTCTTCCATAGACTTGGTATTTGCTTTCTTTTTTGCTTGAGCCATTTAGGTTAAAAATATTTATATATCTATACAAAAGATTATATTTAATTGGTTTTGCTATTGCTAGAAGTATCAAGATTTAAGTAAGTTTTGAAATTATAAATTGAACTAATATAAGAAAAAAATGGAGATTAAAAGAAAACAGCTACTTGATTATCAACTGCGAAAGTTGTGATATCACCTGATAGCTCAATATCACGAGCCAAAGATTCAAAGTCAATATAGTATCTTAGATATTCTGGAACTGATGAAATATCTGTAGTTTCTTCTGCATAGTCTTCAACTGAGTCGTATAAGCCTATGAAACGATCATTTATCATTTCGATAGCTTCATCAATATGATTAGTGTATTTATAAGCTTCTATGAAAAGCTCACCATGTTCTACAATGTTTTGAGCTACTTGAGAAATAGTTTCTAAGCTTTCATACTCTGACAAACCTAGATTATCAAAATCTTCATAATCATGTATTGCCCACTCTTCAGCATCTGGCATAGGTGAATCTGCTAAAATCTCTTGAATTTCTTCTTCTAAAGCGGAAACATCTTGGTTTGCGTCAATCCATTTACCGTATAGGATACCATTGTTATAGCTTGCTAAACACGCGATATAAATTTGAGGCTCGTAGTTTGTTGTCATTTTTTGCTCCTTTTGCGTTCACTGTTACAACAACTTGAAGGACAGCCAATTACAAAACATAGAAAATCATGGTGGAACTCACAGGCAAAACCTTGATTTTATATGGTATTGGCAAACTGGTTTGGTGTAATACAGTGACAAAAGGTGTTAGTCAAAAAATACAAACGAAGAGCTTATTTTAGTCATCGCATTAGCAAAAGCTATACAGTGATTATCTAGGTACTTATGGATTAGCAAAACTAGGTGTTTTTAGAAGTTAGAAATACTAGTTTTAGTAGTGTCTATGTTAGAGCTTTTGGGCTGGTATGAGTAAGCTTTTGTGTGGTCTGTTTGAGTGTGGAGCTTACTATTTCTAGTAGCTATTGTAGATATGCTTGAGCTTTTAGATGCTTATGGCAAATAGTATTGATGGTAGAAATGATAGATAGTTATAGGCTGTTCTTACTCTTTGAAGTAGCATTAAAATTAAATGCTATCACAGGGACTAAATCTAGTTTATCGCAAAGCTTCCTCAATAGCTTGAGGATTATTAGCAATGGCTGTTAAAAATGAGCGAGCTGTAGAATCAATTTTATTCTTATTTTGCTCCCATTTTTCAACAGTTCTGATTTTTAAACCAAATTTTTCACAAAAGCTAACTCTTGTCAAACCAAGCTGTTCTCTAATTTTAATAACATCTACACCTGAGGTTATTATTATCTTGTGATGTTTTGCTTCAAGTTTTTTATCAGCAACTTCAGTCATCTCTTTTGCCGATTGCTGTAGTAATTCATTTATATCTAAATTCATAACATGCCTCCTTTTAACTTAGACACACTCTGCTTAAGAATATTTTTAGTTTCATCTGTTATATTATCCATAACAGATTTTGGATATGCTAAAAGTAAATAGATAGGATTTTGTTCATTATAAAAATAATAAATTGTCCTTATACCACTACTTTTACCAGTTCCAGCACGCTTCCAGCGTAACTTCCTACATCCTCCAGTACCTTGTATTATATCTCCAGCAGTTGGATTGTTAGCAATATATTCAATTAATTCTTCTTTTGTCACTTCATCTAAGAATTTGTCAGCAATCTTAGAAAAAGTTGGCGTTTCTGTTACAGTTTGCCACATTTGTAATTCCTTAAATTTCTAGAATTATATTAACACAACCCTATTAGGGTAGCAATATATTTATATAGTCTTAAACTCAAACCACTTCCAGACCTCATCAGTTAGATTAAATTGACGCTTTTGCCCATTGGTTGATACAGTTACCGACTTTATTGACTTAATAGCTTTTTCAACCATTTGAGCTTTAGCTTGATCTGGCATCACATATCTAACTTTAGTTATCTGATTAGCTTTTATCATTTTAAGGTACTGCACTATTATCTGCTGATAGCGATATTTACTTTTTATAGTTCGCTCAGCCTCTATAGCTATCTTTTGATTATCTTGTCTAATAATAATTGCATCAGGTCGTTTAATATTTTTAGCTCCAAACCATTCATCAGTTAGCCATCTACCACTAATATATTTTTGGTTTTGTTTAATAGCTTGTAAATGTATCTGCTGACAAAGAAACTTATGCAATAGCTGGCTATGTTTAAGTTTGCTTATTTCAAAACCTCTTCTATCAAGATGATTAGTTTCAGCCATACCTTGTGAAGTGATACCAATTATCTTATATGTTTTATTTGGTTCTTCTACACTTGGTAAATTTATCTCTCTAGCAAAACCTAGTTTTTCTAGTCGTTTGCTAAATCCACCAATACCTTGAGATGAAGTAATACCAGTGACTTCTTTTAATATCTGCCTATTGGTATATACTTCATCCGCTAAGAAATCTAAAGCAAGCTTAACTCGTTTATTGCCTTGTTCTATAAGATCTTTTCTACCCCTTGTTTCAATCATTATAAAGCCCCCATAATATCATTATCATCTTCTGAGTTTGTTTCAGAGTCATTGACACTATAAGGTTCAGCTTGTAGAACTGTAGGAAACTTAACATCTGGAGCATACTTAAACACCTCTGTCTGCACTATCCTTGGTAAACCATAACTTAGCATTAATGCTACATTACTTGGTAGATTCTCTATCAATGTAGCACTAAAGACATTAACTTCTACTGGCACTTTAATAGTTTCAGTAACCTCTTCAATTTCTTTCATTGCAGAATTACGCTTAATAACCTTATTTTCTTTGTATACAACTTTAGTACCTGTCATATCACTTATACTTTTTGATATTTTTCTATTTGGTTGCTGATAAATAAGTTTTATAGAGTTCGTTATGATCGCATTCATTACAGCTTGTCCATCAACATCAGTTCTAATTCCAACCAAACTCTCAAATGAAGTCATATTAACTAACATAGTACATGCTTTTTTTCTTAGTTGTTCTATTGACTCTTTAACCAACAAGTTGGCAAAACTTGGAAATTCATCCATAAACATGAACACATGTTTAGAGTCTTCATCTCGATACTGTAAAATTTGTACAACTCTCATCATAAACATTGAACATAAAACAGCTAGCTCAGTACGCTTATTTAGTCTAGGGCACGATATATAAATAACATCACCAACTTCTATAGCCTCTTTAATAGAAATACTTTTTGAGACTTTCACCATTAATCTTTTACTAAGGCTTAAAAACTCATTAACAAATTGAGGTAGCTCACCATTTGGACTTTTAAGAGCATCCTCACCATATTTATTAAATATTTTTTGATGAAGATCATACATACACTCCACATTATCTAACTCATGAACATAATAGTTAAACACTGCATCTCTAGAAAACTGATTATGATAGTTGCCATCACTGTCTTTATACTCTATATAAGGAAACACACTGCTAATGAGCTCTTCAAATTCATAAGGGCTACACTTTTGTAAAACATCAATCTGAGGAATAAGATATTCCTTAAAATTTATCCAATGGAAATTTCTATTAGATTTTTCTGCATTATCTTTTAAGTTTTTCATCATATGGGTGTCATCATTGGGATCAAAGACCACAACAGGATATCCCTTCAAAACCATCTGACATAAGAATGTTTGCGAAAATGAGCCTTTACCCTTACCACTAGCTCCTATTATTGCAAAGTGTGGTAATTCTTTTCTAAAGAGTTCGCCATCATCTATATAGACTGGTTTATTGGTATCAACATCTTTTGCGATGAAAGTTTGATCTTTCTTAAAGTATTTAGTAGGCAAGTATTTCTTGGTGTCTTTAACACGACTCATTAAATAATTATACTCCTGTTCAGAGCTTGTTAGACCTTCATCTTTCATATTTTTATTAGCTTTATGACTTATGTAGCCTGCAAAAAATGGCTCTATTTTTTTAGCATATAAAGTTTTTGATAAGACAGACTGTATTATTATAAGCACTAATAAAACAATATAGAAAATAGCAATATTAGTCCATATATAATTTGATAGTAGATCGTAAGCGCTTAAGTAAGGATTAACACTAATAATTTGATTAAATCGTTCTATTGGATTGCCAAAAAAATGCATATAGCTAAATGCTCTTGTAACATAAACAGCTAATACCCAACCAACACCTATAAAAAATATAGAGATAATAATAGTGTACAGTGTTATTGATAGCCCTTGAAGTAATTGAATTTCAAATGTTGTCTCTTGATTTTGTAACATTTTAAATCCAATATAATGAGAAATAGAAATTACTGGTAGTAATAACAATAACCTAAAATACCAGCCTCCATCTGTCTTAAAACCTGAATAATCAACAAGACTTGATATAGTAGATAAAACTATATCTAACTCATCTATGTTATATGACAAAAGTATTACTATGCATGAGATTATCGGCAATGATACCGCCAGATAGAATGTAATACCTATAGTTGATCTATTTCTAGACATATTTTGATTTTTCATAATAAATTCCTTATTAAATAATGTTCACACTTATATTTTCTAGAAAGACAAAATGAACACCGTATGAACACCTCTGTTCACAAAATTTTCATATTTTTGTTTACACTTTAAATTACTAAAAGCTAGATATTGCTTAAGTCTTTAGCTTAAATATTATCTTGTTCATACTATGTACATTCTCATGTTATATAAATGTTCATTGTTCACAGTCTCTAGACAAAAATATCGTGAACACTACTTTTTATTTTGTTTGTACGCTTTGATAACCTTACTAACTAATCCAAGGCTACAATCCATCTCTTGTGCAATATCTCTCTGAGTCATATCAGACTGATACATTTCAATTATTCGCTCATCTCTAGATTGCTTAGCAGTTGAAATATTCCAATGACCATTCACTAAGTGAACCTCTATATCCTCAATTTTTTCACCATTACGATTTTTCTCAACCTTCACTATAAATCGAGCACCCTGCTCATATTCATAGTCAGAAGGATGTTTAAGACATAAAACAGTATCTAATACATCCTGTTTAGCTGATGAGCCTCTATTAGTTCCATTTTTACCAGCATGATCTACCAAAAGAATAGTTTTACCCTTAGCTCTAAGGCTCAACAACCAATCTTGAGTAATACGCCATGCTTCTGTTGTATTCTCCCTACCACTACGACATAGAGTAGCTAAATTATCTAGAACTATAAAATCAGCCCAGTCAACAATATCTTCGAGAGACTCCTGTCCTTCTAGGGTTGATAAATCTGGCATTACCTGATCAGCTAATAAAGTATCATGACTTACAATTTTAAATTGGCTATTTGAAAGTCCATTAGATAGATTCATTAATCTGTCTCTTATGCTTACCAAAGGCATTTCCCCATCTATAAATAATGTATTTACAGATCTATTAGCTTCCCAACTTAGAAAATTTGTACCTGTAGATATTGCCCAAGCAATCCCTGTAGATAGATGCGTTTTTCCTACACCTCGTTCTGCATAGACCATTATTAGATCTTTTTCTTTAATGATAGGTTCAAGCAAGAATTCTTTAGATCTTAAATCCTTAGCAACTACTTCATCCCATGATAATGCTTGTACTTTTTTAGATGCTACTTGGTTTTGGATCTCCTTATATGCAGAGCTAACAATATTGCAAAACTCAAAGAAACCAATGCTTTGATCTATGCTCTCGACCACATCTGTATTTTCATCTGTTAGATTTTTCTTGATTGAACTTTTAATAAAGAAATTCAACATATCTAAATGTGACTGTTTCAATTTTTTATATTTACTATCAGAAATGGCTCCTTGATTAAATTTATTTGTAAGCTCGTTAATTTTGTCTAATGTCCAATTAACAGACTCGGCTTCATTAATAAAAATAGAACTTATACTATTTATATCAAATTGCTGATCTGAGTTTTCATTTAACATAATTAGCCTCCTGAAAATATCTAAACTGTTTTTGCTTTTTATCTCGTTGCTCAACGAAACTAGCCATAAATTTATCAACTTCAGATTTTAGCCATAGACTATTACCAAAAACCTTTATTGGCTTAGGAAAATCACCTCTCGCGATATACGCATAAAGAGTCGTTTTTTTCTTTTTTATTATCTTCAGGACTTCATCTATCTTTAAATATTCTTCTTCCATAATTATTAATCTCTAATTCTTTTATGCTCTCGAAAGCGATTGAACACTACCGGCTACTTTTGTATACATGAGATATATTAAATAATCTTGAGAGTATAGAAAGGACACTATTTATACAAAAACTGTCCTTGACAAGTATGATATAGTTATGGATTTTTGAATCTTGTATTATTCAATTTAATTCATATATTCAGCCCACTCCTCCATTAATAAAGCTCTTTTTTCTAGTAGATTTCCTCTTCTATAGGCAGCTTCTACTTTATCTTCAATTTCATGGGCTAAAGCCATTCTTCCGACATGTAAAGGATGATTACTTTTCTCAGTTACCCAATTCAAGAATGTAGATCTAAAGCCATGCTGTGTTATAACTTTATTATAAACTGGATCAATATAGCCTTTAGAATCTGTATTTCTCTTTTTTAAATTTTCATTAAGATTCAAAATAACATTCTTCAAGGCTTTATCTGATATTTGATTACCCTGAGTATTTGGAAATACTAACTTATTATTTGCCAATTTCTTAACTTTATTAAGTACTTCAATAGATCTTTTTGATAGGGGTATTGTATGTGGTTTAGCTTTACTTGCTGAACCTTTCATTATTTCAGCAGGTATAATCCAAACATTTTTTTTAAAATCAAACTGATCCCAAGATGCTTTTGCTATTTGTCCAAATCTACTAGCTGTTAAAACTGCAAACTCTAGAGCTAAGGACGGTATTGAATTTTCAGCTTTAAGATCTTTAATAAAGCTTGGTAACTGACTGTATGGCAAAGCAGGATGATGACTAGTTTTTTGTGTGAGTTTTCCAGATGGTAATAAAACCTCAACCTGTTTTTTAGATGGTGTTGGATTAAGCTCATGATAGAGACTGGATGCAATAGCAAAATCAAAGATATTAGAAATATACGATCTCAACTTAGTTGATGTATCATGTATTTCTGTCCAGATTGGCTTCAAAGTTTCTGTAATATGTGTATGTGTAATTTCACTTATTGGCATTTTCCCAAGAGTTGGAAATATATTTCTTTCAAAAGCTCTTGTCCATCTTGGAAAATCTTTTGGATTTTTCCATTCCTGTGATTTTTTCTCAAGCCACAACCTAGTTACATATTCAAAAGTAATTTGTTTTTGTTGCTCATCATTTTTGATTTGTTCAATCTTAACTTTTCTATCCGTAGCTGGATCAATCCCATCTAATAAAAGATTTTTATATTTTTTAGCCTTATCTCTAGCAAGTTTTAATGGCACTAAAGGAAATGAGCCAAGTCCCATTTCCTTTCGTTTTTGTTTAACACCATTTACACCAGTTCCAAGAGCTGTATATCTAAATATCCATGATTTTGAACCATTTTTTGTAATTTGTAGATATAAACCATCAGCTCCTCCAACACAAAACTTTTGCTTCGATCCATTACTAAGCTTAAGAGATTCAAGCTCTTTTACCGTAAGCACTGTTTTTCTCCGCATGCTATTTTTACCCACCTATATACCCACCTATAATTAGTGAATAGTAACGAATTAATATGAACTTTTCAATACTGAATAAGATTTTATTAAATAGCTGTATGTATTGATATTATTGACTTATAGAACTATTTTGAACTAAAGTGGTAAAAACTGAACTTAATAGGTGACGCCCTCTTTCTCCGCCATATTAAAAGCTCACAGCAATGTGGGCTTTTTTTATGTCCAAAGATTCCTTTATACTCATTATTTTTGTTTTGTATTGATCTAAGAATAAAAAAACAGCTACTTGATCATCAACTGCAAAAGTTGTGATAGCTTTTTGAACTAATAAGAGAATTAATAAGAATAAGATCTTCTTGCTTCTTTCTTAGCTCTACTTATAGCTGCTTTTTTAGCCATTTTTCTCTTCTGTGTTGGTTTTACGTAATGCTGCCTATCTCTAAGCTCTTGTTTGATACCCGCTTTTTCACAAGCTCTTTTGAAATTTCTTAGACTAATATCAAAAGGTTTTTTAGGGTCAACTATTATTCTTGGCATATTATCCTCTCTTAATTTTAGAATATTAAGAACTATTAGAGTTCTTTTAAGGTTAAAAATTATTATTAGCAAAATAGCAATGAAGTATCTAAAGAAGATTTAGAGGCTTTATTTTATTTATACCCTACTAATAGTAATACAAAGCATCTACTAAAGATACATATTATGGAGACATATCTTAAATATAACTAAGATTATGCTCTTATTTCAGAGTATAATGATCATCTATTTAATAATATTGACTTAGAATGATTGATCCAAAAAATACATTCATTGACTTTGAAAATAATAAAATGTTAGAAATTATTTTTAATGATATAACTAATTTAGTTAAGAAAATAAGAAAATCAAAAAAAATAAGCATAGCTCAAGCTGCAGAGATGAGTATATTAAATACTGAAATTATGGAGCAGTTTATTAATTTGATAAACCATATGACAGATAGAGATTTTGATGATAATAAAGAATCCTCGATGATAGAAAGCTGTTTAGATTTTCAAGATTTATGCTTATATCTAAAAGATATCGACAAATATGAAGAAGATTTTGATTTGACTAAAATACCGAGTTTTCACTAAAAAGCTTTCAATTAGTGATTTGTTACTATATGATAGACAACAGTTATTTATATTGTAACTTTAATTTGACTACTACGAAACTAATATATCAGAAGTTTATTTCCAATATTCTATCCTTTATAAGTAAATCGTTAAAGTTTAAAACTAAGCCCAATGTGATTTAACTTATATAAACAACAATTATATAAACAACAAAACAAAAGGAAATAAAACAATGAGACAAGGTACAGTTAAATTTTTTAATACGACTAAAGGATTTGGATTCATAGAGCCTCAAGGTGGTGGCAAAGATGTATTCGTGCATATCAGTGCAGTTGAAAATGCTGGTTTGAGATCTCTACGTGAAGGCGAAAAGGTAAGCTTTGAACTTGAAGAAAACAGAGGCAAAATGGCTGCCGTTAATATCAAATCTATCTAATACAATTATCCTTATGATTTAAAATTATAAGGACATTCTCTTTCTCTCTTTTGGAATGAAATTATCTTTTTATTCCCAACTAAATATCTGTAGCATCGATAATACCTTGTTTTTTACTTTATTCTCTTTGGTTAAAGTATATTTTCTATATTTTTAAACAATCACTTTTTTTAAAGAGCATTAATCCTTCTACAGATCAACTATACTCAATAACCATATCATGCATATATTTGTCAACATATTGAATCTATTAAATAATTGAATAAAAAAATAGGAATAGAAATTATTAATAAAATACATTCAACTTAAAAGTCTAATAGTATATGTATTTTTAAAAATCAAAAATAGAGTTTTATAAATTAATAAATCTTACTTAGTAACTTATCAACTTCATCCATATTATCATTACCGATAACTATAGCAACAAATTTTGAACATTTATCTTTAGACCAAGCTATTGATAATGGTAATGATGGACCTGCAACTTGCCAATCAGATGTTTGCATTCCACTAAATACTCCTCTTTGTACCCTATATTTATAGCCATTTGCTTTTACTCTATCTTCTTCGGCAAAATCCCAAATACCGACTTGACTATTTAAATCATTATTATTTATGATATCTTTTTGAGTAATCCAAACACTTTCATATGCTACTCCTTTATCCCAACGTGAATGAAGTTTAATTTTAGCATCTCCTGAAACAGGAGAAAAAAACTCTAAACTTTCATTCCAAAGTGGATAATTATTATTAATGATTACAAAATTAACAAATGCATCAAAAGTTGTAGCATTACAACCGTATATTTGAATAATATCTCCATATTTAAGTGTCCCTTTTTCTAAAAATCCTTGAGAAACTTCATCATCATTTAAAAAAAATAAATCACATCTTGCTGACTGTGCAAAAATTATTTTATGATCTGTCTTATTTTGATTTTGAACTATAATATCCCATGCAAAAATACTATTAGCTGATACTACTAAAAATGAGATCATTATTATTATTTTTTTCATTTTTTACCGAAATTCACTATTTTATACAAAACCAAGTATAACCGAGTAAAAAAATAAAAACCGTTTCAAATATGTAACAGTAAGTAACAATTTTGTTACATTTATTTCTAGCTAAAATAAGTCATAAAACCTATAATTTATGATTATGAAATTATAAACATGGTGGATATTTTGTGCAAAAAAAGATAGCTATAGTTGATGATGAACTAGATATTAGAAAAGGATTAGCAAACTATCTTCACCAAAATCATTATTTAGTAGATGACTTTGAAGGTGGATTATCTTTTCTTACTTCATTTTCAAAAAAGTTTTATGATTTAATTATTTTAGATGTAATGATGCCGGAAATGGATGGCTTAGAAATTTGTCGAGAAATACGAAAAAATTCTCAAGTTCCTGTTATTTTTCTTTCATCAGCTGGAGAATCATTTGATCGAATCTTAGGAATTGAAACAGGTGCTGATGATTATATTACAAAACCATTTACCCCTCGTGAAGTACTTGCTCGTATAAAATCAATTTTACGAAGATCAGAAAGTAAACCATTGATTACTTCTAAGATATCTACTCCGCATTGGGAAATAGACACTCACCAACAGAAAATCATTTATAAAAATGGTGAAGAAGTCAGCTTTACACCAGCATTATATAAACTATTTAATTATCTCTATAAGAGTAAATCTTATACAGTTACTCGTGAAAAGATTTTTGAAGATATTTTGAAACGAGCTTTTGAAGAGTTTGATAGAACTATAGATATAAGAATAAGTCGATTGCGTAAATTACTAGATACCTGTCCAGATCAAGATACGAGTTATATACAAACTATCAAAGGAACAGGATATAGATTGGATTTATACGATGAATGTATCCCTTCGTAAGCTTATTCGTTCCCAAAAAAAACTTATGCTTGCAGGCATAAGTATTATTTTTGGACTTATTGTTTTGCAATTCTCTTATGTTGGTTATGTTGTTTATTCAGGTACTGAAGAGCCACCTGAGCGCATAGTTGTGTATTTAAATAAAAATAAAAATGAAAAACCAAAGCAAGATTTATTTAATGATGTTGAAAGAACTGATTTTAAAAATGCTTTAAATAATTTGTATCGTAGTTTTACAATATATTCTAAATATCCATTATGTACAAAAAAACAATTAAGTAAACTTATAAATAAATATGAAGTTCTAGTACAGCAATGTGAAAGTATTCAAGTATCAAAAGATTTTTGGATTAATTCACTTTATAAATCACAATATGCATTAACATATCCTATAAATATTACTTTTGGATTAATTGCTTTAATTTTTTTTATAATATTGGCAATATTTTTTATTCAATTAGCTTGGCGAATCCCCTATTTAGAATTTCAACAATTTGCTTTTGAAATGGGAATGTACTTCCAGTCAAAGTCTCTTAAAAAACATAAAGGAAAATTGTTAAATTCTACTGTTGAAACATTTGATTTTATGCAAAAAAGAGTTAATCACATTATTGAATACCAAAATAAATTACTTGCTATGACATGTCATGATATTCGTACCCCATTAGCAAGAATACAAGGAAGAAGACTAATAGATTCTGAAAGTAATCTGAATTCAAGAGATTTAAAAGATATTCAAGAAATCAATAGAATGCTTGATGATTTGGTTTTATTTTCAAAAGAAAATTGGTTAGCAGGTATTTCTCCTGAAGAAGTAAGTATCAGTGAGTTTCTTGATGATATTGCTATGGAATATATAGAGCTTGAAAAAAACATTCGTCTAATAAATTTTTTATCTGAAGATATCTTTATTAATATTAAAAAGCCTGCTTTTAAAAGGGCTATTACCAATATTATAAATAATGGATTTAAGCATGGTGATGAAGTAAAACTATCTATATCTGAAAATACTAATGATATCTACAGGCTAAAAATATCTATAAAAGATAATGGTAACGGTATTCCAATAGAAGAAATTAATAAAGTTTTTGAACCTTTTTATACAGGCTCTTCAACAAAAAAAGGAAACGGTTTAGGGCTAGCAGTTTCTAAAGAAATTATAGAAGCACATCAAGGTGAAATACTCCTAGAGAATAGCATTGATGGAGGTTTAAATGTTACGATTAAACTATAAATCATCTATTTTAAATTTGATATTACTATTAATGTTCGTTCTCATTTCTAAAATAGCTTTTGTAATATATGTATCTTATATCGTAAAATTTTATGCCTTCCACGATGTATATTACAATCAACATTTATATGTTAAAGGATATCACTTTTTATTTTTAGGTTTTTTCTCAATAGGTTTTTTCTTTTTACCTTTCTTACACTTACTAACCCAATCGGTAGATCATCGTAAAATTTTGAAGCTTTGCCTAATATTTCAAATTATTGGAGTTGTTGCCTTTATAATAGCTCCTAACCTATTTACATTATTACTTTCAGCAGCTGCAATGTCACTAATAAATGTAATAATTATATTATCTGTTGTTCAAGTTACTTTAATATCAAAGAAACAACATCAACTTTGGGCATTAGCATTAATCCATGCTTTTGGCTTTACTTTTGCATTAGAGATTTATAGAAGTTTATACCCCATAAATCAAAATATTCAATATATATTATATAGCTGTTTTATACTTATATTAATTAATATAATCTTGCTAAATCTTATAAAATTTGGTACTTACAAATATAGAAAGTCTAGAGACATATTAGAATATTATTTTATAGGTATATTCTCTTTAGTGAAGCATAACAAAGCATTCCTAAAATATACTCTTATATTAGTAATTATGACATGTTTATACATGTATATAGAGATGTTAAAACTTAGTAGTGTATATGTTAATGTGACCCATATGCCTAATATTACAATATCTTTGCCTACTAGTACTATAGTCATAATAACACTATGCTATATAGATAGTAACAAGCTAAAACTAGCCCTATTTGGAATATTTACAGCGATATCTATAATACTATCTTTAACAATCATAATGTTAATTCCACATCATGTATTTAACCATGATAGTTTTAGAAGTATACTAATTGCTGATAGAGCTCTCAGTTTGTCACTATTATCAATGTGGATAGCGTATGTTATTAGGAGCTTCTTAAATATATTTAGTAAAGTTCCAGTATTTTCATTTAGTGTACTTTATTTGATATGTAATGTACTAATTTGGATATTTACTAGATTTTTTTAGATTATTCATAATAAAATAATCAAAAGCCTTTATGGAATACATCTAGTATCAAAACCCAACTTCATAAAGCTATATAAACTTATAACCATAACTCTAAGTTCTTGTGATCTAAACTATACATATAGCTAGAAACATTCGCTCTACCCAAAACTCTATTGTGCATATTAATTTTATTATCTGAAATATATTCAAAATTATATACATAAAGAGTTTTATACATTATTTTCTATTAGAAACTCATTAAAGATATACGTTTTAGTATAATCCTGCTTATTGGTATAAGATCAAAAATCACCCACATAATTGGGCTTCTTTCTAGAGTAAGCCTTAAATCTAAAGCATTGTTATTATGTATGAATTACAGTTCCAGCAAATGCTAACTTGCTGATAACTACAAGAAAAGCTAGTAATGAACCTAATCTATAAAGTTTCATATTTTTATCCTCGTATATATTTACTTACAAAAGCAATCGTAACTAAAGATTTAAAGGAAAACTGTTTCAGATATCTAACACTGCGTAACAATTTTATTACATTGAAAATATTGATGATAAATATTATATTTAGAATTTTGGATAATTATTACCAAGTACAAGGAGCAGTAGCACGTTCAATAACACCCGCTTCACCATTGTAAGTTGCCCAAGGATCTTTTTCTTGAGTTGAGGCTATATGTTCAGCTGGATTTTTAGATACCCAGCTAGTACCATTACATGCTGCATAGTACTTGCCATTATAAGAGACAAAAGCGTATGACTTACCACTATGATCACCATTAAAATACTCTTTATTAGTTCCATCCCATTTTCCGGCATATTCCATTTTCACAGGATCCTTAATTGGAGATGGTGTATGTCCACGAGTCAATGTAACAGTTACTTTTCCAGGATCACTAGAACCTAGCTCACAAGTAATGCCCGTACCACCATGAGTTTCTGCCTTACATACACCACTAGCTACAACCTCACCTGTTGGTGTTAATACTGCCTGATATGACCCTGTCCCAAAAGATCCTTTAATTTCAACTGTTACATCTTGCCATGCTTCTGCATAAGTTGGAGGAGTTGCTTGTAATGTGAAATTATGTGAAGACTTAACAAGAGAACCAAAGATCTGCTGACTTGAAACACTTGCTGCTGTACGTACTTCAGTTGCATCTTCTATTCTTACAGATGCTGAAGCACTAGATCCAGATTTAGCTTCTTTATCTATAATAGGTTGAGTAGAGAAAATTCTAGAATCCACCTTACTATTATTTACTAATTCTAAAGTATAAGAATAAGCTGAAGTGCTAATAGCTAAAGGAGCTAAAATAAAAAGTGATTTATAAAGTTTCATATCGTTGTTCTCTGTTTATTTGTTAGTTTCGAAATTAAGTATAACTAAAGAAAAAAAATAAAGCTGTTTCAAATATGTAACAATATGTAACAGTTTTGTTACATGATATTTACATCCTCTTTATTAAATTTCGCAAATCAAAACGATTATCTAAACTCCTATTTATTACCTTAAAATCGAGTAGCTCATTCTATAAATATTTGAATTACGACATTACTAATATTTTAGTACTAGTTAGCATGAAGTTATTCCTGTTATTAAACAACAATTTTAGAACTACCAGAAAAAATATTAAAACATCAATACTTCTTTTAATTAGTTATGAAAAGATAACCATTTCTTCGATGGATATCCTGGAATTTCTTTGGTCAATACAGGCACCATAAATCCTGATGAAATTTTTGAAAGCTTTTTCATAATATCTTTAGCATTATCAACATTATAATGCTTAGTTCCCGAGACAGTATCTAGCGAATGTATATAGTACGGAATCACTCTAGCACTTATAAGTTTTGTACTCAAAGCATATAATACATTAGCATCATCATTTATGTCTTTAAGTAATGTGCTTTGATTTAGGATAATTATGCCATGCTTGTGTATTTCTTTTAAAACTTCACTAATATTATCATCTAACTCATTTGGATGATTAACATGTATCACTAATATAGTATCAAGCCTATGCTCTGAAAGAATTTTCAAAAGTTTGGTAGTCATTCGCTCTGGTAATACTACAGGTATTCTTGAATGAATTCTAAGCCTTTTGATATGCGGTATTTGCTGAATATTTTCTATAAAAAACTCTAGTATCTCATCATTATTTAAAAGAGGATCACCTCCACTTAATATTACTTCCTCGATACTTTGATCATTTGCTATATATTCAAATGCTTTTAACCAATCTTTTCTACCAGGAATATTTTCTCTATAATCAAACTCTTTACGAAAACAGTAGCGACAATGCACAGCACAGCTTGTTTGTGATATCAGCAGAACTCTACCATAATATTTGTGCAGTAGTCCTGGCACTTTATTATAGTTTTTTTCATCAAGTGGATCACTACTATAGGCTTGATCTATTACCTCTTCATCTACAGTTGGCAAAACTTGCTTGAGCAATGGATCATTGATATTATTTTTTTGCATTCTATCAGCGAATGATCTAGGTACTATCATTTTAAATTTCTTGGTTATATTTAATGAAACTTTGGCTTCTTCACTATCTATTTCCAAAAACTCTAATAATTCTAAAGGTGAGTAGAAAGATTCTTTAAGGGATTTTTTCCAGTCATTAGTAGACATCTATTTATATTTAAACTAAGATTTTTTAATCTTCGAATTCTCTCATATAACTATAGATTGTCAATTTGTTTATACTAGAAGATCTGATTCATTAATCTATTCAGAATGTTTTACACCTATATCTGCCAAAATTTTAGATTTAACTTTTAAAAGCTCTTTGATATAAAAATCTTTGTTTTCGGCATAACGATATTGAGGCACAAGTATAGAAACTCCAAAACTGCCTAAAAAAGTATTCACTGCCACTGCCGTACTGACTATGCCTTCTATTGTTTTGCCATGATCATATTCAACACCATCCGCTCTAATCTTAGCAAACCTTTCAAATAATTCTCTATTATCCTTAACATCTTCATCCAGGATATCGATAATTTCTTCATCTGAATACAGTGCTAATAAAGCCCTACCAGAAGCTGTATAGTAAATTGGCTTTTCAAGTACACCTATTCTTGGAATTACTTGTAGTTCCCTATTCACTATGAACCTATGCATTATGATAAGATCAGTATTGTTTGATTGTGTCAGAACAACTGTTTCACGTATTTTTTCGCTAAGCTTCCTTAATGTGTTCTGTGTCAAAGAGACTATATCTGCATAAGATGAAGATGCTAACTTAAAAACACCTGAACCAAGTAAAATCTTACCAGCACCTTCACTTCTTGTGAATCCCTCAGCTTCAAGAGCAGCAACTATTCTTTGCACCGTAGATCGTGGTAAATCAACTTTCTTTGCTATATCCCCCAAGCTCATCCCACCAGGCTCATCACTAATACTTTGTAGTACATTGACAGCTCTACTAATCACTTGGATTTTTTTTTCATTACTCATAAAAAGTCAATAATTTCAAAGATTTAACAATATTTTGACTAATAATAACTTTTTTTATATAAAATTTCCAAAACATTATTGTACCATTTTGCGATACAGTGTATCATATGAATTGAAAGAACTATATCTTAGAAAAGTTATCCCTATATACCATCAAATTGATTATTTAATACAAAGGAGTTCGATATGATTGTAATTTCTATTGATGGATTATTATTTTCTCCACTTGTACTATTTATAAGTATCGCTTGTATACTAACAATCATTACCAATTTAACAATACCTAGAATATTGAATCACTATACAAATTTAAAACCATCATGGCTAAATTTATTATTGTTTATATGTTATTTAGGTGTAAGTATGTTTTTGCTTGGAGGCTAATATGCCAAATAGAAAGACTAAATCTCTAGTCAGTATGATAATCATCATTTTAGCCATGTTTTCTCTGTACTCTATATGGCAGTATTACTTTTATTCTCCTTGGACTAGAGATGGTAGAATTAGAGCCAAGATTATAACAATAGCTCCTGACGTATCTGGTTTTGTTACAAAAATTTATGTAGCAGATAACCAAAAAGTTAAAAAAGGAGATTTAATATTTTCTATTGATGATGAAAGATATGTAGCAAGTTTTGAGGAAAAAGAAGCATTATTAGAACATGCTCTAATTGAATGGAAACTTTCTCAAAAACAGTATAACCGAAGAGAACAGCTAGGTAAAACTGGAGCTATTAGTAAAGAGGAATTGGATGACTACTTAATGCAAGAAAAACTCAAAAGAGCTGCCCTAGGAAAAGCAAAAGCAGATCTTCAAATGGCTAAAATTAATCTAAATAGAAGCAAAGTCTATGCTCCAGTTAGTGGAACTATAAATAATATAGATTTAAGACAAGGTAATTTCGTAACTGCTGAAAAACCAGTAATGTCTATTGTTGAAGAAGATTCTTTTTATGCAACTGGTTATTTTGAAGAAACTAAATTACCTAATATTAAAATAGGTAAAAAAGCTAAAATTCAGTTAATGAGTGGTGAATCTCCTATGTATGGTCACGTCATTAGTATTGGTAGAGCCGTAGCAGATGATAATACAAATGTTAATAGCCAACTTTTACCTAAAGTTCAGCAAACGTACGATTGGGTTAGATTATCAAAAAGAATTCCTGTTGATATATCCTTAGATAAAATACCTAAAAACATAACCTTAGTTTCTGGTGTTAATACAACAATAACCATAAAATCATGATACAACTACTATATAGAGTAAATATATTTTTTACCAAAAATAAGCTTATTTATACATTTAAAGCTTGCTTAGCAATAACTTTAGCTTTAGGAATATCTATGAGTTTAGATCTTGAGAAGCCTATGTGGGCGATGATTTCTGCACTTTTCTTGCAAGTCAGACCTGAAACAGGATTTATTATTGAAAAAGCCGTCGGACTAGTTTTAGCTTCTTTTATAGGTGTAATAGTAGGTTTTATGATAGTATCTCTATTTTTACCATACCCTACGTTAGCTTTATCATCTTTATGTTTTTTTATTGCTATAACTGTATTTTTTTCTGCTGGGATGTCTCATTCTAATTTCATTTATGCATTTACTTTAGCAAATACAACTTGTTTAATAATAGTTTTTTATTCAATAGCTACCCCAGCACTAACAACTGGAGAAAGTATTTTTGACACTGGCTATTTTAGAGTTACAGAAATAATGATTGGTAGTTTGTGTTCATGTTTAGTAAATTATTATATTTTTCCAATGAAAGTAGAAAGTACATTAAAAAAACATGTTGAAAAATCCTTAGATCTAACGATTAATTATATTACAGATATTTTTTCCGCAGAAGATTTTACTAATAATGAGAAATATAATATACAGGTTGAGAATATTCTTAATAATCTTATTATTTTAGATAATGACTTAAGTGCAGCTAGATACGAAAATCTTAAAAAAGAAAATTACTATATATTTTCAAATAGGATTGTTTCTTTAATACAATCAGCTCATTTATTAAGAAAACATACAACTAAAAGTAAATCTAAAGATATTATTAAAAAAGAGCTAAAACAAATTCATGAAGAAATTTGCAGAAAAAGTATTCTTGATATAAAACTAACTTCAGATTCTAAAAATATATTAATAACGACTATTGTTGATAAACTTAATGCTATAATAAATAGTTACCATATGACCTCAAAAAATACCTCTAATAACGCTATAAATAAAGATTATTATAGCTTTAAAAATTATAATAATCCCATATCTACACTTATTATAATATCTAGAACCATCTGTTTAATTCTCTGTTTATCTTTATTTTGGATAAATACAGAAGGTAACTCAAGCTTATTAATGATGTTAGTACTTCCTTGTGTTTTATCTCAGCTTTTTATAGCAGCTCCAGCTCCTGAAGAATTAGTTAAAAAGGCAACCTTAGGTATACTTATCGCAATTCCAATAAGTATATTTATTACTTTAACTCTATTAGCTCAGGTAGTAGGTTATTTTGAGCTACTTATATTAATTTTATTGATTTCACTATTTCCTGCTATTCTTGTTATGACAGATCTTCGATTTCAAGCATCGTGTATAGGTTTTTGTCTAGCTTTTATATGTATTATACAACCAAGTAACCATATGAGTTTTGAGACGTCTAAATCTATCACTGTAGGCATAAGTGCTCTTGTTGGATGTGGTGTATTATGGATAGTTTTTAAACTTTTTCCTCATTCTCCATATGCAATTACTCGAAGGTTTGCTATTAGATCTATAATTAAAGACATAAAAAAATTGCAACTCAAAGAAATATCAGAAAAACAATTTCAGTCTAGTCTTATAAAAAAAATACTATGTGTATACAAAAATAGAAAAGATGATCAGTCATCAGAAAGGGATATTGAGTTTGCTTTACAAAGTCTTACAAAATGTTACTAATTTATATTAATTATCCGAAGAGCTTATACAGATAAATTACACTTATAGCCACTATACTTACGGATATTTATCACACCTGTATCAAATATTAGATACTGGCCTTTGATACCTATTAGCTTTGCATCAATTATTGGATCTTTATCTAAGTTAAATGATTTAATTTTTGCAGGATACTCAAGCACAGGGTAATTTATAGTTTGAATATTACCCTCTACAGCTTCAACACTATTATCACCATATTTAGCTTTGATTTGAGCTATTTTCTCACTAGACTTTTCGATCAGCTCATCTCTTAAACTTTCAAAATCGACTCCTGAATCTGGTTCTCCTTGAAGCATTTTTCGCCAGTTGGTTTTATCTGAGATATGCTCTTTAATAGCAACTTCAACTAAGCCTGATATTAATCTAGTCTCTACAGCAAAGATTGGTATCGCTTGACTAGCTCCCTGATCTATCCAACGTGAAGGAATATTTTTAAGCTTTGTAATACCTACTTTGATATCACCTGTATTTGATAGATATACAATGTGGGTTTTCATACAGTTTTCTTCGCCCCAACTAGAATCTCTACAAGTCCCTGCTGCAAAATGACATAATTCAGGCTTAACGATACAAATATCACACTCTGGTAGCTTTCTCATACACATAAAGCAGTAACCTTGAGAATAGCTTTTTTTAGTTTTAATACCACAAGATACGCAGTTTATTTCATTTAGAAATTCAATTTTTAAATTCTTTCCGATCAAATCATTTATACAGATACCATCCAACTCATAACGAGCATTATTATCACTATCTAATGATGTTTTCATTTTATGTAAATTTATAGTTTTATTCATCGATACTTTTTTACAGTCTTAAGTTGCCTTTTAGGATAGCAGACTTTAAAACTAGTTAAAATGCTAGTTATTATTAGATATAATCAAATTAATCAAATTAACTCTCTTCTGATATGAGTGTAAGATTAGATAAATGGTTATGGGCTGCTAGATTCTACAAAACTAGAGCTCTTGCAAAAAAAGCTGTCGAAGGTGGCAAAGTACACTTTCAAGGACAAAAAACGAAAGTTAGCAAAACTGTAAATATTGGTGATGAATATCAAATTCAACAGTCATATATTAAAAAAACAATAATTGTTGAAGCTCTCGATGAAGTTAGAAAATCAGCTATTGAAGCTCAAAAACTCTACACAGAAACACAACAAAGTATCGAAAAAAGAGAAAAAGAAGCAACTATCAGAAAAACTGCTAACTTATTAAGCCCAGAAAAGCCTACAAAAAAACAGCGTAGGCAGATAATTGATTTTAAAAGAAATGATTAATCTTATAAACTAATTTCTAGTATTTTTCTAATATCATCAAGATATATGTCTTGTCTTTCACCTAATGGTAAAAAAGAATTCATCTGAATATTTTCAACTATTTTATTAATGTCATCTTGGCCAAGATTATAATCTTTTAAGCTAATACCTAAATTCATTTGTTTAAAGAAACTTTGTGTTTTCTCAATCGCTAATTCTATTTTTTGCTGTTTAGTCAAACCTCTATCAACATTCCAAACATTTTCAGCATATTGCACCAATTTATCTGCTTTTTGAGCTTTTTTATATTTTATAATTGCAATAAAAATTACAGCTAATGTTTGACCATGATCCATATTGTATAAAGCTGTTAAAGAATGTCCAATTTCATGAGATGCCCAGTCTTGAGCAACACCAACACCAATCAAACCATTTAAAGCCATTGTTGCTGAGAACATAATATTAGCTCGCACATCATAGTCTTCTGGGTTCTCTAAAGCTTTAGGACCATTATTAATTAAAGTTCTTAAAATCGTTTCTGCAAAACCATCTTGTAAATCAGCATTTTGTGGAAATGTCATATATTGCTCCATAACATGTACAAAAGCATCAATCACACCATTTGAAATTTGCTTTTTAGGCAATGTATATGTAACTACTGGATCTAATATTGAAAATTTAGGAAATACCAATTCATTTAAAAATGCTTTTTTCTCTCCTGTTGTTCTCTTAGAAATTACAGCTGCAAGATTCATTTCTGAACCTGTTGCAGCAATTGTTAAAATAGTACCAAAAGGCATAACCTTCTTAATTGGAGATGCTTTAGCTAATATATCCCATGGCTCACCCTCAAAGTATACTGCTGCTGATATAAACTTAACAGCGTCTATAACAGATGCTCCACCAACAGCTAGAATAAAATTAATATCATGCTCTTTGATATATGAAACGACTTTCATACAAGTATTATAATCGGGATTAGGTTCAATTCCACCAAACTCAAAAATACTATATCCAGCTAATGCTTCTAAAGTTTGTTGATAAACTCCATATTTTTTGAAACTCTCTCCACCATAAACTATCAAAACTTTTGATTTCTTATCAATTACAGTTTTTAGCTTTGATATTTCACCTTCACCAAAAAATATACGTGTAGGATTATAAAGCATAAAATTATTCATATTTGTTCCTTAAATTATTTAACTGTTGAATTCTTATCCAAGAAATCAATTTTATCGACAATTATACTGTTAATTTCTAACTTTCTGAATACTACATTAATATATTACTAATTTACCTATTTTACTCCAAATTTATCATGATTATATGCTATCAATATCTCACGTTATAAACATATTAATAACTTTATATAAATAAATTTAATATCAATCTAATTTTAACCTATCATATCATTACCTTTCCACCTTTTAGATGAATTGAAATTAACTCCTATTAAATCAAGAGCTCTAATAATAGTATATTCAAGAAGTTCTTCGATTGATTGAGGCTTTATATACAAAGATGGTACAGGAGGCATAATAATTCCTCCAGCAAGAGTTACTTTTCTCATATTCTCTATATGTACTAAGCTTAGAGGAGTTTCTCTTGCTAAAAGAACTAATGGTTTTCTTTCTTTTAACATTACATCTGCCGTGCGAGATATCAGATTATTCGCAATACCATTTGCAATTTCAGCTAATGTTTTCATAGAGCATGGAACTATAAGCATACCTAATGATCTATATGATCCACTAGAAAGACATGATGCTAAATTATTTACATTATTTACATGTGTTGCTAATGCTTTTACTTCACTTAAAGTGTATTCAGTTTCCATCGAGCGAGTAAGTTCAGATGTTTTTGATAAAATTAAGTGTGTTTCTATGTTATGCTGTTTTAGTAGTTTTAAAGCTATCACACCATATTGATATCCACTTGCCCCTGTTATTGCTATAATAATTTTTCTAGATTTCATCATAATTAAACTTATATATAGTCAACTTTATTTAAATCTTTAGGTAGTGAACGCTTAAATGCATCCTTATGATCTTTAATTGGACCATTGAATGGTATAGTTGCATATATTCCCCACTTATCCATAGTTACCAAATTTAATGGTGATGGATATATCAATACATCTTTACCTGCTGTTGTCCTTGTAACTATAGCCCAATTAACTTCATCACAATTATATATATCAATATCGTCATCAACTACTACTACTTTTGTTATAATAGCTATTGTTGTTACAGCATGAATAATTCTTTTCGCGGTACCCATATCAGAATTTTTTATTGAAACGACAGCATATTCTCCATGCATTACATTAGCTGCGACAAAGTCATCTTTACACTTTAGTTGTGATATAACTATATTACGTATAGCCATAGTGGTGAAATATTTACAAAGAGACCTATCTTCAGCTTCTCCAAAAGCTGTTGTCATTGCTAGATAAATAGGTTTTTTCCTATGAGTAATAGCTTTTATTTTAAAAGTATATCCTACTAATTTCGTAGAACTATTATCATTAGTATATTGGCTTTCTAAGAGAACGTAATTAGCTCTTTCTGTTCCCCATTTACCTTGAAGTACTCTATCCTTAGTAACTATACCCTCTATTATTACCTCTGAATCTGCGGGAACATCTAAATCTAAAGTTTCACACTTTATAACATTTACAGGCTTACCTTTTATTCCACCAGCAAGCTCTAAGCAGCCTACACCTTTTTTATTAGGAAACTGACTTGTAATATATATCTCTGGATCAACACTTATGGCAATAGCAACTTCAGTGTCTTTGTTGTTACGTTCATTTTCATATATTAAACGAGAGAAATTACTATATTGAGAAGTATATATCCCCATAGTATTAGAATCTAATACCTCAACTCTCTTTATAGTTCCTTTATTGACGTTATTATCATTGTCTTTTGTAAAAATAATACCTGAGTGATGATATGAGTTTTCATCATCTTCACAATATGTTAAAAATGGAATAGTCAATAAGTTAACATCATCATTTCTCATTATTATATCTTTAACAGAGCTGGAATCTACTTTATTAGTTTTTATAGATTTATTACTTATATCTAAATAAGCATTAAGTAAATTATCTTCTTTGGTATTGAGGGCTAATGCAAGTAAAGAGTCTGTTGCAAAAACTCCCCCAGCAACACTCCAATCAGGGAAGTTTTCTATTGAGTTAAATAAAGTAGCATAACCACTATCCTTTGTTGAAGCTTTATAAATACCTGCAGATATTTCATTGTCTATATTCAACTTTTTAGAAACAGTTATTAATTTATTATTTTCTTTTAATTTTTCGATGTGTTCTCTAAAACTACTCATATATGATCTCTCTTAATTTTTAAATTAAATTTTTGAATTAAAATATTTATAGGCAAAGAAAAATGACTCTTAAACTAAGATTTAATTTTTAAAAAAATTTAGTTATTACATTAATCAATGCATTAAGAAAGACTTATTAGGGAATAAAAAGACTCTTTTTTCTCATTGGTTTAAGAGTTTTACAGAAATAGTACATTAATTGTTCCTCTTTCTTTTGCGAATCACTTTTCCATAAAAATATGAAAATTACCAAATTAAATTCTAAATATGAATTAGATTCTTATTCCTATTGATCAAAATCTGGGAATAATCTTTTCATTCTTCTAATCCAACTATCATATATAGCATCATAACTATGCTCATTACTTGAATTTGATAAATGATCTATCACAATATCTCGCTCTGCAGGAACTGCTTTTACTATAGCATCTGATACTTGTATTACACCATCAACTCCACCACCGGATAAAGCCTTTATTTGCTCTGTGCATGCTTTTTCATAGTTGTACATAATAAAAAAAGCTTCTTCTATAGATTTTCCAACAAATAATGAGCCATGGTTTCTTAGAACTAGTATTTTGTTATCACCAAGATTTTCTACCATTCTTTTAGGTTCTTCTGTACTAACTACGACACCTTCATAGTCATGATATGCAATATCATTATAAAAAAGTAAACCATCTTGAGATAGTGGTAAAAAACCACATTTTTGAGCTGATACAGCTACTCCATCCGTTGTATGCAAATGAAGAGCGCAATTTATATTAGGTTTACTAAACAAAACTCCAGAGTGTATATTCCATCCTGCTTCGTTAAGACCATAACCATTATCTATAACTATTTCTTTCTTAGAATTAACCTTTACTAAACTAGAAGCTGTTATTTCATCAAAAGCAAGACCAAATGGATTAAGTAAAATAGCATCTTCATTAGGAACTCTTGCTGAGATATGAGCAAATATTGATTGTTCATATCCTAAATAATATACAGCCCTATAGGCAGCCGCTAGTTTTACTCTTACTTCCCATTCTTTTGCAGAAACAACTTCTTTGACACAAATAAAATTATTTTTCATAAAAAATATACCCTTAACTTTAAAATTTATAAATTGATTTAATTAAAAATTAACTAATATAAAAATTTAATAACTCTTTAAGGGATAAAAAGACTCTTTTTTCTAAGAGGCTTCCTTGAATTATAAAAATAATACATTTGCACCTCCTCTAATCTTTATAGTATGCTGACAACTTAATATAAATACTTTCATAAAAACATACAAAAGTCAATAGATAAACTTAATATTAATAAAATAATTAATTACTAAATTTTTCTATCATCTTAAGCACAACATAAATTATTGCACTGATTATTGCTGATATAAAACATACTTTAATAGCTATAGGAAATAGATGAATAAAAATAGTAATAATAGTTACTATGATTAAAACCCCTACAAATATTGATAAAAATTTATCCATTTTAAACAACCCCTTATTTTATAATAACTTTTGCAAATTTACGTTTACCAACTTGGAAAACATTTTCTGTACCTTTACCAAAAATAGCTTTGTTATCATCAGCCTTTTCACCATCAATTTTAACAGCTCCCTGCTTAATCATACGGATAGCTTCTGACGTACTCGCTACCAATCCTGCCTCTTTTAACAAGTTTGCTATTGGCAACTCTTGATTTAATTCTACAACATTTATGTCATCAGGTATCTGATTTTTTTGGAATCTTTGGATAAAATCCTGATGAGCACTTTCAGCATCTTCTTTAGAGTGGAATCTCTCAATTAGCTCTTTTGCCAACTCTATTTTAATGTCACGTGGGTTAGTACCATTCGCAACATCTTGCTTCAAGTTAGCTATAGTATCTAAAGATTTAAAACTAAGTAACTCGTAATATCTCCACATCAGTTCATCTGAAATTGACATTACTTTACCAAACATATCATTAGGAGTCTCTTCAATACCTATATAGTTTTGGCTGGATTTTGACATCTTTTTGACACCATCTAAACCTTCAAGAAGTGGCATCGTTATGATAACTTGTGGTTCCTGACCTTGTTGTTTTTGTAGCTCTCTACCCATCAACAAGTTAAATTTCTGATCTGTGCCACCAAGCTCGATATCAGCATTCATAGCTACAGAATCATAGCCTTGTACTAATGGATATAAAAACTCATGTATTGAGATAGACTGACCACCTTTATATCTTTTTGAGAAATCATCTCTTTCAAGCATTCTAGCAACTGTTGATTTAGATGCTAGTTTAATCATATCACTCGCAGACATTTTATCAAACCAATCGCCATTACGACGAATGACAGTTTTTTCTTTATCTAAGATTTTAAAAACTTGTTTAGTATATGTTTCAGCATTTGCAGCAACTTCTTCTGCAGTCAATGGAGGTCTTGTCGCATTTTTACCAGTAGGATCGCCTATCTGAGCTGTGAAATCACCTATCAAAAAGTGAATTTCATGTCCTAAGTCTTGTAATTGTTTTAATTTGTTAATAACAACTGTATGACCAAGATGGATATCAGGAGCTGTTGGATCACAGCCAAATTTGATTACTAAAGGTCTATTTTTTTCTAGTTTTTTAACTAATTCTTCTTCGATTAGGACTTCATCAGCCCCTCTTTTGATTATTTCTAAAGTCTGTTGTATAGTCGACATTATATTTTGTATATAAAAATTTCTTTCAATAAAGCAAAATTATAGCACAAAACTCTTTTATAGAACCAATAAAACCTTATACTTACTACAAAGTAAAAACATTTAATATCCTATGCATATATATATATCACAAAGCAATGATATTTATTTCAATTTAGCTTTTGAAAACTGGTTGTTTCTAGAAAAACTTCATCATGAAAAGATTTTATTTTTATGGCAAAACTCTCCATGTGTTGTTATTGGTAGAGCTCAAAACCCTTGGCTTGAGTGTAACCTTGAAGCAATGAATAACGATAATATACCAATGGTTCGCCGTCAAAGTGGTGGTGGAACTGTTTATCATGACTATGGTAATCTTAACTACACTATCATTAGTACAAAAAAAGAGCATGACATCAAAGCAAACCTTGACCTAGTATGCAATACTGTCAAAAAACTAGGTATAGATGTATATGCCAATGAAAGAAATGATATTGTTGTTGATCATAATGGTCATACCTACAAAGTATCAGGCAGTGCTTTTCGAGAGAAAAAAGATCGTGCTTTCCATCATGGTACACTGCTCATCAATGCTAATACAAAAAAACTCTATGACTACCTTCATCAACCAATAGATAAATCTTTAGATACAAAAGGAGTGAAATCTCATCGCTCAAAAGTAATCAATCTATCTGAAATAAAACACGATATACAAACTCAAGATCTCACAAGATCTTTTATTAAAGGCTTCAGAAGTATTGATTTAAGCTTAATTAATGAAGAAACGCCATTAGAAAATAGAGAGCTTATAGACAAAGAAATAGAAACATTAAAAGAATGGAAATGGCGCTTTGGAAAAACTCTACCATTTACTAAAACATACACAAAAGGTAGTGAACAAATCAAAATCAAGATTGATGCTGGTATTGTTACAGAGATTAATAATGTTTATAAAAATACAAATTTAGCTGATAGAAATATCCGTTTTGAAAATAACTATGATTTTGATTTTTTTAAGAAAATTCTTACAGAATAAATTTTATTTAGAGTTTGTTGAGAAGAATGTTGCGACACTAATTGCAAAAATAAAAGGCAAAATAAAAGCATCAACTACTGTCACGACAATATTTTGAATAGACATTTCTAATGAACTCGTCTCTAAGCCAAAATTTTTCAATAAATATATTAACCCAAAAGTTACTAATGGTTTAATTATCATAAGAGCTAATATTGTAATAGCTATTCTAAACATGTAAAAAAAATTACTTCTTATTATACTAAAATTGTTAGATATAGACTCAAAAACACCCTTTTGTGCCAATAATACAGCAGGCATAACTGTCAAGAAGAATAATATTCCTAGAAAGATGCCTATATATTGTAAAAACATCGTAAACAGTGTCATAGCAATCATCGAAAGCAAAAACGCTCCTAGAAACACGAATATCCTTTTTGAAAATATCTGTAGAGCTATTTTTAACGCATCTGATACTTTTATTTCATGCTTAACCACAATACCTTGCAATATTATTATCATCGCATAAACAAATACAGTAGCTACGACAATCAATAAAAATATACTCGCTAGTATATTTCCTGATGGTAATTGTGAAATATCAGCCTCGTTACCACTTTGGATATAATCTGCCATGCCGTGCTTCATTAGATATACAAAACAAAACTCAGATATAAATGACAGCATAAAAGCTAATACAAAAGTTATTTTAAAAGCTCTTTTGTATATATTTGTAGCTATTGAAATAGTTTCTCTAAAATTTAAATTATTCATCATAATACTCTAGTAAAAAATAAAACAAGCTAAAATATAACATAAAATTTACTATTTTTGTCTCAGAAAAACCAATAAGCTCTTTAAAGCTGAAAAAAATATAATAAATTGCTTGTAAAATTTTATATCAATACCATTTAGTAATATTACATAGATTATTTTAACAAACCTAATAAAGGATTTGATTATGGAAGCAATGAAAGGAACTACCATCCTATGCGTTAGAAAAGGTGATAAAGTAGTAATCGGTGGCGATGGTCAAGCTACACTAGGACATACAATAGCAAAAGAAAATATCATAAAAGTTAGAAAATTAAATGGCGGTAAAGTTCTGACAGGCTTCGCAGGTTCTACTGCAGATGCATTCACACTATTCGAAAAATTTGAGCAAAAATTAGAATTTTATCAGGGGAATCTTGAAAGAGCTGCAGTTGAAATGGTACGTGAATGGCGTTTAGATAGAATGCTGAGTAAGTTAGAAGCTATGATTATAGTTGCGGATGAGAAACTATCTCTTCTAATATCTGGTGCTGGAGATGTTATGGCTGCTGATAAGAATGATATTATTTCTATTGGTTCTGGATCAACTTATGCTCGATCTGCAGCAACAGCACTTGTAGAAAACACAGATCTCTCTGCCGAAGAAATAGTTAGAAAAAGTCTTACAATAGCTGCAGACACTTGTATATACACAAATCATAATTTCACTATAGAAAGTTTAGACAACAAAAAAGGATAGTTATACGATGACACAAGTAATGACTCCAAAAACAATTGTACATGAATTAGAAAGACATATTATAGGTCAAAATGATGCTAAAAAAGCAGTTGCTATCGCTCTACGTAATAGATGGCGTAGAATGCAGCTTGATGACGAGATGCGTCAAGAAGTAACTCCTAAAAACATCCTAATGATAGGACCTACTGGTGTAGGTAAAACAGAGATTGCTCGTAGACTAGCAAAATTAGCAGATGCGCCTTTTATCAAAGTTGAAGCTACTAAATTTACAGAGGTTGGTTATGTAGGTAAAGATGTTGAGTCTATAATCCGCGATCTAGTAGAAACTGCTGTTAAAATGAAGCGTGAAGAAGCTAAGCAAAAAGTTACAGAAAAAGCAGCTGTATTAGCAGAAGACAGAATATTAGATGTTCTTATACCTCCTGCTAGAGCTTCTGAGTCAAAAGTTGGCTTTGCAAATGAGCCTGCTGAAGATGCTCACTCTAAAAAAGAAAAAGAAAATAAAACTCGTGAGATTTTCAGAAAAAAAATCCAAAATGGCGAGTTAAATGATAAAGAGATTGAGATCGAAGTATCTGTAGCCCCTAAAAGTATAGGCGTAATGGGTCCTCCAGGCATGGAAGATATGACAAATCAGCTTCAAGATCTGTTCTCTAGTTTAAGTAGCGATAAGAAAAAAACAAAGAAAATGAGAATCAAAGATGCTATTAAACTGGTCAAAGATGAAGAAGCTGCAAAACTTATCAATGAAGAAGATATTAAGGCTAGAGCTCTTGAGTCTGTTGAGCAAAACGGTATCGTATTCTTAGATGAAATTGATAAAGTCTGTAAAAAATCTGGAACCTCTGGTGCTGATGTATCTAGAGAAGGTGTTCAGCGTGACTTACTACCATTAGTAGAAGGCTCTACTGTCTCGACTAAATACGGTATGATAAAGACTGATCATATCCTGTTTATAGCATCAGGTGCATTCCATGTTGCTAAACCATCTGACTTAATCCCAGAGCTTCAAGGTAGATTACCAATCAGAGTAGAGCTAAAATCTCTTGAAATAGAAGACTTTGTTAGAATACTAAAAGAGCCTGATTGTTCTATACTTAAGCAATATATTGCCCTGATGAAAACTGAGGGTGTAGAACTAAGCTTTGAAGAAGATGCTATCAGAAAGATTGCTGAAATTTCTTTTCAAGTAAACGAAGAAGTTGAAAATATAGGTGCTAGAAGACTTCATACGGTTATGGAAAGACTTTTAGAAGAAATTTCTTTTGATGCTCCAGACTTAGAAAATAAATCTATAAATATAACCACAGATTACATAGATGAAAAACTAAGTGGATTAGTCAAAAATAAAAATTTAAGTCAGTACATTCTATAATCCTTTATCAAATTTGCTATTTTAGCTACTCTTTAGAAAAAAACATCTATAAAATCAATTTTATTATCTACGTTAATTCTAATAATTTAATGGGTGTTACTCTAATTAAAAAAGCCTCTAGACTACTATTAATAACACAGCTATTTTCAACAGTAAGTTTTGCTGTTCTTTACTCAACATTAGTTTTATTTATGACTCAAGCTTTAGGATTCACAGTTACAAAAGCAAGTGCTGTAATGGGTGTTTTTGTTGCCTTTAACTATGGTTTACATATTCTAGGTGGCTATATTGGTGGTCGATTAATTAGCTATAGAGTTTTATTTTTGATAGGTATGATCCTACAGATAATCGCTTGTATATTTTTATCGTTCCCAAGCACTGAACATCTATATATAGCTCTAGCTCTATTTCTAACTGGATGTGGTCTAAATGTCCCTTGTATCAACATGATGTTAACTCAGCAATTCGAAAATGATGATACTTCTCGCGAAACTGCGTTCTTTTGGAACTATGCCGGAATGAATGTCGGTTTTTTCATTGGTTTTACAGTTGCAGGTATATATCAAGCAGAACATAGTTATAATATACTTTTTCTTATTACCACTATTACAAACATAATCGCTTTTTTACTTGTAATTACTAGCTGGAAAACTGTAGCGGATAGAACTACACCTCTTGTCAGAAAAATTAAAAACTCAGGAACAAAAATCTTATACAAAAATAGTATATATACAGTCATTCTAATTTTCATGACTATAGTCATTTTAGTTGTAGCTTTACAATATCCTCTTAATACAAACTATATTGCACTAGCTATTGGAATCTCTCTATTAGCAATGTTTATACCTATAGCAAGATCACAAGATACTAAAGAACAAAAAGAAAAAGTATATGCTTATATTGTTTTAGCAACTTTTGGATTAGTCTTTTGGTCTGCTTATCAGCTTGCCCCAATGGCTCTAACAGTATTTACAGAAGCCAATATTGACAAGCATATTTTTGGCTTCACAATTCAGACCCAGTGGTTTCAAAATGTAAATACTATAGTAATAGCCGTGGGCGGTGTGCTATTACCTAGCCTTCTTATAATTATTCGTCGAAAATTTATATTCTCATTCCCTATGCAGTTTTGTTTTAGCATCCTACTTGTAGGAATTGGCTTTTTAATGCTAGTGATAGGAATTTTATCAGCGAACAAACTTGGACAAACAGCTGCTATATGGTTAATTTTAAGTTATGTATTTCAGTCCATAGGAGAGCTTTTAATATCCCCGACAGGATATGCTATGATCGGTAAGCTTGCCAGTCCTCGACTACAAGGCTTAATGATGGGATCTTGGATGGTTGTTACAGGAAGTACATCTGGAGTTATAGCAAGTTTACTATCAATATTAGTTGCTTCACCAGATATCAATGCTACACCACTGGAAACAAATCATAATTATCTAACTCTATTTGCGGGCTTAGCTATCATTGCTGGTATAGCAGCATTTATCATGTATGTACTAATACCTAGAATTAGAAGACTTGCTCACATATAGTTATATATTCACTGTATTTTCAACAAACCATACATTATAATCTAATTATCCTTTTAGTTATTTTAATATCATCAATCTGTGACTATTAAAGAAAAGTATTCTAAATATATCCCTCTTTTTATATCTGTAACAATGACCCTAAATGGTTTTATTACCATTTTAGCAGTTGCTGTGCCAGTAATTAACAAAATATTCTCTGTCAATTTCGATGCAAACATTCCTTCAGATCTATACGATTTCGGTATGAAGTACAATACCGGATTAGGAATATTTTTACCCCTGATCTTAGGGTACTTGATGATAATCATAGCCCGTGGTATTTATAATCGTAAAAGAACTTTTTGGTTTTTAGCTGTTATCTTTATTAGCTTGTCAATTATTGGAGATTATGTCCAAGATAAACATATATCTTATGATGTTGCATTTTTTACTCATGTTTTAGAAATTTTGTTACTCATATATTTTAGAAAAACATTTGATAAGAAAAACTCTAATAAAATAACCTTCTACCAGTTCGTATTACTCATTTCATTTTTCTTAGCAATTGGATATAGTGTTACTGGACTATACTATCTAAAAGATGAATTTGATGGCATTAAGAATATTTCTGACGCGGTATATTTCACAATAGTTACATTTAGTACAGTTGGATATGGAGACATACACCCTCTAACAGAAGAAGCCAAGCTTTTCACCGTATCTATTATGATTATGGGGATAGGATTATTTGCAACTATTATCACGGTAATGGCTGGTAGTGTTATTAATAGAATCACAGAAAAGTTTAAACAAAAAGATGGAGCTGCTTTAATGAAGGACCATATTGTAATTTGTGGATATACAGAAATTACTAAATGCTTAATAAAAGATTATTTTAAATCACATGTTGATAATATTATTGTTATTGAAAAAAATTATCATCAGAAATTTATTAATGCTGATGTAGAACAAGAAAAACATTTTATAGACGCCGAATCATATGATTATGATGCACTTAAAAAAGCTAGTATAACTAAAGCTAAAAGTATATTTATACTCAATGAAAAAGATTCAGATAATATTTTAACACTTCTTTCAAT
This sequence comes from Francisella sciaenopsi, assembly GCF_045862875.1. Taxonomy (NCBI): domain Bacteria; kingdom Pseudomonadati; phylum Pseudomonadota; class Gammaproteobacteria; order Thiotrichales; family Francisellaceae; genus Francisella; species Francisella sciaenopsi. Next base: position 374,503 of record NZ_BTHG01000001.1, read on the forward strand.
CAAGGAAGTTTTAAAAACATCAGAACAACCAACAAATAATATAAAAATATCTATCAAACTTGACAAAGATGAGAGCATTAATATTGCAAACAATATCGGCGTAGATCAAATTGTATCTCCAACTAAGAAAATTGCTGAAATGCTAATAAAATATGAATAATTTCATCAAAAATAATTAACATAGCTTTAGACTATGTTATCATTTCGAGAATATATGTACCAATTTTTCCAAAAAATATATTGTGGAGTAAAACCATGGAATATAATTACGACATTATCATTATAGGTAGTGGTCCTGGTGGCGAAGGTGCTGCCATGAAAGCGACTAGAAATGGTCAAAAAGTAGCAATCATCGAAGATGATGCCATTGGTGGTGGTTGTAATAACTGGGGAACAATTCCGAGTAAAACTCTTAGACAACTATCACGTGAAGTTTGGTATAACAAAAAAAACTTTGATTTCCCTGATATGCTAGATAATGCATTTGAAGTAGTTCTAAAACAAAGAGAAATTAAAAAGAATCGTTTTGCAAATAATGAAATTGACGTATTTTATGGTTTTGCAAGTTTTTTAGATAAAAATAAAATTAAAATTTCACGTAAAAATGGTTCTACAGAAATCATAACGGCAAAAAACTTTATATTAGCTACAGGCTCACGCCCTTATCAGCCTGATGATATTGACTTTACTCATCCTAGAATTCTCGATTCTGACAAGCTTTTGGAGTTAAAAGATAAAGACATAAAATCTATTACAATATATGGTGCAGGGGTAATTGGTTGTGAGTATGCTTCTATACTAGGAACTCTTGATATCCAAGTAAATCTTATCAATACAAGAGGCAAATTAATGTCATTCCTTGATAATGAAATTATTGAAACTCTAACAAACCATTTTACAGTAAACCAAAAAATTAATTTGATGCATAATGAAACTTATAAAAGTATCAAAGCCAAAGGTGATAAAGTAATTACCACCTTAAACTCAGGCAGAATTATAGAGTCTGACTATGTATTATTCGCTCTTGGGCGTGCCGGTAATACCAATGGTCTAAACTTAGATAAAATAGCGGTTGAATACAATCCCCAAAGAGGTTTAGTAAATGTAAATGATAACTACCAAACCACCCAACCTAATATATATGCTGTTGGTGATGTTATTGGTTTCCCTTCGCTTGCTTCATCTGCTTTTAACCAAGGTAGATTTGCCGCTACTCATATCATCGATGGCTCATGTAATGATAAGTTAGTTGAAGATATCCCTACAGGTATTTATACTCGTCCAGAAATAAGTTGTATTGGTAAAACAGAAGAACAACTGAAAGCTGAAAAAATTAATTATGAAGTTGGAAAAGCATATTTCAAAGACCTAGCCCGCGCTCAAATCTCAGGCAGTGAAACAGGTATGCTAAAAATTCTTTTTCATCAGGACACTTTTGAAATTCTTGGCATTCATTCCTTTGGTCATAGAGTATCTGAGATTATCCATATTGGTCAAGCAATTAAATCTATGCCAGGTAAACACAATAGCATCAAGTATTTTTTAAATACAACTTTTAACTACCCTACTATGGCTGAAGCATATCGTATCGCAGCTATTGATGGAGTTAATAACCGCAAACTACACTTAAAAGAAAAAGAAGAGGCAGCTGCTGAAGCTAAATAAGAATGTTCATTGATTTTTATGTAATTTTTCTATTTATATTTCTTTTTGGCGCAGCTATCGGCAGTTTTCTAAACGTTCTTATATATAGAGTACCTAATAAAATATTTTCTGATGAGAAAATCATAGCTCGAGAAATACTTGAATTACCCAAGCAAGAATCTGGTCAAAATTTTAGCCTAACAGCGCCCTCAAGATGTCCAAAGTGTAAAAATAAACTCAAGTATCGTCATAATATACCTATTTTAGGTTGGTTTATTCTAAAAGGTAAATGTTATTTTTGTAAAGAAAGTATCTCTTTTGAATATCCTTTAATAGAGTTTATTACAGCTGTAGTATTTATAACTATATTTTATATATTTGGGCTTACTATTCAAGCAGTAGCTCTCGCTGGTCTAAGTACATTTTTTATTCCTTTATTTTTTATAGATGCAAAATATCAGATACTTCCAGATTCACTTACTCTTCCATTAGTATGGATCGGTATTATTCTTAACTGTTATAATGTATTTACTACACTAGATCAGTCAGTCTGGGGAGCAATTATTGGATATCTATCACTATGGAGTGTATTTTGGATATACAAAATTCTCACTGGTAAAGAAGGATTTGGCCACGGAGATTTTAAGCTACTAGCTGCAATTGGTGCATGGTTTGGATATCCAATGCTTCTTTATACAATATTTGCTAGCTGCATATTTGGAATTTTAATTGCTATAGGTATAAATCTTATCGCAAAACGTACAAACGTAATACCTTTTGGTCCAGCTATCATTTTAGCGACATTTTTTTACCTACTAACTAAAGATAATCTTTATATATGGTATAATCACGTTATGCTTATTCAATATTAGACGTGTTAAATGCAAAAGAAATCTTTCGCAGTCCTTTCGGTATTTATATTATTTTTATTGGTGATTATATACTTCTTTAGTACTGCAAATCTTAGTAAATCATCTTTTAATAATCAACAAGGTCTATATCTTGTCAAACAAGCGTTCCCTCAATATAAAATAATAAAAACTTTTGACACAGGTATACATCTACAAGCCTACATCCTTGAAGATAAAAAGGATCCAACTAAACGAACAGTAACTTTCACAAGTGAAGATGGCGATGTCATCGTTAATGGAGAGCTTTTAGCATGGGATAGAAATCAAAACAAGCTAACAAGTCTAAATCAAATATATGCTAACTACTTCACATCATCCCCACAAGCGAGTGATCTTTATTTAGATATAAAGAAATATGCTACATATATTCAACAAGGTAGCAACGATGCTCCACATAAGTTTTATGCAATCATTGATCCTAATTGTCGTTACTGTGCAAGCCTATTTGATGCCTCTCAGCCTGCTATCAAATCTGGTGACTTGGCAGTCCGTTGGATCCCTATAGGTAGTTTACAAAATAGTCCTGATGTTGTTAGAAGTATTTTCAACTCAAAGGATCCTCTTCAAGCGTTGATAGAATATCACAATACTAAAAAGTACGATGAAATCTTAACAAAACCGAATGAAAAAGCTGAAAACAATATGAGATTATCTTCGGATATAAATGGCTTCCCAACTATTATATACAAAACTCCAGAAGGCGCTCTTAAAATATCAGGAGGAAATAAACTCCCACTTACTGAAGCAAAAATTGCTGAGAAAGATAATATCAAAAAAGTTAATGAATTCTTATTACTAACATCCAATAGTTTCTAACTCTAGATATGAATAAAATAATAATTTTAATACTTACTATATTTATCTCAAGCATTGGTTTCTCTGCTAGTGCTACAAACATTGAAATATCTAATCATCTACATAATTTAGAAAAACAATACGGTGGTAAAATAGGTATCTACACAATTAATAGGAATGATAATAGTAGTTTTTCGCATAACCAAAGCTTCTATTTCCCGATTTGTAGTACTTATAAATTTCTTGTTGTTGGTGCTATACTCAAACAGAGTATGACTGATAACAACTTACTCAGTGAAGAAGTAAAAATCTCAGCGAATCAAATTATTGGTTACTCACCAGTGACAAAAAAACATCTAAATCAAACAATGACAGTGAGTGAACTTTGCAAAGCAGCTATTCAAAGTGATAATACTGCGACAAACCTGTTGATAGAAAAACTAGGTGGTTTAAATAATCTTAATAAATTTATACTCTCATTACATGATCATGCAACAAAAATAGCTGGCTTAGAACCTATAGCTAATCAAGTTAGTCTTACAACCAACCAAAATAAAACTACTCCAAAAGTAATAGCTAAAGATATTAACAAGCTCGCTTTTAGTAATAGTATTCTTGACAAAAAGCATAGACTCTTATTTAAGAAATGGCTTTTAGAGAGTGACTCTGGTAATAATCGTATAGCTGCAGAAATTCCTGACAAATGGGAAATTGGTAATAAAACTGGTACTTGCGCTTATGGGTCCACAAATGATGTTGCTATTATTTGGCCTGATGATGATAAAGCTATAATTATGGCTATTTTTTATACTCAATCACAAAAAGATGCTAAACCAAATAGTAAAATCATAAGAGAAGTAACTAAAATACTTTTGGATAAATTAGAACAACAAAACACGAACAAAGATGCCTAAAATAAAAATGATTGTCGGCCTAGGAAATATAGGCAAAGAATATGAAAATACACGCCATAATGTTGGAGAGTGGTTTATATCGAAGATTGCTAAAGACAATAATGAAAACTTTAGTCTAAATTCTAAACTTAATTGCAATATTGCTAAAATAAATATCAATTACAATAACATAGTATTGGTATTTCCAACAACATTTATGAACAATAGTGGCTTAGCTGTTAGTAAAGTTGCTAATTTCTATAAAATTGAGCCTGAAGAAATACTAGTAGTACATGATGAATTAGATATAGATTCTGGAGAAATTCGTCTAAAAAAAGGTGGTGGACACGGTGGTCATAATGGCTTAAGAAGTATCCATCAACATCTTGGGACAAATGATTATTTACGCCTAAGAATTGGTATCGGACATCCTGGACATAAATCAAAAGTATCAAATTATGTACTATCAAATCCTTCTGTAGCTCAGAAAAATGATATTGATAATGCTATTGATAATGGTATATGTGTTTTAGATGATATAATAAACTACAAATTAGAGCCTGCAATGCAGAGGCTTCATACAAAATAATATTATAAGGAATAAAATAATGGGATTTAAATGTGGTATCGTAGGTTTACCAAATGTTGGTAAATCAACTCTATTTAATGCTCTTACTGAGGCTGGTATTGAAGCAGCTAACTACCCTTTTTGTACGATTGATCCAAATGTAGGGATCGTTTCTGTTCCAGATCAAAGACTTAACGAGTTGGCAAAAATTGTTAAGCCAGAAAGAATACTTCCTACAACTATGGAGTTTGTTGACATTGCTGGTCTTGTTGCAGGTGCAAGCAAAGGTGAAGGTCTTGGAAATAAATTCCTAGCAAATATTCGTGAAACAGATGCTATTGCACATGTAGTCAGATGTTTTGAGGATGATAATATTATTCATGTAAGTGGAAAAGTTGATCCTATTGATGATATTAACACTATCAATATGGAACTGATATTAGCTGACATTGAATCTTGTGATAAAGCAGTTCAAAGATTCGCTAAAATGAAAAAATCTGGTGATAAAGAAGCTCTAGCTAAAGCAGATTTTTATACCAAACTAAAAGAGCATTTAGAATCAGAAAAACCTGCTAGAACATTTGAGTTAACAGATGATGAAGCTAAGTGGCTTAAGCAAACTCCTCTACTAACTAGCAAACCTGTATTGTACATTGCTAATGTTACTGAAGATGGTTTTGAGAACAATCCTTTATTAGATAGAGTTATAGAATATGCTAAAGCTGAAAATTCAAATGTTGTTCCTGTTTGTGCTGCTATGGAGCAAGAAATCTCTCAGCTTGAGCCAGATGAGAAGCTAGAATTTTTAGCTGATATGGGACTTACTGAGACTGGTCTTGATAGAGTTATCAAAGCTGGCTATGCTCTTTTGAACCTTCATACATATCTCACTGCAGGTGTTAAAGAAGTCCGAGCTTGGACAATCCCTGTAGGTGCTACAGCGCCCCAAGCGGCAGGTGTAATTCACACTGACTTTGAGAGAGGATTTATCAGAGCTGAAGTTATCTCATATGATGATTATATTCAGTACAGTGGCGAGAAAGGTGCAAAAGAAGCAGGCAAAGCTCGTCTAGAAGGAAAAGAATATATCATGAAAGATGGTGATGTTGTAAACTTCAGATTTAATGTATAGCCAAATCTAAAATGTTCAAGAATATAATTCATAACTGTCTAATTTGGTTATCAGTCATTGGTATAGTTGGTTGTAATACTTCTTTTACCTATCCAAATTATGAACCTAGCGGAACATACTATAATCCAGACTATGACAAAGATGATCTGATTCATGGTTACTTTCAGCAAAGTGTTGAACAGATGGAAACTAGTCCATATACATATCAAGGTCAGTACTATGAAGAAACTGGCTTTACTCAACCAAGTCCTTTTATGCAGAATATAAACTGGAATAGAATGAATGTATAAATTATGATTTAAAATATGCAAACACTTAAACTATTTATATTTACGCTACTTATTTATAACTTCAAGTTAAGTCATTGCTTAAATAATGAAAATATTAACGGTTACTTTATAGAAAAAAATATCAAGTTTAAACATCATCTTTTAAAAGAAGAGTATGATTATATTGATGATAAAAATACCATATCTAATACTAAGGATTGTTGTAAGCTGTCATGTGGGAATAATAAACCATGAAGTTACAAACAATATTGAAATTGGTTTAGCTCCATATGGTCCTGTATTTAAAGCTATATTTTAGTTCTTTTAAAGAATACTAATTTTAATCGAAACAATTTTATTATCTCTAATATTAGTTATTTCAAGTAAAGTATTATTATATTTAATACAACAAGGTCCCTGTGGTAAGTTCTCAATTTCTTCTATTATAAGGCCTGACAAAGTTTTAGCATCTTCACTTTCAAACTCTATCCCTATGTGACGATTTATTTCTCTTAGCGTTGCACCGCCACCTATTAGATAACTATTTTCATCAAGTTTGCGAATATTATTATTCATATCAAATCTATCAGAGAATTCCCCAACAATTTCTTCCATAATATCTTCTATTGTAACTGTGCCACAGACATCACCATATTCATCAACCACAATAGCAAATCGTTTACTTTTGTATTGAAAATTAACCAACTGAGTCTGTAAAGAAACTGTTTCTGGTATGAAATACGCTTCATGAGCAATTTTACGTAAACTTGCTTTTGTTATTTGTGATCTCTTAGTTGATATAAGTAAATTTGTTATCTCTTTAAGCTTTATAACTCCAATAACATTATTAACTCCATTCTCACATAAAATAATATTCAAAGATCTCATTTTTGCTATTCTAGCTAAAATCTTATCTACAGAATTACTCAGATCTATATATTCTATTTTATTAAAATGTGTCATAACTTCTTGCACTAAAACTTTATCAAGTTCTAATACACCTATTAACATATTTTTATTTTTAGCACCAAGTTTTGCATTTGACTCATTTACAACGGTCTGTATTTCTTCCTTATCTAAAGACTCATTATTTACAAGCTCAATCTTTATACCAAAAAGTTTTAAAGTTATTTTTGAAACCATACTAAGAAAAACCACTGCAGGATATAGCAATATCATTATTACCTTTAGAGGTAATGAAAATGGAAAAGCTAATCTTTGTGGATAGACTGCTGCAAAAGACTTTGGAATTATCTCTCCAAATACTAAAACTAAAATTGTGACAACTATTGTTGCTATCAATAAACCAATATCACCAAAATGATCTTCTGAGTACGATGATATAACTGTACCAGCAAATATATTTGCAAACGTATTACCTATAAGTATCGCAACCAACAATCTCTCAGGATTACGAACTAAAGATAAACTTCTTTTTGCTGCTCGATGATTTTTTTTTGCTAAATGTTTAAGTTTATATTTATTCAAAGCCATCATAGCTGTTTCTGAGCTCGAAAAAAAAGCTGAAATGCAAATAAGAATAAATAAAATAATAACTACAGTATAAGTACTCATTCAATAAATAATAATGAAAATAACGTGAAGCGTTATTTTAACATAAGAACTATAATAATAAAAAATATAATCAGAAATGATTTGTTTGAGAGAAGTGATTATACTCTCATGAAGTCAGCGTGAACAAGCTTAACTTTATATGGATGTCTTTGTAGTGCTTTGATGATTACTTTTTCTTCTTGACCATCAATCTCTAAAGTAATTTCACTTGAGAAGAATGCTTTGTCTTCTGTAGAGTGTAAAATTTTATCGTGATCTAATACTATAGATACTGCTTCCTTGTCACCACCATATATAACAGCTGGGATTTTACCCGCTCTTCTTAGACGGCGGCTCGCACCAGATCCTAAATCTTCTCTTTTAACTGCTTTCAAAATAAAATTTGCCATTGTTAAATTTCCTTTATTTTTGTTTAAACTGAACGTATTAATCTATGCGACCCTAGATTAACCGTGCCATTATAGTCAGCTATGACTATAAATTCAAGGTTTTAATCAACTAAACCATCTATTCTAAAGATATCACTCACAGATTCTTCGCCATTAGTCTTCTCTACAATTTGTGCAAGTAAAGGAGCTAAGGTAATAACTTTAATTTTATTACAAGCTTCAGCATGTGGTTTTAGAGGAATAGAGTCTGTAACTATAAGCTCCTCAATAGCTGAATTTTCAATATTTTTGATAGCATCTCCGGATAATAATGGATGTACACAAAATGCAGAAACTCTAGCCGCTCCACCCTTTTCAACCAGAGCTTTTGCTGCTTGACACATTGTCCCACCAGTATCCATGATATCATCAACTAATATACAATGCTTACCTTCAACATCGCCAATTATATTCATAACTTCTGCTACATTTGGTCTAGGTCTTCTTTTGTCTACAACGGCAATCTCAACACCTAAATTCTTAGCTACAGATCTAGCCCTCACTACTCCACCCATATCCGGAGAAACGATTTTTATATTCTCATATTTTTCAGGATTTTTACGCACATGTTCTAAAAATATTTTTGTAGCAAATGCATTATCAAATGGAATGTCAAAGAAACCCTGAATCTGTTCAGCATGAATATCAACCGATAAAATTCTATCTAAACCAACAGCCTGAAGAAGATTTGCTACAACTTTTGCAGATATTGGCACTCTTGCTGATTTTGATCTTCTATCTTGTCTAGCATATCCAAAATATGGTAGAACTGCAGTTACTCTTTCAGCTGATGATCTTTTTAAAGCATCAATTAGAAGTATCAACTCCATCAAGTTATCAGACGGTGGGCACGTAGACTGAATAACAAAAACATCCTTACCACGAACATTTTCATTCAATACAACATGTATCTCACCATCTTTAAACCTATCAACCGTAGCATTACCAAGAGTTGCTCCTAATTCCTTTGCTACCTCACAAGCAAGCTTTTTAGAAGCATTACCACTAAAAATCATCAAATCTTCAGACATACCTATATAACCTTTTAAAATTCACACACCTTACGCCCATCAATTTTAATGTTTTTTAGAAACTTTAAAAGTCTAAAAACAAGTTTTTATCTATTATTTTAGTATTTGCTGTATATTACCATGTCTTTTGAATTAGGATTTTGTCTTTGTTATACTACCGACACAATTCAAATCAAATATTTCTATATTTAAATCACTTTATGAAATTTAAAATCTTTGAAAATACCTTTCAGCCAGGTGAAATGGCAACCTTAGCAATGCCATTACCAAGTCAGTACTCTTGTGCTCCTATGTATCTACCAATTAAAATTCTTAATGGTGTGAAAGAAGGTCCATGCATCCTAATTTTTGGTATGGTTAGTGGTGATGAGTTTAATAGCATTGAAATCATTAACTCTATACTAGAAAAGACTAACCCTAAACAACTGCATGGTACTATAATTGCTATACCAGTATTAAATGTTTTTGGCCTAGTACATGCCATAAAACATAGTCCTACTTTAGAAGAATCTTTCCCTGGAAATGAGTCCGGTTCATATATGCACCGCTATGCACATAGAATAACTCAAGAGATAATTAAAAAAACTGATTATTCAATCCAAATTAAAACTGGTGCATTAAATCATGAAATACTACCTCAAGTATATTTCAATGCTGAAGATGAAGAATCTGTCAAAATGGCTAGAGCCTTTCAAGCCCCTGTTATTACTGCTGTAAACATGAGTCGCTCAAGTATTCGTAAGATTCACCAAGACTTAGATATACCATTCATTTGCTATGAAGCAGGTGAAGCTAATAAGTTTGATGAAGAGGCTATAAATGTTGGTGTTGCAGGTATTCAAAATGTAATGCGCAAAATTGATATATTAAAAGATCAAAATTTTGTTCAACAGGTTAAACCTCTTGTCTCAGAAGACACTGAATGGACAATATCAGATAAACCAGGAATTTTAAGAACAGAAATTGAGCTTGGTACAAGGGTCAAAGAAGGTGAAAAAATAGGCAAGCTAATAGATCCTTTTGGTAACGATGATAGTGTTAATCTAAAATCTCCAATTGATGGAATCATATTGGGTATTAACAACTACCCTATGATTAAAGAAGGTGATTTAGTATTCAAAGTATCATCATTTCAAGATGATGAAAAAGCAGAAGCAAAAATAGAAAGTTGGGAAGAAATAACAAAAGAAAATTTTAGTGATGAATAATAGATTATCTTTTTTGGCAATCACTATATGGCTGACTTGCGCTGTATTTTTCATGTATGAGTTCTTATTAAGAACCATATTAGGTACATTCGAGCATCAAATAATATCTGATCTTGACTTAAGTATACTAACTTTTAGTATTCTTAGTTCTACCGCTTATCAGCTTACATATGGAATAATGCAAATTCCAGTAGGTATTATTACTGACAAACTTGGACTAAAAAAAGCTTTAACCTTAGCAATACTAGTATGTGCCTTAGGAGTTGGATTATTTGGCCTATCAAATAGTTTTGCTGCAGCTCTAGTATATAGAGTTATGATAGGTTTTGGTGCTTCTTTTGGCTTTTTATGTTTATTAATTGCTGCATATGACTGGCTACCACACAAACATATTGGTTTATTTATAGGTCTTTCACAATTTATTGGGGTGCTTGGCCCAATGCTTGCAGCAGGTCCTCTAGAGTCTTTGTCGCAAGCTGGTGGTATAGACTGGCGCTATGTATTTATTATATTAGCAATAGTAGGTGTCGTTCTAGCTGGAATAACTATAGTTATAGTAAAAAACAATGATCAGTCCGGTGAATTAGGCAAAAATAGATTCATTATTCTAAATACCCCAACATCAGTAATCAAAGAAATTCAAAGTATATTTTCCAATAAACAAATTTGGTTAATTGCAGTTTTCTCAGCTACTACCTATTTAGCTATAGAATATCTTTCTGAAAATGCTACAAAAAGCTTTTTATCCTTAAATGGCTTTGATGCTAAATTCAGTTCTTATTTGATCACCTTAGCATGGCTAGGGTATGGCATTGGCTGTCCTAGTCTTGGTGTAATATCTGATCGTATAAAAAGAAGAAAGCCCGTTATGATTTTTGCTATCTGCTTAACTTTTGTTTCGCTAGCTACAATTATTTTCTTTCCAATAAATCAAGCAATACTATATTTATCATTCATATGTTTAGGCTTAGGAGCTAGTGGACAAAGCATAGGATTTGCGATTATTGCTGAGCAATCTAGTTCTGGATGTAGAGCAGCGGCATTAGGAGTTAATAACTTTCTTATTATGCTATCAGTCGGAGTTGGTTCACCGATTATTAGTGAGGTTTTTGATTTATTTTCTAATCAAGGCAAAAATCCATCTATAACAAGCTATCAAACTAGTTTAAGCTTGTTGTTGGTATTTACTGCTCTAGGTGTGTTAATAAGTATATTTTTTATCAAAGAAACATTCTGTAGATCCAAAAAAGAAGTGATTTTTGTAGATGTGAAATAAAGTATTTTTTTAAAACTTACTTAACTTATCTAAACTAATCTCACGCATTCTATATTTTTCTATGACTAATAAGAATATTATTAAAGTGCTTATAAATAAAGGTACTATTAAATATAAAAAAGCTCTATCAAAAACATTCATATCTATTCGACCAGTCAATGGACCTCCATTTAGATATACACTAATATAGCTGATTAAATATTGAAATATCGCTCCACATAGTCCTATAACCATATTAACAATAGCTAATGCGGTAGCTTTAATTTGTGCAGGAAATATCTCTTCTACTACTGAAAATGCCAAAAGCATACTCGAAACCGAAAATCCTATTATAAAAAATATAATATATAAGTAACTAACTGTGATAGAACTTGCAAATATAATTACAGATGAAAATGCTAATAAAGTAATTAAATTACAGATTAGCATCCATATTCTCTTTTCACCAAATAGACTAGCAATAAAACCATGCGATGGTCCTCCAACTGCTATCCCTACGAACATCATTACACTTATTTGTGCTGCTGTGTGCTGTGATAAATTATAAGCCTGCTCTAAAAATAAAACATCATAAAGCTCTGAAAACGAATTAACAACAATGCCAACCATTAATCCTGCATAAATTGCTAATAACCATAACTTCTTATTTAGAAGCAATTTTAAACTTTGACCAAAGCTCAAATACTTAAAATTATTAGTAGGATTTTTAATATTTATCGATGATTTCAAAAAAATAATTATTATTAAACTCCAAAAAATACCAAAATAACCTATTAAGGCTAAAGCTGATTGCCAACCATGAAGGATCACTAAATGATTTAGTAATACTTGACCAAATATTCCTCCAAGTACTCCTATCGTATTAGTCAGTCCTACAGCGATAGGAAATACCCTCTCGGGTAAAACATCGGAGGCTACTTTTAATGTACCTATAAAAGCTACCGCTGAACCTATGGCAATTAAAATTCTCCCTATTAGCATAGTATCTAAGCTTGGATCATATACAAATAGTAAAATCCCCAAACTCATGACTAAACACGATATTGATAACATTATTTTAGAGCCAAACCTATCTAACATCATACCAGCTGGAACCTGAGATATAGCATAAATAGGAAAATATATACTCATCACATAAGCTATATCCTCTATGCCAACTCCCATATCTGTAGATATTGGTTTGATTAAAACACTTGGTGCAGTATGCTGAAAATAGTCCAAACCATAGAAGATCGCAGCCACGATCCAAATACCCCACCCTACTAACAGAGTATATTTCTGAGTCCTCATCCGCCAATACATATTGTTAGCTAACCATATTTATAGGATATAGAAAAAAACCTTCTTTTACGATCAAATATCATTAAGTTTAGATCTAATTACTTTAATTTTATAAATAGTAATACTATAAATATTCAAATATATTGTATTTCCTTATATTTGTAGCAAAAAGAATTATATATTTTAGGGTTATTTAAATTCAAAATTTAAAAAATAAATCATATACTTTATTAATTCAATTAATATCCTTTGGATACTTCTATGACAACATATAACGAGCTAATATTTAATAGTGTTTCTACACTTGTTATTACACTAATTATCATTATTATAGCCATCTTGTCATTTCACATACTGAAAAAAAGAAAAACAACAATAAAACAGGTTAATAAGTTAAAATCTCGAATAATATATATCAGCATAATAATTTTCTTTTTAATAATAATTAAAATATGGCTTGGTGGAATTACTAACTTATTTACAATGTTGAGCTTAGTAGCTGCCGGTTTAATAATAGTAAATAAAGAAACTGTCATGAATCTTGTTGGCTGGATTATAATTAACTGGAGAAGTTTATTTTCTGAAGGAGATTATATCCAAATTCAAGGGCAACACGGTTATATTACAGAAGTAAAGTTATTTTATTTTAGAATGTATGAAACAAATGAACATGGTGATAAAAAAACGACTGGTAAGCTTCTAAAATTTCCAAACTCAATAGTTATTACTAGCATTATTTCGACATTTACTAGTGATGAAAATATTATGCTACATAAAGTTCCTTTTCTGATAAATACAGAACAAAATGTGCTAAAAATAAGAGATAATTTAGACTCTAAAATTAAAAAAATAATTGCAAATAAATACTCATTCGATGAAGACTTCTCAAAAAGTAGTATTCTTAGTAAAAATAAACTCAAACAATGTGGAATATATAATTTTGCTCCAAATGTTGAGATAAAAACTATTGCAGACAAAGAAAATATCGTAAATTTACAGGCTTATTTTTATTGTTATATAGATGATAAAAAAGAAATAGAACAGCAATATATTCAAGAGCTAATCAAAGAAGTTAAAACTAAGCTTTCTTCCTAATAAACTTTTTGATATATAAATTAATAGTACTAATCCATAATGGACTAAACAATAATGACAATGATATCAATGTTATACAATATTGGTACATAGTATCTGATAGAATTCCTGAAACATATCCCATAGAAATCAATACAAAACTGAATTCTCCAATTTGAGATAACATTGCGCCACCTATCAATGCTTCATCAGTCCTTTGACGTAACGCCTTAAAAATAAGTGCATTTATTGTTGTATTTAAGACATAAGTTAGTAGTAATAATGAGATGAATAAAGATATATGATTCCAAAATAGGTTAAGATCAATCAACATACCTATAGAAATAAAAAAGAGCGCCATAAAAATTGTTTTGACAGTAGAAAGACTGTGGCCAACCCACTCTGTTTCTTCGACAGTAGATACAATCATTCCTCCAATAAAGGCCCCTAATGCTGAGGATAGCTCTAAAGACTCAGTTAGCCCAGCCATACCAAAACAGATGACTAAAGCAGCAAAAACTCTCATTTCCTCATCTTTGCCTAATACAGATATAAATGGTATTTTTATATTTTTTTTAACAGCCATAATTGCAGCGATTGATATAACTAAAATACCTCCTACAACTTGTATCAATATTTGACTAACAGATGGCTCTTCGCCGCCAATAATTCTTATAATAATAAGCATTGGCACTACTGCTAAATCTTGAATTAAAAGTACACCAAGTACATTTTGACCTAAACGTGTCTTCATACTGCCATTATCATTCAATAATTTAAGTACAACCGCTGTACTACTTAGACTAATCACGGCACCAAATAGCAATATCTTAGCTAGACCCCAATCCAAAACGTAACCAATAATAGATACAATAAAGCTAGTTACTAGCATCTGTAGCATTGTACCTATAGTAGGAACCTTCCAGTTTTCAGCAAACTTTCTAGGCGATACTTCCATACCTGCAAAGAATAATAACAGTATTACACCGATTTCTCCTAACCTAGCTAAATTTTCCTGATCTTGAATTAATTTTAGTCCATAAGGACCTAACAAAATACCAGTTAAAAGATAAGCAACCACGTATGGCTGCTTTAGTTTTTTGAGAACAATAGTGACAATTAATACACCTAGCATCACTACGACAAAAAGAGGGAAAAGAGGCTCGCTATGCATACTCAAAAATTCTATAATATCCTACGATAATAATACTTTATAAACCCAATAAATTACACAACAATAATTAATTTTTTCTAAATTAGTTATTTAAAATAACTAGCTATCTGGTTTTATAGCTGACAATGACAAATATCCTGAAGATAACGGTTTTGCAATTGGCTCATGGGCAAAATTAGAGTTTGAAAACTCCAGTTATATTGTCGAAAATAATATAGGTATTGTCATGGGTAACAAGCACTTGACTCAAACTGATGGTACAAAGGTAATAGCTAACTATATACTATGGGATTCAAGCAAAATGCCAAAGGTGAAATGCAAATCGTGCTACATCATTCATCTTTGCCGTATTCTCCAGTATAATTAACTAATAAATAATACAAAATATAGATAATGGCTACTAAAAAACCTCAAAGTTGGACTTTTCTAACAAATCATTCACATGTGTTATGTCTAATTAATAGTAACCCAAACATTACTATTAGAGATATGGCTATCAGGGTTGGGATCACTGAAAGAGCGGTCCTAAATATACTCAGTGACCTAACCGAAACAGCATATTTAACAGTGAAAAAAGTAGGTAGAAATAACCATTACAGTATGAATAAAGACAAAAATCTTCGTCATCCTATCGAAAATCATTGTACTATTGATGATTTTCTGAAGCCTTTATCGAAAAAAATTTCTTAATATTATTTAACGTCACTTATCCTATTTGGAAAATATCTTTGCAAAATGTAGTGTAAAATTCCCATTAGAGCATGAGCATAAATATATATCTCAACAGGATCAACAAGTGTTTTATGAATAGATTTTAAACTATCAATATATGCTGACTGATAGTTCCAAGCCGTAAACCAAAAAAATCCTGTAACCCAAGCCAGAGTCAAAGCTAATAAACCTAAACCTTGGACTATGGCAGCAATACTACCACTACGAGCATTAGGTAATTTAAATTTTATCAACTCTAATATATCTTCTCTTAGCACTGAGAAATCACCATATAAATATGGAAAATAGTATCTTAAACCTCTTTTGTCTAATGACATAATAAGCAATAGTACGCTTAATACCGCTATCCCTAGCCCACAAAGCATATGAATATATGCCCATGCGTTGAGTCCATATTTAGTATGTACAAAATTACTATTTATAATCTGAAATAAAACAGCCATACCTACTACAATATGTAGAATACGATAATTTTTGTCTTGTGACTGTCCTAAATATTCCCAAAACGACTTTATAAAAGAATATGTCTTGTTGCAAAAATTCATATTTTACTCATTATCTCCCATAGCATTTTCAACTAGATTATTATCAAGCTCTTTTTTAGGTTTTATATTTGATATTACTTTTAGTTTTTCAACTTGACCAATTAAATTTCCACGACCTGTTTTTAACTTACTAAAAGCATTCTCATAAGATTTATTAGCATCAGTTATAGATTTACCAACTTTTTCTAGATCATCAACAAATCCTACGAACTTCTTATATAGCTCTTCTGCCCTACTATATATATCTGTGATACTCTGAGCTTGCTTTTCATAGCGCCAAGTATTCTCAACTGCTCGTAATGCTACTAATAAAGTTGTTGGGCTAACTAGGATTATCTTTTGCTTAAATGCTTCATCATAAAGATTAGTGTCATTATCTAGTGCTAACAACAAAGCGCCCTCCACAGGTATAAACATAAATATAAAGTCCAAAGAATTTATACCTTTTAGATTCTCATAGTTTTTATTTGCAAGACCTTTGATATGCTCACGAATAGATCTTATATGAGCTTTGAGGTGGGCTTGCTTCTGCTCTTCATCTGCCGCCATATAATCATTGTACGCAAATAACGAAGTCTTAGCATCTATGATAATATCTCTACTATCAGGTAACTTAACAACCACATCAGGACGATATGCTTTACCCTCATCATCAGTAGTATGCTTTTCACGGAAGTACTCAAAACCTTCACGAAGACCAGATTTCTCAAGGACATTCTCAAGCACCATCTCACCCCAGATTCCTTGTTGTTTTGTACTACTTCTAAGAGCATTTGTGAGATTATGAGCCTCTGTAGTCATTTTTTGATTTAGCTCTTTAAGAGTTTTTAACTCATTCTGCAAAGCGCCTCTAGCAGTAGACTCTTTATCATAAACATCTTCTACTTTCTGCTTAAAATCTTTTAACTGTTCACGTACAGGATTTAAAACACTATTTAAGCTTTCTTGATTACGCTCATTAAGCTTTTTTGAATTATCTTCAAAGATTTTACTGGCTAAATTCTCAAACTCAGTTTTTAGTTTAGCCTCACTATTTTGTAATAACTCTAACTTATCTTTCATAGCAGCATTTTGTTCTTTAAGCTGAGTTTCAAGCACTGATACTTGAGACCTATAGTTTTTTATTTCTTCGATATAGCGATAAGACTTTTCTCTCTCTTCTTTAAGCTCCTGCTTAAGCTCATCTATACGAAGATTATTATCTTGTTTTAACTCTAAATTCTTTTGCTTCTCTTGATCTAAAAGTGTATCAAAAGTTAATTCTTTACTACGCAAAGATAATAATTCTTGCTGTACTGAATTTTTATAATCTTCAAATTGAGTCTGAATATGCTTTGTTTCTATAGATTTTTTATTAAGTATAAAAAATAGCACTATGCCACAAACGACTAATAGCACTATCAATGCTATAGCTAATATCATTTTAAATTCCTTAGATTATTTATTTTTTGATCTTATAGACCCTTGTAGAGCCTTGCGAATTGCTTCTGCAGCTGTTTTTGATTCTCCAATAGTACCACGAATCATTTTTTCTGCATCTTTTTGTTTATAGCCAAGAACTAAAAGTGCATCTACTGACTCACTAAAGATTGAATTTGAAATAGCCGCTGGTGTTTGAGCTTGTTGAGAATTATTAGTATTTACAGATACTGAAGCATCAGATGACTGACTATAAATCTCATTTGCCATTTTTAATAATTTATCATAAATCTCAACAACTAAACGCTCAGCTGTTTTTTTGCCAATACCCGGTACAGTAGCTAACAACCCATAATCTTTATTCTCGATACAATGCAAAAGTGTTGTCGAATCCATACCTGATAATATTGCAATAGCTGTCCTAGCTCCTATTCCACTTACTTTAATTAATTCTTGAAAGACTTTTTTATCAACCTTTGTTTTAAAACCGTACAATTGCTGGGCATCTTCACGAACTACAAAATGCGTATACAAACTAATTTGACTGTTAATTTCACCTAATGAGTAAAATGTAGTCATTGGAACAAAAACTTCATAGCCTAAGCCATTTACATCTATAAGCAAAGCTGTAGGGTCTTTTTCAATTAAAGTACCTTTAATAAAACTAATCATCATCTATACCTTAGCACTTTTGAATTATAGCTAGTTTCAAGCTAACCATGAGCGCAACTAAAAATGCAACTGGAAGAATCATAAGTGCAACAGAAATATCTAAATCAAAACTATTCACTAAAATCCCAACAATAAGAGGAACAACAAATCCAGAAAGCATAACAACAGTATTATTTATACCAAAAAATATAGACTTTGGTTTTTCCGCTCTATAGTTAGCAATTACTGTAAATGATAATGTTTGTCCAGCAGCGGCACAACCTATCAAAAATAATATTATCATACTCATTGTATGACTCAAATCCATGAATAATAACGCACAGACACAAACAAAGCCTAATAAAGACACAACAAACAACATATTAACTTTATTTTTAAATTTATCATATAAAAATCCAAAAAATGGACTACCGATACCTAAACCTAACCATAAAAAAGCTACAGAATATGATGCTTGTGTTGCAGTAAAGCCCTTAGTCTCTAACAAACTCACACCCCATATCGCCCCTAAAGTAGGTATAGAGCAATAAATAAAAAAAGCATAAAAATATATCGTAATTAAATTCTTATTTAAAAGGTTGCCTTTAATTTCACTATTTACTTCTTGTTTACTCAGAGTCTCTGCAGCTTTAGCACCCTCTTTAACAAATATTAATATTAAAGCTGCTAAAAAAATTCCTACAATAGCAGATATTAATATTACTAATCTCCAGCTATCTAAATAGCTAACAAAAAATAATAATGGTCCACCAGCTAAGATTGGACCGAGAGTCCCTAATATCTGAGTAGATCCTGATAAAATCCCCATATACCTTACAGGGAACCACTGAGTTGAAATTATTAGCAATCCCAAGAAACCAAATGCAGCACCAATCCCCATCAAACATCTAGCAAAAATCGCGACATATATACTTGACGTTAAAGAAAATAATAAAGCTCCTAAGGCACAAGCAATAGTTGCAAAAAATAGTGATTTTTTTATACCGTATTTATCAAATATAAAACCCACAGGGACTTGCAACGCTGAATAACAAAGATAAAAAGCACCACCAAATAATGAGAAGCTAAATGCTGTCGCTTGAAAACTATCGACAATCTCTTGATGTAATGAATTTGGCAATACTCTTAAGAAAAACTCATAAAAGAAAAATGTTGCACCAATAAGCCAAACTGTACAAGCTCTAAAGTAGTATTTTGAATTCATTTTATAAACTATTTTTTTATCTTAATAACGCAATTATAAGCACTGAAGACTACATAAACAAATATATTTATGTATTAATTATAAAAAAATTTTTTGATTTTGCTTAACCCATTTTTTGGTTTTTTCTGGAACTTCTTTATGATTAAACATTTGCTCAAAAAATTTCAGTTTTAGACCATCCTCATTACCAAACATTTCATCTAGTAGTTGTCCAAACTGTTCTGCCACAAGACTATCTTGCTTATTCTCCAAACCAATAAATATGCTTCTTAATCTAGTTGTAAAGTAAGCTTGCATAGCTTTATCTATCCAATTAATTACCTTCTCAGTAACTATATTGCTTCCAAGTTTCCCTGTCATAAAACCTTTATTCCATACAGTATGTTTTAGGCCTGCATATCTCCTACCATAAAGATTATAAACAGCTGCATGAATCCTCTCACCCATTTTAATACCATATTCACTATATGGATCTTTCTCTAAATTTAGACTAATTTCTTCACAAAGAGTTTTCCATCTTTTATTAAAAACTTCTTCTGTTATTTTTTTCTCTTGTTTTAATTGATTATATTGTTGCTTTTCTAAATCATTCAAAACTTCTTCAAGAGAGTTTTCATAAACTTCTGACATATTAGACTCCTTAATCATATTAAACACTTTACTAATATCAAAAGGCTTTAAATCATCTCGCTCTATAAATTTAGAGAGTATGATTATTAACTTTTCAAGCTGATCTTTTTGCTTTTTTAAGGTATTTAATTGTAATAAAAAACTCTCTTTAATATCTAACTTCTTATCCAAAATCTGTTTTATTTGCCTCAAATTAAAACCAAATGTTTTTAGAACTATTATATTTTGAAGTTTTAGTAGATCTTTTTCTGTATAAATCCTATAACCATTTAGATTACGTACAGGAACTAGCAAACCTAAGCTATCATAATGATGTAAAGTTTTGACAGATACATTTGTCAATTTGCTAATTTCTTTTGTATACCACTGCATAAAAAACCTTTTACTTTTTGATATGTTGGAATGTTAAGGTATTACCAAAGGTCAGGGTCAACTGTTTTTTTAAAATTATTTGATTCTTTTATGTACAACTCGACTTGCTCCAGCAATTCTAGCTAGAGACTTACTACTATGATAATGACATATTGCTATAGCTAAAGCATCAGCAGCATCTTCAGGTGGCTTTTTACTTAAACCTAGTATTGACTGCACCATATGTTGAACTTGAGATTTAGCAGCTCCACCAGTTCCTACTACAGCTTGCTTGATTTGTTTGGCTGAATACTCTGATACTTCAAGACTATTAATAGCAAGTGTACACATCGCTACTCCTCGAGCTTGTCCAAGCTTAAGCGCCGCACCAGGATTCTGGAACATAAAGATCTGTTCTATAGCTGATTCAGTAGGAGCATAAGTATTTACAACTTCTGTAATACCATCAGCTATTTGCTTAAGTCTTCTAGCTGTACCCGTTTCTGTAATTCTGATACAACCACTTGCTACATAATATACCCTATTATCCTGAACCTTTATGACTCCAAAGCCTGTAATTCTAGAACCTGGATCTATTCCTAAGATTACCATTTATACACTTTTTAAATTAAATAAACTTATAAAAATTTTATTATAGATAATTTTCAATAGATAGAAGCTTTTTGGATGTTACGCATAATATTCATATCATCAAGTCACAACCTGACATTACAATAAAAAATATGAAAAAACTATCCTAATTGCTCCATTAACTCTTGAGTGAAATTAACATTAGAGTATACATTTTGTACATCATCAAGATCTTCTAATCTATCAATCAAATTCATAACCTTCTCGGCAATTTCAATATCAAGTTCAGCTTTTGTTTCTGCATCAAAAGTTACTTCAGCATTATCAGAAGTAAAACCTTTTGCAATCAATGCTTCTTGCACATCAGAAAAATCATGAGGTGTTGTGAAAATATCTATACTACCGTCTTCATGAGTAATAATGTCTTCTGCACCAGCTTCAAGAGCTACTTCCATAAGAACATCCTCATCAACACCCGGAGCAAATGAAATAATACCTTTTTTGGTAAACATATAAGCCACTGAACCATCAGTACCTAAGTTACCACCACTTTTTGTAAAAGCATGACGAACTTCCCCTACGGTACGATTGCGATTATCAGTCATACAATCTACTATTATAGCAACTCCACCTGGTCCATAACCTTCATAGCGCACCTCTTCAACATTAGCACCATCATCTCCACCTGCACCTTTAAGTATAGCTCTCTCAACAGTATCTTTACTCATATTATTAGCAAAAGCCGTTGCTATGGCTGCTCTCAAACGCGGGTTTGCATCTTTATCTCCACCCCCTAGCCTTGCAGCAACAGTTATTTCTCTAATAAGCTTTGTAAAGATTTTTCCTCTTTTAGCATCTTCTTTAGCTTTTTTATGCTTAATATTAGCCCATTTACTATGACCTGCCATTTTTACACCTACTTTATTTATATATAACTAACTACTTTTTCTACTAATTTATCAATACCCTGAGATACTTCTAAAATATTTTTAGCACACATATATGCTGGAGTTGACACAACTTTTACAGATTCATCAACGCATATATCAGTCGCATCCATCAGAACAGCTTCTGCACCCTTTTTCTCTAGGATAGCTGATGTATTCTCATCTGTACCAACAGTTGCTTTTGTACCCTCTGGATAAACCAAAGGAATCATCAATGGTGCAATACATATATATCCAGCAGGTTTATCCGCTAAATAAAAAGCTCGCGCGAAAGTCAACACATCTTGATTCATCTGATAAGTTTCGTCACCAACAAATGCAAAATCCATGATATTTTTGGCAGCTCCAAAACCACCAGGGAAAATGATTGCATCATACTCATCACTGTCTGCATCTGCTATATCGATAACATTACCTCTAGTGATACGTGCAGATTCTTCTAAAATATTGCGAGGAGATGCTTTGCTATCAACACTTTGATGAAGATGATTGATAACATGTTTTTGGTTTTTATTAAGTGCAACTCCTTGCCATTCTACACCTTGCTTTTCTAATGCTAGTATTGTTAAAACAGTCTCTTGTATCTCTGAGCCATCTAGATAACCACATCCAGATAATACTACAGCTATTTTTGCCATTTTAAATTCACCTTTATGTTTTATTATTTTATAAATCTAGATTATTTCTTTTGAAAACTCTATCTGCTCTATAGCTTGATCTAACCATAGGGCCAGATGCTACTTCTAAAAACCCTTTTTCAAGTCCAATTCTACGATATTCTTCAAATTGCTGTGGTGTAACAAATCTTTCTACACTCAAATGATGTTTAGTAGGCTGCATATATTGACCAAGGGTTATTATATCTACACCTACACTACGTGCATCATCCATAGTCTTATATATTTCTTCATCAGTCTCGCCAAGACCTACCATAATACTAGTTTTAGTCAGAATATTAGGAGACTTTTGCTTAACATATCTCAAAAACTCCAGTGTCTGCCAATATCCAGCTCTTGGATCACGCACAGGATGGGTCAAACGCTCTACAGTCTCAATATTCTGAGCTATTACATCAACGTTTGTATTAATAATTTTATCAACATTTTCTTTAACTCCAGAAAAATCGGGAGTCAATGCCTCAACCTTTATGTTCTCATCAAGATTTTTGATAGCAGTAATTGTAGCTGCATAATGTCCTGCTCCACCATCTTCTAAATCATCACGATCTACAGATGTTAGTACGACATATTCAAGATTCATGACTTTAACACTTTCGGCTGTATTTTGAGGTTCCTCTTTATCTAACCATCCTTTTGGATTACCAGTATCTACTGAGCAAAATTTACAAGCTCTAGTGCACACAGCACCCATCAGCATAATCGTAGCTGTTCCATGAGACCAACACTCATTGATATTTGGACACTTTGCTTCTTCACAAACTGTAGAGAGTCGATTTTTTTTAGTTATCGATTTAACCTTCAAATATTCTTTTGAATCTTGTTTTTTTACTTTTAACCATTCTGGTTTGCGTATATGCACAGAATTTTCTTTCTTGTCTCTAATACCATCTTTGACGGCATGAAAACCATGGTCTGTAGTGTACTTTGTACCACTTTCAACTTTTACCTTTATATTAGATATTTCTTTCATACAATTATTGGAGCATTTGCTTGATCTATAATTTTCACTACATTATAAAAGATAAACTCCTATTTATAAATATTTACTTTCAGATTATCTGTTTTATAGAAATCATTACTTACAACCATATAGAAAAAATCGACTTATATATAATTTGCAGATGATTCCAAAAACATTTAAACTGTAACAGAATGATAAAAAAATAAGGAAAATACTATGCTATCACAAAAATTACTTGATGCTTTAAATGATCAATTTAATTATGAACTAGAGTCTGCCAATCTTTATCTAGCTATGGCTGGTTACACGTCAGATATTGGTTTAGGTGGCTTCACTAATTGGTTTATGGCTCAGTATGAAGAAGAACTTTTCCATGCAAAAAAAATAATGAAATTTATCTATGATAAAAATGGTCGTATTGAGGTTAAATCTGTTGCTGCTCCACAAAATAATTTTAATTCGTTACTTGAAGCTTTTGAAGCGACTCTTGAACATGAACAAGAAGTTACTACTAGATTTTATAACCTAATGGATATAGCACTAGAAGAAAGAGAACATGCTACTAAGAGTTTCCTACAATGGTTTATAGATGAGCAAGTTGAAGAGGAAGCTACTGTTGGTGACATGATCAATAAGATCAAAATTGTTAAAGATAGTGGCTTATATTTGCTAGATCAAGAAGCTGCTAAAAGAAGCTTTAACGCTCCTAATTTAGGTTAATAACTTATACAAATTCTATATTTTTTCTTCTCATAAATCTTATCAAAAAATATGCAAGTATAAACACAAACACTCCTACAGACATAACACTAACACTTGTGTCAAAAAAATAACTTCGATACAAACCAGCACTATCTACGGTACTAATACCATCTTTGGGAAGAGCTACTACTTGGTTTAACAATCCTGTAATAGAGTTTGCCATAGATGAAGATATATACCATGCTCCCATTGCAAAACCTATTGTTTTACTATCACAGTATATACCTATCATACTAAGCCCAATTGCACTTACAAACAACTCTGATATCGAGATTAATACATACGATAAGGTAATATAATTACCACTAATTACGCCATTGTTTGCTATAGAGAATCCATAATACATTATAAATAACCCTATAGCCGCCAACAAAACTCCAACAGCAAATTGGTAAGGTATATAAAATCTTGGTAAAAGTGGATATATTCTTATAAGTAGCATACCACCAAATATTATCAAAATTGGATTAACCATCTGATAGCTCGCAGGATTTACACTAAACCCAAACATTAAGAGATCTGAGTTATTTTTTGCTGCCATAACAAGAGTAGATTCCATTTGATTATAGATAACAAAAAATACTACAGCTACAACTATTAATATCAAACCAACTATTTGCTTAATACGTACATCATCTTTTAAGAAAAATATTGTTCTAAATAAGAATAGTAATAAACAGAACATGCTAATACCTGCTACTACAACATTTGCATAGTCTGGATAGTGATAACAAATTACTGTAAAAACATATACTATGGCTAAATATCCTAAAACAACTTTCTTAGCCATACTTGTCATTGGCTTTTTATCAATTTCATCAACAACATTATCATAGATTTTATATCTATAAGAAAAGTTTGCTATCGCTATTAACTTTCCAACAAAAACTACACTTAATACTGCTAAAGCACCAAATTGGTATCCAATTAATGAAGGAGCTACTAAATAAGCTAGTAAGCTACCTAAGTTAATAGATATATAAAACATTGTCATACCACTTTTTGCATGTACAGGATCTTTGCTATAAATTTTTGATACCATAGCTGATGCGGTTCCTAACTGTAAAGAGCCACACACAGGGACTAAAGCGAATGCAAAAATAAAAAACTCATTACTGAAATGCACCATAAAACCACTTAAAAATACAGCTAAGTATGCAAAAGCAAGTAGCAAACTTCCCCAAAATATAGATCTTCTCAAACCAAGATATCTATCCGCAATATATCCACCAAACATAATGATTGCGTAATTCATCGCCTTGTAAATACCTTGAAATGAATAAGCATGACTCTCTGAGAAACCAATACCATAATCTAGTACTGATTTTGTTAGATATAAAATTAAAATAGCATTAAAACTATAGGTAGCAAATTGCCCCCAGAATGTAATTGCAGCAATTGTAAAGCTTTGCTTTGTTTTTAGATCTTTAAACATAGATATTCCGAAAGAAAATAAGCTTTATACTAATGTCTTTTATAAAAAATAAAAATAAAAATTTGGCATTTTTTTATTTCCTATTATTTCCTAACATAATCTCTGACTAGCTAAACAAGTTTACCTCTTCCTAAGAGATGCTATAATATCTAAAACTTTTATAATATCAAAAACTATGAAAATATATCTTTATCATCACTGCCCATATTGTATAAAAGTTAGACTAGTGGCTGATCTAAGCAAATTAGACTATGAGATGATAATCTTAGCAAATGATGATGAAAAAGCTCATATAGAAAGAATTGGCTCTAAGCAAGTTCCTTTCTTAGAAAAAGATGATGGAACATTTATAAAAGAGAGTGATGAAATCTGTAAGTTTATATCAAAAACTCAAAATTTTGAGATAGCAGAATCAACGATTGGTAGCTCTGTTAAAGACTCTGTTACTAAATTAGCAGAACATTATCGTAGAATAGTATACCCGCGTATTCCTCACCATCCTCGTAATGAATGTGACTTTCCAACACAAAGCGCTAAAGATTATTTTATAAACAAGAAATCTCAATACATTGGCGATTTTGATGCTCTACTTAGAAATCCTCCCTACGATTCGATTATAGGGATCAATAAAATTCTCAAAGAAATAGCCCCCTTTGTTAAAACCCCTTTCATCAATGGTGATAACTTCTCTTGGGATGATATAAATATTTTTCCAATATTCTTTATACTAACTATGGCTAGGGATTTAATTGAGATTCCTGATAGTATTAACTGTTACATAAAAAATATCGAAACCAAAACAAATATAGAACTATATTAAGATGATTATATCCATAGAAGCAATTGATAAAATACTACCTCAGACACAATGCCAAAAATGTACTTATGATGACTGTTATAGTTATGCTAAAGCTATTACAAATGGCGAAAATCACAACAAGTGTATAACTGGTGGAGAAAAGACTTTAAAAGAGTTATCAAAACTTTTAAATAAACCTGAAATACCACTAGATAGCTCACTTGGAGAATACAAACCTCGTGCTGTAGCAAAGATTGATGAATCAATGTGTATTGGTTGTGAGAAATGCTTACTTGCATGCCCGGTTGATGCTATTGTAGGTTCAAAAAAACTCATGCACACTATAATTGAATCAGAATGTACTGGTTGTGAACTTTGTATTGAACCATGTCCGATGGATTGTATATCTCTAGTTAAATTGGCTGCTGATATGCAACCAATAAATCTAAATCAGAGTGAATATATTCAGCAAAAAAATCACTACCGAGATAGATATGAGTATCACAAACATAGAGTAAGCCAGACAAAAGCTAAGCAAAGAGCTGTTTATAAAAATATTGCTACGGCTCAAGAAATAGATAAAAAAGCTTATATTGCGGCTTCATTAGCAAAATATAAAAATAGAAAAAAGTCTACACCAAATAATGAATAGACAGAAGAGAATCCAAATTTTTGAAACTTGGAAAAAAAATGACCCTCATCCAACGACTGAGCTTGAATATAACTCTAACTTCGAACTATTGATTGCTGTTATTCTATCCGCTCAAGCCACTGATGTAAGTGTAAATAAAGCTACTCATGTTTTATATAAAATTGCTAATACTCCTGAAACAATATATGCCCTTGGAGAACAAAAGTTAGCCCAATATATTAAATCTATTGGGTTATATAAAACTAAAGCAAAAAATGTGATCTCAACATGTAAAGATTTAATCGAAAAATTTGATAGCCAAGTGCCTGATAACTTCGATGATCTAATATCTCTAGCAGGTGTTGGTAGAAAAACTGCAAATGTAATTCTTAACACAGCATTTAATCAACCAACTATGGCGGTTGATACTCATATTTTTAGACTTGCTAATCGTATACCATTAGCAAAAGGTAAAAATGTTGATGAAGTTGAAAAAAAGCTCTTACGTGTAATTCCTAAAGAGTATCTTCAAGATGCACATCACTGGATAATACTACATGGTAGATATATATGCACAGCTCAAAAACCTAAATGTCGTAATTGTATAATTTTTCAGTACTGTGAATTTAAGGATAAGGAAAAATATTTATGATTTTCTCTCATGATAGATACCAACTTCGCAAGCTTTTTATAGATAGCTGGAATAAGTTTCTAAATAAACAACCACTAACAGCTATTGAAGAACAAATATCTAGAATTATAGAGCTACATCCTGAATACCATAAGCAAATTACTGTTGAAAACATTGATAAAGATTATTCGCCTGAGATGGGACAAATAAATCCTTTTTTGCATATTAGCCTTCATTTAGCAATTATCGAACAAGTACAAACTAATCGCCCTATCGGGATAAATACCACGTATCATCAGCTACTTAGTAAATATAGCAATGATGAGCATAAAGTACATCATCTTATGATAGACTATCTAGCAGAGGAAATGTGGCTATCACAGAAATATAATATTCTACCAGATGAGCAAAATTATTTAACAAAATTACAAGAGTTAGTGCTTAGATAATGAGAAATGTTAAAAAAATATCTAAAGTAAATATTCATTTTAAGCAACCTAAAGGTCTACATATCATAGCTTTTATGACATTTTGCTTATGTTTATGTATTGGACCTTTTATGACTATTTTAAATAGTTATGGTGATATTGATTTATTTTATAATAGGAATGATTATCTCTTTGTAATCTTTTTTGCTGGAATTTTTGGCTGTATCAGTAATTATCTTTTCGGTTCAACCAAATCAATAGTGCATGGACTACAGCTCATAATCATCGCTATGATTCTGTCATTTATACACAATATTGTACTATTTAGTTGCTCTGTATTATGGATTGGTGTAGCAATAGTTATTGTTAATCTTCTATTTAATTTAAGTGCTTTTTATTTAAAAACAGATTTACGTAGAATGTATGGCTTTATAGGTGTCTACTCTAGTGCTTTACTTGGCATTGCGATAGGTATTATCACTTATATTACAATCTTCAAGGACATGTATAGTTTCAAGATATTCTACCTATTTATAACAATATTTTTACTGGTATTTTTCCTAAAAAATAGTTACAAACTTAACACTTCTTTAACAAATCAAACAGAGCGAATTGATATTAGCTTTTATGGGGTATTATTAATTTTCTTTATTTTTTCATTTATATTATTTTATTTGCTACAAAATCTTAATGTCTTTAGTAGCCTAAACTTGGTTATCTTACCAATATCTTTGATTTATCTGCATATTCTCACTATTTCAAATAATAAAGAAAGTGGTATAAATCTTCTAAAATATGTATATTTCAGTTTAGGTCTTCTTGCAGTGAATAAAATCTTTTATCTTAGTTTCCTTAGATATGAAAATGTCGTGAATCCAAAATATCTTAATTCACCTTTAAGCACATCATTATTTCTACTAGCTGGATATTTTATATGTATAATCATATATTTTGGATGGAGATTTAAACTAATAACTCTACGTATAGAATCAATTACAAAATCTCATCTTATAAAAACTATGTTATACATAGAAACTTTTAGAGTTTTTATTTTAATGATAGCTATTTTTACCAATAATACTCTTTTTTGCAATTTAGCTTTGATTATTGCCACAATATTAGCTTTAGTTTTAAATATTTTTATTGTCCCTATATATTTTTCACTAGGTAAAATACTTGCTGGTGGTAAAAATGAAGTTATCACAACTAGTCTACTATATCTAATATTTTCTTCTTTGATATTTGTGTCTTTCCTATATGATATTTCTATTACTTTATAAATAATTTTCTTGTAATTTTAGCTTCGCACCCCATATTTAAGAATATACAATTATGCTATAATCGTAGCTGATTAAATTTTATTCATATATAAAACATTTAAAAAAGGAGAAAAAATGAATAACTTTGAAAACAATACTCGTGTAATAGACTCCCTATCACAAGAGTCTGTACTAAGAGCTAACAGAGTTCTTAGAAATACATACTGGTTACTATCAATGACTCTACTATTTAGTGCTTTGATGGCTTTCGTTGCTATGAGTTCAGGTGCTGCGGTATTAAACCCTATACTGATGCTTGTAGTTTATATTGGTCTATTGTTTGGTATCAATGCCACTAAAAACTCTCCTATGGGAATAGTTTTAACATTTGCACTAACTGGACTATTAGGATACTCACTAGGCCCAATTCTAAATTTATATATTCATCAGTTCTCAAATGGTGCTGAGCTTATAATGATGGCTTTTGGTACTACAGGTCTAATTTTCTTAGGTCTATCTGCGGTTGCTATGAGCCCTGCTAGAAACTTTAATAGAGTAGGATCATTCTGCGCTATAGGTGCTATTGTTGCAATAGTTGCTTTAGTGCTTAATATCTTCTTACAGATACCTGCTTTAGGGTTTGTGATTTCATTAGTGTTTGCATTTATCTCTGGTGGATTTATCTTATGGCAAACAAATGCTATCGTAAGAGGTGAAGAAACTAACTATATCTTAGCAACTGTTAACATATATGTTTCTCTATTTAATATCTTCGTAACTCTATTACAAATCTTTGGTGCTGTAGCTGGCGATAGAGACTAATTTATATTATTATTTATTCTAATAATTTCTAATCTACTAAGTTTCAATGCTCAACAATCAAATATCTGCAAAAGATACTATTGTGTCTAATGCTTATGGTTCTTCTTTTAGTATCCTGTTTAACGAATATCTTAAACAAAATCGCGACTTTAATCTAATAGTTGCTGAAGACTCTCAACAAGCACATAGAGTTTATGATGAATTAAAGTATTTAAATAAAGACTCAAAAATAGAAGTATTCTATTTTCCTAACTTAGAAATACTACCTTATGATAGATTTTCTGCAGCAATAGACATTATCTCAAGAAGACAAGAAATATTGCATAAACTTACACAGAATCCTAAAAACACTCTAGTAATAACAAGTATTTCAAATACATTAAGAAAACTTCCACCTGCCAAGTTTATCAAAGAACATAGTTTCATACTTAAGACAGGCGATAGCTTAGATATAACTAAACAAAAAATATTACTAACAGAAACTGGATATACCTTAGTAAATAATGTTTTTGAAAAAGGTGAATTTAGTATTCGTGGTAGTATTATTGATATTTTCCCAGTTGGATCAAAAGTAGCTTTTAGAATTGATCTTTTTGATGATGAGGTTGATACAATCAAAGAGTTAGATACAGAAACTCAACGTTCTGGCAAAGAAATAAAATCTATAAATATTATGCCTTCACATGAGCTGATTTATAATTCACAAAATACTTCTTTAGCACTACAAAATCTTAAAACATTGTGTGGCGAGCAAGCTCAAAAGTCAACTATTGCAACATATATAAAAAATAATGAATACTTTAGTGGTATAGAGTTCTATTTACCATTATTTTATCCTGAACTTGTTAGTATATTTGACTACTTACCAAAGTCCGCAAATATCCACCTTATTGACAATATTAGCAACTCAATTGAAGCATTCTCAGAAGAAGTTAAATATAGATATAACGAGTTAAAGCATGATATTGATAGACCTGTTTTACCATATCAAGAACTTTTTTATTCACAAAAAGAAGTCAAAGATCTGTATGAAAAACATCAACATATCAAATGGTTCCAACAACCAAAATCTAAGTCTAAAACTCTAAATATAAATCATCTAGAAAAAATCTCAGCAAACTATAAATTAGCTAATCCTTTTAGGGATTTACAAAAATTAATAGATAGCTCTAATTTTGATAAAGTTATATTTTCAACTGATTCCAATGGACGTGGTGAAATACTTTTAGAGCATTTGAATAAGTTACAGTTAAATATAAGAATTGCAAAAAGTTTTGACGATGCTCTTAAAATCAAAGATAAATTTTGCTTAATTATCTCTCCATTTCAAGAAGGTGTAATAATTGATAAGAGAGTCATATTAATCACTGAATCAGACCTTTTTCCTGAGCATATTCAAAATTCTTCTAAGATATCAGAACATGATCATCACCCTACTGTTGACCTTAAAGATCTGACAGATCTAAAACCAGGAATGCATGTAGTCCATATTGATCATGGTATTGGCAGATACGAAGGCTTAGAAAGTATTGAATTAAATGGAAAAAAAGATGAGTTTATACTTCTAAGATATGCAAATGATGCAAAAATTTATGTGCCAATCACTTCATTAAATCTAATTTCTATTTATAACTCTTCTATTACTGAAAAAATAGCATTAAATAAACTTGGTTCAGATAAATGGAAAAAGCAAAAAGAAAAGACTATCAAAAAGATTATTGATGTTGCTGCTAATCTCTTAGAAATATATGCAAAAAGAGAAATGCGACAAGGATTCAGTAACTCTTTAGATGAAGAAGAATATCTACGATTCTGTGCGGACTTTCCATATGAAGAGACTCCTGATCAACTCTTAGCGATAAATGATGTCTTCAAAGACATGATATCAGCTAAGCCTATGGACAGGCTTATTTGTGGCGATGTTGGTTTTGGTAAAACAGAAATCGCCATGCGAGCAGCATTTCTAGCAACTCAAAATCAAAAGCAGGTAGCAATTCTAGTACCTACAACTATTTTAGCTCAACAACACTATAATAGTTTTAAAGACAGATTCGCTAATACTGCTGTAAATATCGAAGTTATCACTCGTTCAAAAACAGCAAAAGCACAAGAAGAGCTTTTTGATAACCTCAAAAAAGGTACTGTTGATATAATAATTGGCACACATAAGCTTATATCCTCAAAAATTGACTTTAATAACTTGGGCTTATTGATTATTGATGAAGAGCATCGTTTCGGTGTCGCGCAAAAAGAAAAATTAAAAGCCCTTAAAGCTGAAATAGATATTCTGACAATGTCAGCAACTCCTATTCCACGTAGTTTAAGCATGGCATTCTCAGCACTTCGTGATCTATCAATTATTGCATCTCCCCCTGCTAAACGTTTATCTGTAAAAACATTTGTTAAGGAATATGATAATAATATAATCCGTGAAGCTGTAAGTCGTGAAACCATTCGTGGTGGGCAAATTTTCTATCTTTATAATAAAGTTGATACTATTCAAAAGAAAAAAGAAATTCTCCAAGAACTATTCCCTCGTTTGAGAATAGCTATTGCTCATGGTCAGATGAGTGAAAAAGAAATTCAAAAGATAATGTTTGACTTTAAACATAATAAATATCATATACTACTTTGTACTACAATTATTGAAACTGGTATTGATATTCCAAATGCTAATACTTTAATTATTGAAGATGCTAATAATCTAGGTTTAGCACAACTACATCAATTAAGAGGTAGAGTTGGACGCTCCCACCATCAAGCTTACGCATATATGCTAGTTCCTAGTGAAAGTAGTATTACAAAAGATGCTACAAAAAGATTAGAGGCTATTGGTAGCACTGATTCACTTGGAGGTGGCTTTACACTAGCAAACCATGATTTAGAAATTCGTGGAGCTGGAGAGATTCTTGGACAAGAACAAAGTGGTAATATTGATGGTATAGGTCTAAATCTATATATGGATCTCTTAGATAAAACGATTGCTAATCTTAAAGCTGGCAAGGAGCTAAATATTGAAGATGTCATTAACTCAACAGTTTGTGAAGTTGAACTTAATATTCCAACACTAATTCCTGATTACTATATTAGTGATGTAAATACTAGGTTAAACATTTATAAACGAATTTCAAAAGCCGATCATAAGGAACTAGTAAATATAAAAATTGAACTTATTGATCGTTTTGGTAGGCTACCTGTTGAAGTGTTATATCTTCTAAAAGTTGCTCACATCAAAATTGATGCTATAAGTCTAGGCATTGGACAAATAAAAATGTTTGCCACATCTGGTAAGATTAATTTTGCTAACACTACTAAATTTGAGCCCCAAAAGCTGATAAAACTGATTCAAGCTCAGCCTGCTGATTTTAGAATCACGAAAGAGCAAGATCTACTCATCACAAAAAACACTAAAACTGCTGAACAAAGAATAGAGTTTATAGAGAATTTTTTGAAGAATATAGCCTAATCAAAGGATATATCTATTATAATTCCAAGTAAATTTATAAATTTTTATAGATAAATATTAGAGATGATAGTTTTATGATTTAATTACTTATTAGGACGAAGAGATCTAACTGTTTTACCAGCTTGCCATACTTCTTTTTGACTAAGTTCTTCAAGTTCTTTCTCAAGATCTTTACGGTAGTTAGCATGACTGTTTTTATCAATAGTACGTTGTGCTTCATTACCATTTTTTACTTCATTATATAACTCAGCAAACACATCTTTAGTAGCATCTCTAAATTTAGGAGCCCAATCTAAAGCACCTCTTTGAGCTGTAGTAGAACAGTTTGCAAACATCCAGTCCATACCATTTTCAGCAACTAAAGGTACTAAGCTTTGTGTTAACTCTTCAACCGTCTCATTGAAAGCTTCACTTGGAGAGTGTCCATTTGCACGTAAAACTTCATATTGAGCTTCAATAATTCCAGCAAGAGCACCCATAAGAACACCTCTCTCACCAGTTAAATCACTATAAACTTCTTTTTCAAAAGTAGTTTCAAATAAATAACCAGAACCTACACCTATACCATAAGCTAAAGTTCTTTTTTCAGCATTACCTGTAGCATCTTGATAGATTGCGTAGCTTGAGTTGATACCTTTCTTAGCTAAGAATAATCTTCTAACACTAGTACCAGAACCTTTTGGTGCTACTAAAGCAACATCAATATCTGCTGGTGGAATAATGCTAGTTTTCTCATTATAAGTCACGCCAAAACCATGAGAGAACATTAATAAATCACCTGACTTAAGGTTCTCTTTAATAGTATTCCAAGAAGCAATCTGACCAGCATCTGATAATAAGTTAACAACAATTGTACCTTTAGCAGTAGCTTCAGCAATGTTAAATAGAGATTTACCAGCAACCCAACCATCTTCGATAGCTTTGTCCCATGATTTAGAGTTTTCTCTTTGCCCGATTATTACATTAAAACCATTATCTCTTAAATTAAGAGCTTGTGCTGGTCCTTGCACTCCATAACCAATAATTGCGATAGTCTCGTCTTTTAGAGTTTCTAAAGCTTTCTCTAAAGTAAATTCTTGTTGTGTTACAACTGTCTCTTCTACACCACCAAATTTCATTTTTGCCATTTATTAATTTCTCCTAGATTTTTAAATTAAGCTGCTTTTTTTTGACTAACTGTTTTAACATTTTGAGGAATGTCACTTACGACAGCTCCTTGCATTGGTAAACAATTTGTAATATTAATATCTATTACTTCAATCACATTTGCTAGTTTTTTTACAATTTTTTCTATTTTTTCTTGTGTACCATGTACCACAAGGTTGAAATGAGAAATACCTTTATTTGCTGTTTCAAACACTGTTAACTGTTCTATATTTACACGATTACGTGAAAGAACAGAGGAAATTCTTTGTAACACACAAAGAGTATTTTCAGTATTCATTGTTATAAAATATATATTTTCACTCATAGCTCTACTCCTCTATACCTAGCTTTGTGTTACTAATCGACTCTCCGGCTGGAACCATAGGAAAAACATTTTCCTGATTTTCTACCATTACCTCAAGCAAATATGAACTGTCAGAATTAAGAAATCTTAACAGAGCATCTTTTAGATCTTTTCTTTCTCTTACTCTTTCAGATTGTATCCCATAAGCTTCTGCAACTTTCACAAAATCCGGTGATGATATTTTTGTATAAGAGTATCTACTCTCAAAAAATAATTCCTGCCATTGACGAACCATACCTAAGAATGAATTATTTAATATTAGAATTTTTACATTAATTCCTTCTTGATTAAGCACTGCTAGTTCTTGGATATTCATCTGAAAACCGCCATCACCTATTACAGCAACGACAGTCCTGTTATCTTTAACACCCATTTTTGCACCAATTGCAGCAGGCAAGGCAAATCCCATAGTTCCCAAACCACCTGAACTAATATGAGAATTAGTTTCTAGAAATTGATAATATCTTGCTGTAATCATCTGATGTTGTCCAACATCTGACACCACTATAGCACGACCATTAGTAGCTTTAGATAAAAGACTTATTACCTCTGCCATTTTAATTTCACCATCTATAGGCATAGTCTCATTATTTATAATAGCCTTTACTTCTTTATCATGCTCTGACGCAAATTCTTCATGCCACTCTTTATGCGAATTATTAGCTATGTATGGTAACAAACAATTTAGTGCTTCTTTTGCATCTGCATTAATACCAATATCCGCTTTAACATTTTTATTAATTTCAGAAGGATCAATTTCTATATGGATAATCTTTGCATTTGGCAAATAGTGATTCAAATCACCTGTTACTCTATCATCAAATCTCATACCCACAGCAATTACCACATCAGCTTCATTACAAAGAACATTTGCTGCGTAATTACCATGCATACCTAACATACCTTTGTATAACTCATGATTATAAGGAAATGCTGACAAACCTAGTAAAGTACTCACAACAGGTATATTTGCCTTCTCAGCTAACTTCAGTACCGCTTCCTCCGCGCCAGAGAGCATAACTCCATGACCTGTAATTAAAATAGGCTTTTTAGCAGTGTTGATATATTCTGATGCTTTTAGAATATCATCCATATTTATTGTTGGCTTATGTAGCCATTTTCCTAGCTTATTACCAACAGCTTCTTTGTACTCCATCATACCGACTTGAGCATCTTTTGTAATATCAATAAGCACAGCGCCTGGTCTACCATTTGATGCTATTTCAAATGCTTTTTTGAATATCTCTGGTATTTCATTAGGATCAGTTATTTGATAGTTCCATTTTGTTGCTGCTACAGACATACCAATAATATCCGCTTCTTGGAATGCATCTGTACCCAATAATGGACTAAAAACTTGACCTGTAATACAGACAAGAGGAACAGAATCAATCTGAGCATCAGCGATCCCTGTGATAAGATTTGTTGCACCCGGACCTGAAGTTGCTATTGCCACACCTACTTTTTCAGTAGCCCTAGCATAGCCTACAGCGGCATGCACAGCACCTTGTTCATGTCTAACTAAAACGTGATGAACTTTATCCCTTGACTCATACAAAGCATCGTATGTAGGCATAATAGCACCACCAGGATACCCAAATACACAATCAACACCCTGAGCTTCCAATGATTTCACGATGGCTTGAGAGCCTGTTATTTTCATACTTAAGCACTCTCCTTTATTCAATATTTTTAACACTTAACATCATTTAGAAATACTATTAATCTCCCAAATGTTAAATCATTATAGACATGGACTTGAAATTTTTAAATAGAAAAAGTATATTTAGTAGTTTTTTTTACAAATTTTTAATCTAAATCTGTAACACAACCAGTTGAAGCTGATGAAACAGTTTTTATATACTTCTTAAGAGTTCCTCTAGTTGCCTTTTGCTGAGGTGCTTGCCACTTAGCTTTTCTTTGAGTAATTTCTTGATCTGACAAGTCTACATTTATAACATTATTAATTGCATCGATAATGATTTTATCACCATTTTCTAATAATGCTAACATACCACCCTCATATGCTTCTGGAGCAATATGCCCGACAATAAAACCATGAGAACCACCAGAAAAACGTCCATCTGTAATTAAAGCAACATCTTGGCCTAAACCTGCACCCATTATAAGTGATGTTGGTTTAAGCATCTCTGGCATACCAGGACCACCCTTAGGACCTTCATAACGAATAACTATTACATCACCCTTTTTAACTTTTCCTTCTTCTACTGCAACAACCATTTCTTCTTCTGAATCAAAAACATTTGCAACTCCTTCAAAGACTTCCCCTTCTTTACCTGTAATCTTAGCTACAGATCCTTCAGGTGCGACATTACCTTTTAAAATTTGTAAATGGCCAGTTTTTTTAATAGGATTATCTAGCTTATGTATGATTGTATTATCTTCTGGAAGATCGGCAACATTCTCGAGATTTTCTGCTAGAGTCTTACCAGTTACTGTCAAACAATCACCATGCAACATACCAGCTTTTAATAGCATTTTCATCACTGCCGGAGTCCCACCTATAGCATGCAAATCAGCCATTACGTATTTACCACTGGGTTTAAAATCTGCTAGAACTGGTGTTTTATTAGCTATCTCTTGGAAATCATCAATGTTTAAATCAACATCTACTGAACTTGCCATAGCCAACAGATGAAGCACTGCATTAGTAGAACCTCCCATAACTGTGATAAGCACCATAGCATTTTCAAAAGCTTTGCGAGTCATAATATCTCTTGGCTTAATATCAAGCTCTAATAAGTTTCTAATTGTCTCTCCAGCTTTGTCACACTCTTGTACTTTCTCAACAGAAGTTGCTGGCGTTGATGAACTAAATGGCAAACTCATACCTAAAGCTTCTATAGCGCATGCCATAGTATTTGCAGTATACATACCACCACATGCTCCAGCTCCTGGACATGCTTTTTTGATAGTTTCCTGACGCTCCTGTTCTGTGATTTGCCCAGATATACAAGCACCATAACTCTGAAATGCTGTAACGATATCAATTGGCTTACCACGCATAACGCCTGCTTGGATAGTACCTCCGTAGATCACAAATCCTGTTCTATTAAGTCTACCTAAAGCCATCATACATCCTGGCATATTCTTATCACAACCAGGTATAGATACCAATCCATCATACCAGTGTGCAGACATTACAGTTTCAATTGAATCTGCAATAAGGTCTCTAGATTGTAGAGAGTAACTCATACCATCCGTACCCATAGAAATACCATCACTAACCCCGATAGTATTAAATCTCATACCTTTAAGATTTTCTTTTTCAACACTATTTTTAACAAACTGTGCAAGCTGGTTTAGATGCATATTACAAGTATTTCCCTCATACCATACACTAGCAATCCCTATTTGAGATTTATGCATATCATTATCGCTCATACCCGTGCCATACAACATTGCTTGTGATGCACCTTGAGATTTATCTTCTGTTAGTCTTTTACTATATTTATTTAATATTTTTGTCATAATTTTCACCTTTCAAAAAAATCTTATGCATACGCTATATTATACGCGTCTATAAATGCCTCAACAGAAGCTTGAATTATATCTGGAGAAACTGCTTTACCAATACTTTTAATACCTTCTTTTTCCAAGCTCATCTCTACATAAACAACAGCATCTGCACCTTGTCCACGTATTTTCACTTTATAGTCAGTTAGCTTATAGCTAATATCACTAGGACATGCCCTACATAAAGCATTTAAAACAGCATCAACAGGCCCAACACCTGAACTTGATGCAAAATATAATTGGTCTGCGACTTTGACAGTAACTTCAGCTACAGATTTTTGATCTAGTTCTACATTTACTTTAAATGACTTAACATCTAATATATCTTTACTGATAGCATCTGCCATCTCAGTAGCATCTTGGATAATATCTTGTATATCTGATACATTAATTGATTTACCCTTAACTAAGAACCTCTCAATTAGCTCTCTGACCTTAGCTAAGAAGTTCTCATCATAATTTGCTCCAAATAATTTACCAAGAGTTTTCTTAACTTCTTCAAGAGTTGGTACTTCATCAAATATCACTTCATTTTGCTCTATGAATAACATTGTCTTATTATCAAAGAAATGACTATTATAAAGTCTGTCAAAATCAGCCTCTGCTGGATATATAATTGGTGGCTGAATAGCAGATTTTAGCACTACTGCAGGATCTTTTAGACCTTCTCCAGATAGTACACATACTACTGTGCTTCCTTTTTGAAGCTTACCTTCTTCATATTTTTTGAGTAAATGTGCAATAGTTGACGCTGATGCTAACTCCACAAATAATCCTTCTTTAGTCGACAATAGATATTGTGCTTCTAACATCTTCATATCTGTGACCGCGGTAGATTCTCCACCTGTGCTATATATAGCATCTATAGCTTTATCACCATCAATAGGATACGGCACAGCTATTGCTGTTGCTATTGTATTAGCTGTTTTTAGAGGTTCGATTCTATTTTGATTCTTTTGATATGCTCTAGCTAAGGTATCTGCCTCAGTAGATTGAACACCAGTAAGCTTAGGCAAAGAATTAATAAATCCTAACTCTTTATACTCACAAAAACCTTTATAATAAGCAGTCATGTTTGTACCACAACCTATAGGTATTATAACCTCATCTGGCACTTGGAATAATAACTGATCAATAAGTTCAAATGCTGCTGTCTTTTGACCTTCGACTCTAAATGCATAATCTCCAGCCAAGAAGAAATCTTTTGATTTTGCAATATCATAAGCTAATTTTGCAGCCTCATTATAACTACCTTTAACTTGAACTATTTTACCACCATAAGACATAACCTGAGCTAATTTAGAAGCTGCTACACCTTCTGGCACAATAATAAAACAAGGCATCTTTGCAGCTGCCGCATAGCACGCACATGAAGCAGCCATATTACCTGTAGATGCTAGCACTATCCCTTTAGCACCAAGTTCTTTTGCAACTGTTATATCAACTGCAGATCCTCTATCTTTAAATGAACCTGTAGGGTTTTTACCTTCAACTTTAAAATATAGGTTAATTCCTAACTCTTTACCTATAATTTTACTCTTAAGCAATGGTGTAGCTGCCTCTCTTAAAGATACAAAGCTTGATGGATCTTTTATTGGCATAAATGGTATATATTTAGATAAACATGGTGATGCTTGAGTAAAATAATCTTTGTTGATTTTCTTACTAATTTCATCAATATTCATCTGGATTTCCCAAGGCTCATTCTCCCCAGCAAACACAAAACTATCTGTAGAAACTTCTTCTTTGGTGTAAAAGTTTAATATTTTATACATTCTTTAGAATTACCTCATATATTTATAAAAGATTTTAAATCTACTTTATACTAAAGTATTTTAACTTAGAATTGAATATTCTATATAGGCTATTTTAATTAATTATGTAACTATTGATAAACTATGTATGATACGAATATTTTGAATATTACTGATACCATACATCAAGCCTTTCTTTTAACTTATCTAAGCCCATTTTACTTAGTGAAGAAAATAACTGATATGAAATTTTATCTGTACGGATAAAAGTTTTTAAAAAACTTTCTATCATTTTATTTGCTTGCGCTCTTTCTTTATTATTAAGCTTATCTGCTTTTGTTAAAAGAATATGTAAATTTAAATCAAAAGATATCGCCATTTCAATCATCAAAGAATCAAACTCTTTTAGCTCATGTCGAGAATCTACTAAAAGCACAATTCCTTCTAGACATTTACGAGATGTCAAATAGTTCTCCATCTCACTTTGCCATTGTTTTTTGATGGCTTCAGAAACTTTTGCATAACCATAACCAGGTAAATCAACTAATCTCTTATTGTCCCCTAAATCAAATAAGTTAATTAATTGAGTTCTACCAGGAGTTTTACTTACCCTAGCAAGACCTTTTTGGTCTGTAAGAGTATTAAGCGCGCTCGATTTACCCGCATTTGAACGTCCAGCAAAGGCAACTTCTACTCCTATATCTTCAGGAAGTTGAGAAACTTTTGCTGCACCCATTATATATTTTGCTTTAGTGTAGTTCATAATTTGTACTCTAATTTTATTTTTTCGAAAAGACCATGACATGCTGTATCTATTATCAAAAAGACCTTTTCAAAATTACTTTCATAATATGGATCTGGTACATCAGTTAGTTCGATCGTAGGAGCATACTGCAACATCCTTGATACTTTTGAAAAGTTTGCCTTTGGAAACATTTCTCTCATTGTATCAATATTTTCTTGATCCATCGCAATAATATAATCATATTCTACAAAATTAGACTCTTCTAACTGCTGAGAAACTTGATCCGAAAGATCACAATCATATTTTTTAGCCATTTCTAAAGAGCGCAAATCAGCCCCATGCCCCTCATGTCCCCACATACGTGAACTTGTACCACAAGATGCAACATGGATATAATTTTCTAAGCCATTTTGTTTGACAATATCTCTAAAAACTCCATGAGCTGTTGGTGATCTACAAATATTACCTTTGCATACAAAAAGCACTTTCACTTTAGTCATTTTTATTTTGCTTCCTTCATATCTTCAGCAAGCTTACTATCTGGTTCTAATTTAAAACCTTGGAAAAACTTACTATCTGGTTTTAGCATAAATACAACTTCATTTTTACCATTAAAGCTTTCTTTATAAGAGTTCATACTCTTTAAGAATTCATATAATGGAACAGATTTTGAGTAAGCTTCTGTGAAAATTTTGGCAGCTTTCGCATCAGCTTCAGCTCTTATAATCTTAGATTCTTTCTCAGCTTCCGCCATTGTTACAGTAACTTTAGCATCTGCTGCTGCATTAATTTTTTCAGCTAACTGTTTACCTTCTGCTCTAATTGATGCAGCGACTTTCTGACGTGAAGATCTCATTCTTTGATAAATAGAGTCTGTAACAGTATCTGGTAGATCAATCTGCTT
This sequence comes from Francisella sciaenopsi, assembly GCF_045862875.1. Lineage (NCBI taxonomy): Bacteria > Pseudomonadati > Pseudomonadota > Gammaproteobacteria > Thiotrichales > Francisellaceae > Francisella > Francisella sciaenopsi. The sequence goes on from NZ_BTHG01000001.1 coordinate 417,177, forward strand.
AACTCTTACATCTATGACATCAACACCAATTTGTTTAGCTTGCTTTTGTACACTATTTGTCAAAGCAATCATTAACTTATCACGATTATTATTAATTAAGCTTTGAATATCATTATTACCAACCTCAGCTCTTAAAGAAGATTCTAAAAATTGTTTCAACAGAGTTTCCGCTCGTTCTACACTTCCACTTGTACTAGTATAGAATGTTGAAATATTGTTATTACTTATCTTCCAAACCACATACGCATTAATCAAAACATCTTTCTGCTCTTTAGTCACAACACGAGCTGAATCTGCTTCTAATACTCTATTACGCATATCATAAGTTTTAACTGTATCAATAAATGGAATCTTAACATGTAAGCCAGGTTCATACTCAACTGCTTTACCATTTTTATCTTTTACTAGTTCACCTAGTCTTAAAATAACTGCTTCTGATCCTTGCTTAACAATAAATTTAGTACTTAACACTACAACAGATATAACTATTATAAGTACTAAGAATATTTTTAAAAATTTACTCATCCTAGTTACCTCCTTGAGTGTTTGGTAATAATGCTTGCTTTTGAGCATTATCTAAACCATAAAAAATATTTTTCGCGCCATCTCCATCTATTAAGAAGATCTTATTGTGCTGTAGCACATTAGAGATAGTATTAAAATACATTTGGTTCATAACTATATCAGGAGATTTTTTATATATTGGTAATAACTGTTCAAACTGAGCAACTTCACCTTGTGCTTCTAAAACAACTTTTTGCTTATAAGCATTTGCTTGATCAACAATTCTTTGGGCTTTACCTTGAGCAACTGGTACAACTCTGTTAGCATAAGCTTCGGCTTCATTTTGCTCCCTTTCACGATCTTCACGAGCTTTGATTACATCATCAAATGCACTCTTAACAGCTTCTGGAGCCTGAGCTGGCTGCATAATCACTTCACTAATATATATACCAGTATTATAAGACTGTAATAGCGCTTCCATCTCTTTACGAACTTGTTGAGTAATCACAGCTCTATTAGTAGTTAATATCTGTTCTAGTTTATTTTCACCAACAACCTGTCTAACTGCACTTTCTAGAGCTTGTTGTAATAACTGTGTTGTATTAACATTTGCAAATAAGTATTTTTCTAGATCTACGATACGGTATTGAACTGTAAAAGAGATATGAACAATATTTTCTTCTGATGTAAGCATATCACGCTTTAATGATGTAGTTTTAAGCTCTTGGACATTTTCCTTATATACCTTATCAATACCAATAGGATGCCAATGTAGACCAGGCTCTACCATTTTAGAGAATTTACCCAATCGAAGTACAGCAGCTTGTTCAGCTGGTTGCACTACATAAAAACCAAAACCAACCCAAGCTACAATCAATAGCGCTATAACTATAGATGTAATTTTAGCCACAGGAGGTTTATCAAACATTGGTTTATTTTTATTAGCATTTTTTGAATAAATACTCTCATTATCATCATCGTTCTTTTTTGACTTTTTGCCAAAGAACTTTTTAATCATTTCTTCTAAATCTGGTGGTCCTTGCTCAGAGTTTTTACTCCAAAACCACTTCTGTTTTAGCCTTTTTATCATAAGTAATTATTCCTATAATTTTTAATTCAAAATAATGTTAAATATTTTTTACCATAACTATTATATATAAATTTTCCTATATTTTTTGCACTATCTACAAATAAATGCTAAATGCATAGTAAAGCTGTATTGAATAACTATCAATATAACTCTAAAATCTATATTAGAGACACATTTCCTAGGAATATGAAAATGAAAAAAATTGCAATAAATGGTACTGGTATAGCAGGTACGACCTTAGCATGGTGGCTAAGAGAATATGGATTTCAGCCTACTCTTTTTGAAAAAGCTCCAGAATTTAGAACTGGCGGATATTTAGTAGACTTTTGGGGTCCAGCTTGTGAAATAATGAAAAAAATGGGACTTCTTGAGCAACTTAAAGCAAAGTCATATCAAATTAAAAATATTCACTGTTTTGATGAAAATGGTAGAAGATCTTCTAAAATAAACGTTTCTTCATTAATCACTGATAATTATGATGACTTCCTAAGTATCAAGCGTGGAGATATCGCAGAAACCATTTATAAAGCATGTAAAGGTATAGACGTTAGATTTGGTACATCTATCGAAAAAATAGAAGAAAAAGATAAAGTTATAACTGCTCATCTTAGTGATGGAGCTAAAGAAAATTTTGATTTAGTTATAGGTGCTGATGGCTTAAATTCTCATATACGTAGCATCGCTTTTGATAAATCAGAATATCAAGAATATGACTTAGATAAATATGTCGCGGCTCTTTCTCTCAAAGATTACAATCATTATGAGAAATATACCTATGCTCTAAGTGTGGGTGAAAAACAACAAGTAGCTAGAGTGTGTCTAGACCAAGATGAAACTTTAATTATGTTTACATTAGATGCTGACCTTGTAAAACAATTCCCAGTAACTTTAGAACAAAAAAAAGAGTTACTACAAAAATCTTTCAGTGATTTTGGCTGGGAAACTCCCGATATTCTTAATAAGTTAGATAGTGTAGAAGAGATTTATTTTGATAAAGTCAGTCAAATACGCATGGATACTTGGCATAAAGGAAGAGTCGCTCTTGTTGGAGACTCAGCTGCTTGCCCATCTATATTAATGGGGCTAGGAAGTATATTTGCAATTGTTGAAGCTTATGTCCTAGCTGGTGAACTTCATAAAGCAAAAGGTGATCATAATATCGCTTTTGATAAGTGGCAACATAGACTAAAAGATATAATAGCTAGAAAACAAAAAGTCGGGCTTACCAACTTATCTGTGGCTGCCTCAGATGAGATAGTCAAAAAATATTTATCTACTATTACGGTTAAAATATCATCAACTCCTGTTATCTCTAAATTTATTGGTGCTGGAATATTTAAGGATCCAATTGAAGTTCCTGAGTATAAATAAGATTGAAACTATTTAACAAAGAACTCTTCTAAATCTAAATCAAATTCTCTTTTAAATCTTTCAAAATCATCTTCTGAAATTTTTATTTTAAGCAGATAGTTGCCGTCTTCAGAAATATCCTCAGCATCAACAGCTCCAAGCTCATACATCATAGCTCTAACTTTTGAATATTTAGGTGGTAATTCTAAAGTTTCACTAACCCATGACTTATTAAAAAATGTAGCCAACGCATGATAAAACTCTTCAATACCATCCCCAGTCTGAGCAGACAGATACACTCTGCCAACCACACTTGAGTCTGAATCATCCATAGGAACGAATCCAGCATAAGCATTCTCAATTTTATCGATTTTATTATATACACAGATCATCTCTTTATCTGCAATACCTATTTCTTTTAGAACTTTTTCTACTTGCTCAATATAACTTTTATAATCCTCATCTGCATAATCTATCACATGAACTAGAAGGTCTGACTCTATAGCTTCTTCTAAAGTTGCATGGAATGCTTCTACTAAATCATGAGGTAAGTTCTTAATAAATCCTACTGTATCTGAAAAAATAACTTCACCTAGTTTAGGTACAATTACTTTACGCAAAGTAGGATCAAGTGTTGCAAAGAGCTGATCTTTAGCTAAAACATCTGCATTTGTTATTTTGTTAAATAGCGTTGATTTGCCAGCATTGGTATAACCAACAAATGATATTGTCGGAATATTATTTTTCTTTCGTGACGATCTACTTAAATCACGATGATGTTTTACTTTTTCCAACTTTTGGGTAATTTGTTTAATTCTTTGCCTAATTAAACGTCTATCGATCTCAAGCTGTGTTTCACCTGGTCCACCACGTACACCAATACCACCCTTTTGTCTTTCTAAATGCGTCCAACCTTTGACTAGACGTGTTGACTGATAGTTTAGTTGCGCTAGTTCAACTTGAAGTTTACCTTCATGAGTTTTTGCTCGAAGTGAGAATATTTCAAGAATTAGTCTCGTTCTATCCATAATCTTACACTCAAGAAATTTCTCAATATTTCTCTCTTGAGATGGGCTTAATGGATGATTAAACACAACGAGATCAGCTTCTAACTCATCACGTTTATTTTTGATCATCTCCATTTTACCCATACCACAAAAATATTTGATATCAGGTTCAGGGTGATTGAAATCTAAACTTTCCAACACAACTTTATCTGCTGCTAAAACTAAACCTTCAAGTTCAGTTAAATCAGCATTTAGTTCACGGCGATATTTAAAATTTATATTTACAAGCAAGCATTTACTACCTGCTTCATAAGATTCGAAAAATTCCATTTACATTACTCCGAATGGAATTATTAAAGAAAAAAGAATAGAGATTATTATTCGTTTATGTTTTCTTGATTTTCTTGAACTTCAAGCTCATCAGAATGAATATCATCTACATTCTCATCTTGATCATCGTTTGTATTTTGATGATATGGGTTAAAAGAGCTATAAACCATTCTAACACTCTTAGCTGGTACTATAGTAGAAATTGCGTGCTTATAAACCATTTGGTTTACAGTATTTCTAAGTACGATACAGAATTGGTCAAAAGCTTCTACTTGACCTTGTAGTTTGATCCCGTTTACTAGATATACAGATACGCTAACTTTTTCTTTTCTTAAAGCATTTAAGAACGGGTCTTGTAAAGATGATATTCTTGACATTGTCTCACTTCCTTTTAATTATTTTGTTATAGTTATTATTTTATCAAGTTTAACAATTAAACTTCGCGGTATATTCTAACAATATTTAGAGTTATCAGCAAATTTTATTTAATGATTACGCCCATCATCACATGCAGTACCCATACTAGCACATTCAAGAGGACTTATCTCTAGTGTAGATTCTTTAAATTCTGGAATACCCCCAATTGTAATAGTTTTATCTGAATCTAGTGCAACTAGTGTTGATATTTCTAAATTTGAAACTCCACCATCCCTGCTAGAGCTAATGCCGGAAACTTTAAAAAAATTATCTGTAATAAGTGAATTAAATAACACTTCACCTTTAAGATTACCTAAATCAACTATTGATAGGTTTTTGTAAACTAATGAATAAGCATTTTTAAAATCCTTACTAGGCTCTAAAGAGGTATAAATATACGTAGTATTAAGTTTTGGATTTTTTAATAAATCATCAACTAGCTTCTGACTTAATTGGTTAAATCTAAGCCTATAATCATGTGATCCTTTTTTAACTACTATATTCTCACTAGCATAATATTTATTTGAATTAGTTTTTTTATTAATGATCTCAATATTAAAATTATTACCATTATAGTTATCGACTTCTAAAATATTTTTCTTATAATCTATTTTTATTGTTGTTATATCTGATGTTGATTTTGACAAAATACTACAGCTTGAGATTATTAAAGACACTAAAATTACTGCTATTATCTTTTTCATTTATTTAACTTCTCTTACAATCAAAATATTCTAGAATCTGTTGTTCTTTACTCTGGCTTTCAGCCTCAACTAAATTAATCTCACCCTTCCAATTACGAATCCATGTAAGTTGGCGCTTAGCAAGTTGGCGAGTGGCTACGATTCCTTTTTTAACAAACTCCTCATAACTAATGTCTCCATCTAAATATTCCCATGCCTGACGATATCCAACACTTCTGACGGCTGTAGTTTCTTTAGTAAGCTTAGGATTTTTGCGTAAGCTTTGAACTTCATCTAGAAATCCTCGATCAAGCATCTGTTTAAATCTTAATTCAATATTATTATGCAGAATTGATCTGTCATTAGGTACCAAAGCACATAGTTTAAATTGCTCCTCTAACCCACCAACTTTAGATGTTTTAACAAGTTCAGAATATTTTTTACCAGTTATCATAATTACTTCTAAAGCACGAAATATTCTTTGCTGATCATTGGGATTAATTTTCTTAGCAGATTCTTGATCCATTTTATTTAGCTGCTGATGAAGATATTGTAAACCTTTTGCTTTTCTTTCTAATTCTAAAGTTTGTCTTATCTCTGGTTGAGATTCAGGCAAAGATGATAAACCTTCTATCAAACCTTTGAAATAAAGCATCGTTCCGCCTACGAGCAAAACCTCTTTTCCTCTACTCCAAATCTCTTTTTTAATCTTATTAACATTTGTTATAAAATCAGCAACCGAGAAACTTTCTGTCGGCTCAATTATATCTATTAAATGATGTTTAATACCACCTTGCTCATCCAAAGTTGGCTTAGCTGTACCAATATTCATGCCTTTATAGACAAGTGATGAATCAACACTAATTATTTCAGCATTAATTTTATTTGCAATAGATATTGATAGAGAAGTTTTACCAGATGCTGTTGGTCCCGCAAGACCATAGATTAGTTTATTCATTTAGATATTTTTGTAATTAACTTTAACCGGAACTTCTTGCTTAACTACTTGTAAATAGAAGTTTAACTCTTCTTCCTTAGCTGCATTTAATACCTGACCAGGTAACTTGGCATTTTTACTATTAAGAGGTTCAACCTTAATAACTTTATATATGTATATATCACCATTATCTGCTTGATAGCTATGATACTGGTTATTAGTATTAAACATTACATAACCATTAAATTCTTTACTAAATGACTTCGAGTTACTATCAACAGTTGCTTGTTTGAAACTGATACTTACTTTTTTATCACTAACCAAGTCATCAAGTAATTTTTGCGATTTTTCTATAGCTAATTGTTGAGATTTTTGTGCAACAAAAGCTTTAGATACTTTATCTTTAACATCTGCTAGTTTTTGTTGACTTGCTTGCTGAGATTTATCTACTTGATATACTAGAAGCTTATCGTCAGCTACTAGAATACTTCCATACTTATCAGTATTTACAAAAAACTGAGCATTAGTAAGCGCAGATATTGTTGATTCATCATTATTTACAATACTAGCTGTTTTAGCCTTACCTAAAGTCTTTTCTAATTCGGCAAATTTCACGCTGTCAATATTTTGAGTATAGCTATTAAACTGCTCTAAAGCTCTTCTATTTTGAATTATTTTTTGAATCGATGCTTTGGTATTATCATCAAAATCTTTGAATAATTCTCTGTGAGTTTCATAATACTCTTGTAACTCATCATTATTGATATTATTTTTACTTATAAAGTCTTCTTTATTAATTATGAAATAACTAATATTTTTCTGAGCCGGATTTATATAATCATTTTTATGAGCATTATAATAACTTTCTAGGTCTTGCTGACTTGGCTTTATTTGAGATTGAAAATCTACTGGAGATATTTTCAAATATTCTATTTTCTTATTAACCAAATAAATACTTGCTAACAGCTTCTTCTCATAGTCTGTTGTGATTACTGTGTCAGCTATAGCTTTAGGAATCATTGTTGCTTGAATATTTTGACTTAGAATCTGCTCTAGTCTATTCATACCTCCAATATATTCAACAACCTGCTTTAGTTTATCTGCAGAAAATTTACCATCTTTATCAAAGAACATTGGATTTGTAAATATAGCAGATTGTAAAGCCAACTTAGACACAACAATATTATGACGTTGTGCATCTGCAAGAATCAAATACTGATTTATCATCTGATCTAAAACAGCTCTCTTTTGTGATTCTGTTGTAGCATTTTGAGCATACTGCTGAAACTGTTGCAGACCTATCTCATTATCGCCTACTTTAGCTACATAAGATCTACTTGAGCCAACATTCGTGAAAAAAAATGTCATACCAGATATGACAAATATAAAACTTATAGAAATAATGATAATCCATGTGAATGGACCTTTGAGCCTATCATTGAAAGACTGTAACATTTTATCAACCTTAAATAATTACTGCTTTATTAAACTATAGATATTATAGATAAAAAAAAGGCATACTGTTAAGCATGCCTTTCAAAAAATTACTTTTTTTGCAATTTTTTATTATTTTACAGCGTCTTTAAGACCTTTACCTGCTTTAAAGCTTGGAACTTTAGAAGCTTCGATTTTGATCGTCTCACCAGTTTTAGGGTTTCTACCTTCTCTAGCACTTCTTTCTTTTACTTGAAAAGTTCCAAAACCTACTAGAGTAACGCTATCACCATTTTTTAAAGCTTTAGTTACAGCAGCAATAGTAGCATCTAGAGTGTTGCTAGCAACTTCTTTAGTAACATCTGCTTCTTTAGCTATAGCACTTACTAATTCACTCTTATTCATGTCTTAAACTCCTTTATTTATACATAATCGACAAGTGTCATTTAAGTTTATAACACTAAAAATGTAGTGTTTCAATGCTTTAACATCAAAAAACTCTCTCTAAAACCTCTTTTATGTTGTTTACAGGTGTAATTTCGAGTTTTTCTAGTATTTCTTTATCAACATCAGCTAAGTTTTTTACATTCTGTTTAGGAATCAAAACCTCTTTAATTCCCCCTCTTAATGCAGCTAAAAGCTTCTCTTTAAGACCTCCTATTGCTAAGACATCTCCACGTAAAGTAACCTCTCCAGTCATCGCAATATCATTTCTAACAGGCTTGTTTGTATATACAGAGACCAAAGCTGTAGTCATTGCTATACCAGCACTTGGACCATCCTTTGGTGTAGCACCCTCAGGAACGTGTATGTGTATATCTTTTTTCTCATAGAAATCATCTTCTAACTTATAGTCTTTTGATATCGAACGTACAACACTAAAAGCAGCATCAATAGATTCTTTCATAACATCACCAAGACTACCGGTATATTTGACTTTACCTTTACCAGGCATTGCCAGAGCTTCTATAGTTAATAGCTCCCCACCAACAGATGTCCATGCTAAACCCGTGACTTGACCAACCTTAGGTTTAGCATTTTTGATACCATAATCAAACTGATACACACCAAGATAATCCTCAAGATTTTTCTGAGTAATCGAGACTTTACCATGCTCAGGATCTTTGAGTAGATTTTTAACAGCCTTACGACACACTCCGTCTATTTTTTGCTGTAAATTTCTTACACCAGCTTCTCTTGTATAGTATCGAATAATATCAAGCGTTGCTTTAGGTGTGAAATTAATCTCATTTTTTGTTAAGCCATTATTTTCTAATGCTTTTGGTACTAGATATTGTTTAGCAATCGCTTGCTTTTCAATTTCCGTGTAGCCTGATAAATGGATAATTTCTAATCTATCGCGTAATGCAGGATCTATATCAAGCGAGTTTGCTGTAGCAACAAACATTACTTTAGATAAATCATAATCAATTTCTAAATAGTGATCATTAAATGTACTATTTTGTTCTGGATCAAGTACTTCTAATAACGCTGCTGATGGATCCCCTCTAAAATCTGAAGAAATCTTATCTATCTCATCAAGTAAGAAAAGAGGATTCTCAGTTTTGGATTTGATTATCTTTTGGATAATTTGACCAGGCATAGAACCGATATACGTACGACGATGACCTCTAATCTCTGATTCATCACGTACACCACCTAAAGCCATACGCACATACTCACGCCCTGTTGCTCTAGCAATAGACTGCCCGATAGATGTTTTACCAACTCCCGGAGGTCCTACTAAACAAAGAATAGGCGCTTTTGCATTAGTATCTCTTTTGATCTGAACAGCTAGATGCTCAAGTATTCTTTCTTTAACTTTCTTGATGCCATAATGATCTTTCTCTAGAACTTTTTCAGCTAAATTAATATCTTTTTTAACCTTTGCTCTTTTACCCCATGGTAATGAAAGTATAGTCTCAATATAGTTTCTAGATACAGCAGATTCAGATGAAGAAGGAGGCATTGATTTAAGCTTTTTAAGCTCTTTTAAGCACTTCTCTTTAGCTTCTTTTGACATCTTAGTAGCTTCTATTCTACTCTTAAGAGCCGTTACTTCTGACTCTTCATCAGCTTCGCCAAGTTCTTTGTAAATAGCTTTTACCTGTTCATTTAGATAATATTCACGTTGATTTTTATCTACTTGAGACTTAACTCTATCTTTAATCTTAGCCTCTAATTCAAGAATTTCTAACTCTTCATACAAACAAGATAAAAGTAATAGAGCTTTATTTTTGATATCTGTAGCTTCTAGAATCTTTTGTTTTTTGGCAATCTCAGTATTTAGAATAGTTGAGATCTCGTATATAAACTTATGAGGCTCTTCTGTATTTATAAGCGTAGCTAAAGACTCTTTTGATACTTTGCCACTGATATCAACAAATTTTTTAAGTGAATCAGTTATTGATAACAAAATCGCTTTTAGCTCTTTATCAATCTGACTTGGATCATAACTATCATCAATATGAAGACTATCTAAATTTGCATAGATACAACCATCAATACTTTCATACTTAGCTACTAACCTCTTAGCTATACCTTCAACTATGATTTTCAAACTACCATCAGGAAGTTTCATAATTTGAACAACTTTAGCTAAAGTACCAATATCATAGATATTATCTACAACATCACCAGAGCTAGAACCATTCTTTTGCGTAGCTAATAAAATATAATTATTATAACTATTAGATGCCTGCTTAACAGCTTCTATGGACTTCTTACGACCTACGTTTAGAGGCAGAGTCATCGAAGGATATATAACCACATCTCTTAAAGGAATAACAGGAACGACATTTAGGACTTCTGACATAAACTTACATTCTCCTGTAGATTTTTTAGATTATCTCTTTTAATTGTTTTTGCTGTTGTGCTTTTGTTACAAGAATTGGCTCTTCTTGCTCTAATATGACTTTATCATTGATGATTACTTTATCAATATCATCCGATGATGGCACATGGAACATCACTTCAAGAAGCACGTTTTCAAGAATTGTTCTTAAACCTCTAGCACCTGTCTTTTTAGCTATTGCTTTTTTAGCTATCTGAATAAGAGATTCATCACTAAATTCAATAGCTACATCATCAAACTTAAACAGCTTCACATATTGTTTGATTAAAGCATTTTTAGGTTCTGTAAGAATTTTGACCAAATCTTCTTCTTTAAGCTCATTAAGAACTGTAACAATCGGCAAACGTCCAATAAGCTCAGGAATAAGACCGAATCTAGTCAAATCTTCACTCTCTACTTTCTGCATTAATTTTTCAGTATCTAAACTATTCTTTTGCTGAATAACATCAGCATTAAATCCAATACTAACTTTATCCATTCTATGTTTGACAACTTTTTCGATACCAGCAAAAGCCCCACCACAAATAAATAATATATCTGAAGTATCAACCTGAATCATATCTTGATTAGGATGTTTTCTACCACCTTTAGGAGGCACAGATGACACTGTACCTTCTATAAGCTTTAGAAGTGCTTGTTGAACACCTTCACCTGATACATCACGAGTTATCGATGCACTTTCGGATTTACGTGCGATCTTATCTATCTCATCAATATAGATAATACCTTTTTGAGCTTTAGCAACATCAAAATCAGCATTTTGTAACAAGCGAACAATGATATTTTCAACATCATCACCAACATAACCAGCTTCTGTAAGAGTAGTCGCATCTGCTATAGCAAAAGGAACATTCAAAAGCTTTGCCAATGTTTGAGCAAATAATGTTTTACCAGAACCTGTAGGACCTATTAACAATACATTACTTTTCTTAAGCTCTGTATCATCATCCTTTGTAGTATTTGAAGTAATTCTTTTATAATGATTATATACAGCGACTGATAGTACTTTTTTAGCATTATCTTGACCAATAATATAATCATCTAGATATTTTTTGATTTCAATTGGCTTAGGTAACTTCTCAAATGATACATCTTCTGCAGAAGTCCCAGTCGCACTATGGATTTTATCTGCACATTTACTTACACACTCATTGCAGATATTACCGTCTCTACCAGAAATAATATTTTTGACTTCTTGTTGTGATTTACCACAAAAAGAACAGTATAGAATTTTAGCCATCTTATTAAATTAGACTTCCTTTAATTATTTAATAATTGCTTCACGAGACTCAATTACATGATCAATAAGACCATATTCTTTTGCTTCATCAGCCATCATAAAATTATCTCTATCAGTATCTCTCACGATAGTTTCTAAATCCTGCCCAGTATGATGCGCTAGGACTTTATTTAATCTATCTTTGATACGCAGAATATTTTTTGCATGAATTTCTATATCAGAAGCTTGACCTCTGAAACCACCTAGTGGCTGGTGAATCATGATTTGCGAACTTGGTAAGCTATATCTTTTACCTTTTGCGCCTCCTGCTAATAGAAGTGATCCCATACTTGCAGCCAAACCGATACAAATAGTATTCACATCTGGTTTGATAAACTGCATAGTATCGTACACACCCATACCAGCTGTAACCATACCACCTGGAGAATTGATATAGAAATATATATCTTTATCAGGATCCTCTGACTCTAAAAAAAGCAGCTGTGCAATCACTAAGTTAGCTGAATGATCATTTACCTCACCATTTAAAAAAACTATACGCTCTTTTAATAGTCTTGAATAAATATCAAAAGCTCTCTCACCACCAGCTGTTTTCTCAACGACAGTAGGAACTAAGTTATTAGTTATCATTTATAACCTCTCTTTATAAGCTAGTTTAGAAACCAGCTTGTTGAGCTTGCATATTTTCTTTAATAACTTCGAAGAAATCTTCTTGTTTTTCAGTTACTTGAGCTTGAGACAATACCCAATCAGTTAACTTATTTTCTATAACTAAAGCTTTTAAGTTAGAGATCTCTTTTTCGTTCTTTTTGATTTGCTCTTTAGTTTTTTCTGGCTCTTCATAAGCTTGAACCAACTCATCTAATAAACTCTCAACTTCAGCATCTTCAGCCTTGAATTCTTGAGACTTCATTACGCTATCAAGAACTAAACTAGTGTCAACTTTTTGCTTAGCATTAGCCTCAAATAAGTTATCAGGTAATTGGTTAACATCAAAGTTTTGACCACCACCCATTTGTCTAACTAAGTTTTGCTTAGCAGCATCAATTTCTCTTTTGATTAGAGCTTTTGGAGTTTCAAACTCAGCGATTTCTCTTAAACCTTTGAATACTTGGTCTTTTACTTTTCTTTGTAAGATGAACTTAAGCTCGCGCTGCATATTTTCTTTGATTTCATCTTCAAAAGTATCTACACCACCTTTAACACCAAACTTCTTAACAAACTCATCATCAACTTCTGGTAATTGAGCTTCTTGAATCTTCTTAACAGTGATATCAAAAGTAGCTTCTTTGCCTGCTAGATCTTTGTTTTGATACTCTTCTGGGAAAGTAACAGTGATAGTCTTTTGCTCATCCTTGTTCATACCGATGATACCATCTTCAAAACCTGGGATCATTTGACCAGAACCAATCACTAATTCTTGATCATTTGCTGAACCACCTTCGAACACTTCGCCATCTCTCTTACCAACAAAGTCAATCACTACTTTATCATCTTTTTGAACAGCTCTTTCCACTTCTGCGAATGTAGCTAACTGTTTTCTAAGATTTTCGATCATTTGCTTAACTTCTTTGTCAGTCAGCTCAACAACAGGCTTTTGAACTTCAATTTTTTCAAAACCAGTTACTTCAAACTCTGGGAAAAGTTCAAGATTAGCAACAAACTTAAGAGGCTCACCTTTTTTGTTTTCTTTTAATTCTACTTCGATACCAGCAACAGCTAATTTCTCATCTTGAATAGCTTTTGAGTATTTTTGAGGAATCAAGTCAGAGATTACTTCCATACGGATTTGCTCACCATACTTCTTCTCAACCATACCTGCAGGTACTTTACCAGGTCTGAAACCATCCATCTTGATAGTTTTTGCTGTTTTGTTAATTTCTTTTGTAACGATACTATCAACTTCATTAGCTGGTACTTCGATCAATAGTGAACAATGGATACCTTCTTTCTTCTCTACAGTAACTTGCATTATTAAGTTTTCCTTTTATTTATTTAACGATTTTCTAGTAGCAAATTTTAACTATCATCTATTAGATTGTCTATATGTTTATTATTAAATATATGACAAGCCAAAGCATTTGTTGTAAAATCTAGCTATTTTCTACAAATTTAAGCGACTTATGGTAACTGTAATTATAAGTATTTGTTTATTAATATCACCTTTTATAATAGCGTTTTTACACTCTAGTATTATATATGGTAAGCATCATGCAAATATCTATGCTAACTACTTTATTGTTTTCAATATAAGTCTATATGCTTGTATCAACAGTTTTACATATTTAGTAGATGGGGATAGTATTAGTAAATTTCAAGGATGGATTTATACTCCTGCTGTTTTTCAGATAGGAATTTTTGAATTAGCCATCTTTTTATTCTCAATTTTAGCACTATTTAAAAATAGAGAATTCAAAGCAGCTTGTTTAATATTCTTTGCTATTTATACATTATTAGATGCTCTTACGCTATTTAGTGGTCAGATTTATAGCCAATACGTTGAAGCTGTGTTCTTTATCAATATTACAACAGCTTTAATAGCCTATATTTTGTATAAAATATTAAATAGAAAAATAATATCTCTATAAAATACTTTCAATCTCATTTATTAGTTTATCTATCTCAGCAGTATTTTGTTTGATTTCATTGACTAATTCTAACGGTGATTTATGCTCAATAGCTTCAATTTTGTTAGGATTTTTAGCTGATATATCATAGTCTTTGATATCTTCTACTTTAACTATCCAGCTATTTTCTGTAAGCTTGCGAGATTGCCAAATTTCTAAAAACTCTGCAAAATGCTCAAACTGAATCGGTTTATTTTTAGTTAGTTTGTACGGTGGTGTAATTTCATAGTAGAAAATATCTGTAGTGCTACCCTCTCTATCAAAGAAAATCACATTTGTCTTAACTCCGCTATATGGTAAAAATACCCCAGCAGGTAATGAAACTATAGTATGGACATTATAGTTTTCAAGTAATTCTTTTTTGACATTTTTAAAAGCATTATTCGTCTGGAAAAGTACTCCCTCTGGCACTACCACACCACATCTACCACCAAGCTTAAGACTTTTGTAAATATGCTGTAAAAATAGTAGCTCTGTAGCATTTGATTTGATGGGAAAGTTAGTTTGAATAGTTGCTTTTTCTTTACCGCCAAATGGTGGATTAGCGAGGATAATATCATAGCGATCTTTCTCCTCAAGACTACGGATATCTTTAACAAGTGTATTAGCCTTAGTAATATTTGGTGATGTAATTCCATGTAGAATCATATTCATCATACCCATGACATACGATAAAGGCGTTTTTTCTTTACCAAAGAAAGTCTCTTCATTAAGAAACTCTAGCTGTGTCGTTGATAGCTCTTTACTATACATATGCTCATAAGCATCTATCAAAAAGCCACAAGTCCCAGCTGCTGGATCATATACTGTTTGCTCAGCTTGAGGATTAACTACATCTACGATAGCCTTAACTAATGGTCTTGGAGTATAGAACTCACCACTATTACCACCATCAGAACCCATCTCTTTAAGTAGATTTTCATAGATCTGTGATAGTTGGTATAGGTCTTCTTTTTTATTGAAGTTTAACTCATCAATTTCATTAATAACATCACGCAAAGTATGACCACTAGCTACACGGTTATCTATATACTCAAATACTGCACCTATTTTATATTTAAGAGTTTTGACATTTTCATCAATAGATTTAAAAGATTTCAGATATGGAAAAAGCTCTTTGTTGACAAACTCTAATAAGTCATCGCCTGTATCAGCATTAATAACATCAAGCTTACCATCTGCACCTTTTGGAGCTGCCCAAGTATTCCAGCGATATTTTTCATCTAAGACAAATATATAATCTTCACCTGTTAGTTCTGCCTCTAGAGATTTTTCATTCTCATAGTCATTCAAGAATTTCAAAAAAAGAATCCAGCTGACTTGCTCAGTATAGTGCATCGCTCCACTAATTCCGTCATCTCGTCTTAGTATGTCTGTTATTCTACTTATCTTTGATTGCATTTTTTGTTCTCTCTTTTTTTAAGACTACCTACTACTTAAATAAAATATATACAAAACCGTCATCCTGAACTTGTTTCAGGATCTCACTATAGACTATCATATAGATCATCTAAATCAGGGTTACTCTGTTTAATCAAATTAATTTTCCAATCTTTATGCCATCGTTTGAGCTGTTTTTCTCTTAATATAGCAAACTCAATATTTTCTGCTATTTCATAATATACTAACTTATGAGTACGGTATTTCTTAGAAAAACCTTCTACTAGCATATTTTTATGCTGATAGATTCTTTGTTTGAGGTTTGATGTAACACCTATATACAAAACTGTTTGATTTTGATTTGTTAGTATATAAACAAAACCTCTTTTATTCATTAGTACTTTACTTCCTAGATATCGATAGTCTAAATCAAATTATTTCAGCATATTACCATTTTCTCAATCCTAATGAGATCCTGAAACAAGTTCAGGATGACTATAAGGAATAAGTGCGTCATTCTATCGGCTTGTCCATGGAATCTCAGAAGTAACCTTTTAAGGTTATTTCTGCAAGCACTTATATACTTATCATATATTTTTTATTGTCATGCTGAATTTAGTTCAGTATCTCACCATATTCTCAACCCTAATGAGATCCTTAAATAAGTTCAGGATAACTGTAAGCTTGTTCTACAACTCCCCACGAAATGCCTTATCTAAAATACTGGCTTTTAATGCCTTTAAATTCTCTAATTTCTGCTCATTTAATTGCTTAATCTTATCGACCTTTGTAGCAATACTATCCAAATACTCTACGGTTTGTTGTTGGACTGGTAGAGAAATATCAGGAACTTGAAAATTTTCTATCATACTTTTTGTAATAGCTTCTCTAGTTGCTCCACCAGATGAACTAAACAATAACTCAGTTTTTTTCATAGGCGATATTAGATAGTAATATAGGAATTTAGATATAAAACTATCATGCAACCTGATTATTGATACATGCTGATTAACTCTAGCAGGTAAAACACTTTCACAGACAACACAACATCTTGCTACAGATGCTCCTGTAATATTTAGCAAGACATCACCCTTTTCAACAATTACATTTTTTAATTTATCAGCTTGACTATCATCTATAAACACTAAGCCTTTTTTAGTAAAACCCATATCATGGACATTCATACTTCTAATTAAGCTGATACCTTCTTGCTTATATGCTTTTTGTCCACCTTTAGGGGTAGCACCGCTACCTATCTTAATTGTTATATCTTTTAAGTTTTTATATGAATACTCACCCTCCAACTTTTTAAAAGTCTTATCAAGCGTGCTAGCCATTAGAGTATTAGCATTTGTGATATTTTGTTGGTGTAGCTCTATCGCCTTATCAATCTTCTCAAAAAGGTTATCTAGCTTGGCAACTATTCGCTTTTGTTCTGCTAGTGGTGGGAGGGGGATTTGAAAACTCTTAAAACTAGACTTACTAACTTCCTTAAAGGTTGTTGAGTTTGAAAGAGAAACTATATCATTTGTAAAATTACTCAAGCAATATGCTAAATAATAGTTATATAAGTCATCATTACAAATAAAGTTTGTAAACCCTTGATTTGTAGAAACTTCGATTTCATTTATTGCTATTTTTCCTATAGTAGCTCTGCTACTATAGGAAACAGTGCCTATAGGTAGTAGTTTTGCTGAACTTTTATCTAACCCTAATTTAGTTATCATATCTTTAGATGATGATACTTCTGATATTTCACCGATATTTCCTAGATCGGTAGGAGAAAGCCAAACTATATTTCCATTTTCCCAATACTCTCGTATGTTTCTTTTTGGTGTTCCACCACCAACAATAGATGAAATAGAGTCTAGTGTTTTCCACCCCCACCCTACTGGTAATTTATATAATTCGCTCATTTTTTTGATGACCATGTTTTTGTAAACAAAGTATTATTTTTATCTAATTCAATAATTTTTTTCTTTTCTAAAGTATTTTTTATAGATGTATACTTAGATGTTTCATCTAAAGCTATGAATATTTGTTTCTCGTAAGAATTATATTCTTTTATAATTTTCTCAATTCTTTCAATCTGTATATTTTTAAATATAGGTAAATCATGTACTAAAATAGGTAAATTTGTTAAATTTAAAATTGCTAAATCAAATGTTATTAAATCAACATAAGCTGTACCAGTTCCTTTATCCCAGCTTTTTTCAAAAGAATACTTATCTTCATTAATTGCAAAATTAGGACTATTATCTTTTCCATAAATTCTTTTACTAATTTCTTGCATTTGTTCATTTATGGAATCTTGAATTTTAGGACATATTTTATTTCTTTCTGCAATTAACTTTGATTTGAGATTATCAAGCTCGTCTTTTAACTCATTATCTTTGTTAAAAGTTTCATTTTGTTTTTCAAGTAAATCTTTTTCTTTTATTTTTTCTGCTAACTTTAAAAATAATGGATTATCAGCATTATCTATATCTTTTATTTTATCGTCAACATCTATGATACTTTTCTCAATGTCTAATAAAACTTGAGAAGAAGCATTAATATCTTCTTTTATATTTTTTCTTAATATTTTTGCTAGTTTTTTATGAAATGTGTCTACTCTAGCTAATTTAGACTTATTTACAGTAGGAAAATACTCTTCAATATTATCATAGGTTTTCTTACTTAATTTAAAGTCATTCGATATATTAAAATTTAATCTTTCAATATTTCTTTCTAGCTGAAATTTTTGGTTTTTTAATTTATTAAGCTCCGATATTAATAACAAATTTTCTTCACTCAACTTTTCATGTTCATTTCGTGTACTAATGCTTTGCTGAATTTCCTTGATTTGCTTCTCTAAAAGATCTATATTTTTTAAGTTTTTCTCATAACTTTTTTTCGTTAATTTCTGTGCAAAAGAAAAATTATACATATTTTTTATTGTGTCTTTTTCTGATTTTGTATTTTTTTCTTTTTCACTTAAGTGAAGTATATCTCCATATTTATCAAAAAGTTTTATGACCCTATCTACAGAGGCTTTATTAGTTTCTTTTGCGCTAGCTCTAAGTGGCTCTTTTGTATTATCTTCAGATTTGCCCCATATTCTTATAAAACACGAAACTAGATCTCTAAACGTGCTGCCTTTATATGCCATATGATATTTTTCTTGCAAAAATTTACAAAAATCATCAAGACTTATAGTTTCTTGATGCTCATACGATTCATTACATTTAGAGATTTTTTTGGAATCTAAAGTACCTCTTTTAAAAAAATACTTTTTATCAAAATAAAATGAGAAATAAAATTCATGCTCTCCTAAATTTTTAATAACATCTTTACTATGAGAAATATAGCTACTACCTCCAAAAATAAAATCTATTATTAAAAGAAGATTAGTTTTTCCAATAGAGTTAGTTGCTTGGTTATCTCCTAATACAACATTTAAGCCTTTGTGAAATTCAATCGCTTTATCCCTAAAAATATTACTTTTAATTTCTAGTAACATATTTTATATCTCCGTTATCTCCTAAATCGATCAGTTCTAAAACATACAATAAATCTAATGTAAAAATAAATTCCTCAACATTATCAAAATATTTCTTTAATTTTGTATAGAGATCAGAGACTTCTACTATTCCATTATTTTTTTCTAAAATAATTATCATTTTTGAGAAAATAGACTTCTCAATTTCAACAAATTTATTTGGAAACAGCATCAAAAACCTCACAATTTTGAATAAAAAAAGCAATAACTATTCTAATAGCTACTTCACTTTGATTAGGATTTAATGATTTTAAATGCTCCAATACTATTTGATAAATTTTTGCTTTATCATCATAATATTTTTTAGTCTTTATATATAAGATTTTGATCTGTGAAGCTATGACTGTTCCACTATCCTCAAAATCTTCCAGTACCTTTCTTACTAAATTAAAATATTGACTTACATAATTTTTAATCTCATTAATAAAAATAACTTTTTCACCCTTTAATTTACTTTCAACTTCAGAAACATCATAATTCAACTCTAGGTCATCAAGATTATTAATATTTTCAATAGTCCTCAATATCTCTCGTAGTTCATCCTCAATATTACAAGTATATAAATCTTTTACCAGCTCATGCTTTTTTATTAATTCCTTTTTTAAAGATACTAATTCCCTATACTGTTCTAATGTTTTAGGATTATCATATTTATGATGACAATTTTTACATAAATAAATCAAATTCTTCTCATCGTTTAAATTATCTGGAGATAATTTTTCTTCATTTAGTAATAGCTTTTTTTCAGTCGCAGTAGAATTAAGAGGATATATATGAGCAATATCAGCAGCTGTTCTTTTATGTTTACCATCAACTTTATCTATAAGAGGCATTCCACAAGAAGGACATTTTAAATTAACTTCATTTAATAAACTCAACTTCATATTTTCAGGAAAAGATTTTCTTTTATCACTCACCTATAAATCTCCCTTTGCAACTGCAAATAATTTTCTTGCATTTGCAAGACCCCACCAAAATAATCCTTAATCTCTGACATAGTTCCAAGCCCACTTAATTCAACTAATGATGGTAGTTTTTTTAGTTCTAACTCACCCACGCCATCTTTTTTATACTTATCCAGGACAAAAAGTAGAAACTCCCTCGCTTTAGCATTTTGTAACCTCTGTATAAACTCTGATGATTCTGCAGCAACTGCCCTTTGCTCGCGTGTTAAGATATCTTTACTAAAGACTAGATGATTTAGCACATCATAGATATCACTATCTTTGGCTTTAAATATCGCTTTGATATTGTCGATATTTTGCCCAAAGCTTAACATCTCTTCGAGCTTGTTTAGTAGTGTTTGTCGATATTGTGGATTTGCCCAAGCATTTTTAAGAGTTTGTTCATCATTTTGACAATATTTACCTAGTACACCGATTAGTTGCTCAAGATATTCTTGTGTTGCAATTGGTCGCCCATCAACTCCGACATAACTAGTCTCTATATCTAGTACTTTGAGCTTACGCCCTTTGATTGTGATATTGATTGGCTCGTGTTTTTTAGGCTCATCATCTTTTTCTTTAAGATTCTCTATCGGATCTATTTCTTTAACTTCTTTTACATCATCTTTAGATTTGCCATCAGCTTTGACATCTGTAACTACATCAGCGACACCATCCCAATCTTTATCATAGAATTTATCACTAGCTTTGACAAAATCTAGAATTGTAAAGAAATCTTTACCCTCAAAAGTTCGTGTACCTCTACCGATTATCTGTTTAAACTCAATCATTGACTCTATCGGAGCTGTTATAACGATATTGCGGACATTTTTAGCATCTACACCGGTAGTTAGCATTTTTGAAGATGTTAAAATCACAGGGATATCTTTATCATTATCTTGGAACTGCTCGAGATAATCACGCCCAATTTGTCCTTCATCAGAAGTCACCCGCACACAATAGTCAGGGTTTTTGACCTTTTTAAATCTATCTATAGCTAGCTTTAGCTCGAGAGCATGTGGCTGATTTTTACAAAATACAATAGTCTTATCCATCTTATTAATATTATCTAACACAGTTTTTGCAATTAGCTCATGGCGTTGTTGACTAGTGATAGTCTTCTCCCAATCGCTAATACCATAGACTTTATTTGGCAAATCTCCATCTACACTATCATGAGTATTAGGTCGATATTCATCAATATTTGTCGTGATACGTTTGACCTTATATGGAGTCAAGAAACCATCATTAATACCATCTTTAAGCGAGTATTCATAAATAGGCTCACCAAAATAATCATAAGTATCACCATTGACATCACGCTTAGGTGTAGCTGTCAGCCCTAGATGTACTGCACTTGAGAAATACTCAATAATCTCACGCCAAGAGCTATCATCATTGGCACTACCACGATGACACTCATCGATAATTATCAGATCAAAGAAATCTGCTGGATATTGTTTATAGTATGCTGTTAGGCTGTCATCTTCGCTATCTGTAACTAAATACTGACGATTTTTATTCTCGGCTACTGCTTGATAGATCGCAAAGAAGATATTACCACTTAATGGCACTTTACCACCATTTTTCTTGATTAGTTTACCTTGGATTCTTTTGCAATCATTCTCTATAGGGTTAAATTCATTTATCGCCTGATCGATAAGAATATTTCTATCTGCTAGGTATAAGATTCGTGGTTTTTTATTACCTATATCATTCTTTCGCCATCTTGATTCAAGCACTCTATATGCTATCTGAAACGCTATATATGTCTTACCAGTCCCTGTTGCTAATGTTAGTAAGATTCTATCGTGCCCACTACTAAGAGCATCTATAGTTTTTTGTACTGCTATCTTTTGATAATAGCGAGGTGTCTTTGTACCATCTGAGAAAAACTCTTGTGTAACTACATTTTGTCTAATTTTGTTGATATTTGGATATTTACGCTCAAAGAGTTCTCTAGGAGTTGGAAACTCATCTATATCTTGGCTTTGACCTGTTGGGATATGATATTCGAGGATATTATGTCCATTTGTAGAGTAGACATATTCAACATCTAACGCTCTACCATAAGCTATAACTTGTTGTAGACCCTGCTTATAGTTTACATCTTCTTTTTTTGCCTCAACTATGGCTAGGTTTATATCTTGATAACGTAATAAATAATCTACAAACTTTTTCTCACCTCTAGCCCCACCAGCTTGTTTACGCCCATCTGTAAAATAATATTTCTCTCTAGTAATATATCTCTCATCCCAACCACTATCACGTAGTTTTGGAGTTATAAGCTTAGCTTTGGTATCTGCTTCTGAATATGACATTTAGGAGATTTTTAATCACATATATTTTATATAATATGATTAATAATAAGATTTTTCTATAAGAAAGAAGAATTACAATGAACAAGATTGAGTTTGACAATATCTAGACTTAATGGCTTCAATAGCTTCAGCATAAGTAGCATCCATCTCTTCTCTAGAGCCTACACCACCACCAATTTCAAATAATTTACCATCACTTACACCATAGATAGCTGCATGAATAGTGAATTTCAAACCTTTTGCCCAAGCATTCTTAACAACTGTAGTTTTACAAAGATTTAAAGCTTGGTGAATTGCGTTTAACTCACACATCATATCAACTTTTTTCTTCATATATTCTTCTTCATTACCTTTATAGCAAGCTAGAGCTTCTTCAATAAATTCTTTATTCTGTTCTTTAACTTCATGGATAGATGTTAACCAGTTATCAATCAAACCATAGCTCTTATCTTTGACAACAGTCTCAACACCACCACAAGCATAGTGACCACATACTATGATTTTTTTGACTTTTAGAACCTCAACCGCGTACTGCAATACAGATAAACAATTTAAATCCGTAAGTGAAACAACATTTGCAACATTACGATGTACAAAAACATCACCAGAAACCAAACCACAAACTTGGTTAGCAGGTACACGACTATCAGAACAACCTATCCAAAAATATTCTGGAGATTGACCTTTTGATAGAGTTTCAAAAAACTCAGGATTAGTTTTTTTGATTTGCTCAGCCCATGCTCTGTTGCCTTTTATTAATTCAGAAATATTGCTCATTATTAGTCCCCTTATTTATAAGTGAATTTTTTTTCATGTATTAATATACTATATTAACATTATGAAATAAACAAGTTTTTATGAACGCTATAACAATGTTACTTCGCCATGCAAAGAAGTATCAAAAACTCTCTTGATCTCTTGTAGAGAAATATTAGACTGACCTAACAAATAAAAAAGCTTAGCAAACGCCGCTTCATCAGTCATATCATGACCTGAAATCACACCAACGTCAATCAATCCTCTTGCGACTTTGTATGTAGCCATTTTGACACTACCATACAAGCATTGCGTACAGTTAACTATGACAACACCCCTATCACTAGCCTTCTTGAGAGTCGTATAAATTTCTGGATCATTCATCATATTGCCCGAGCCATAAGTCTTGAGAATTAATCCCTGTAATGGTTGCTCAACAATAGCAGATAGCATATCACTATTCATACCAGGATAAACTTGTAATATTGCAACTTTAGGGATTGTAAATGTATCTAAATTTGGTATATTAAATGACTTTTGTCTTTGCCATAATCTTTTCTGTTTGACTACAATATCTATACCAACTTTTGCTAGAGTAGGATAATTCGGGGATCCAAAAGCATCAAAATCTGTCGCTGATATTTTCGTAGTTCTATTACCACGCATTAACTTTTGATTAAAATAGACACAAACTTCTTTGATATCATCATTACATGCAAAAATTAGACTATTAAGGATATTTGATATAGCATCTGACCTGATTTTAGATATTGGTATTTGCGAGCCTGTAACAATAACTGGCTTATTAATTTCACTCAACATAAAAGACAACACCGATGCCGTATAAGCAAGAGTGTCTGTACCATGCAAAATCACAAAACCATCATAATTAGCATAATTACTCAATATATCTTGTGCTAACGAAATCCATCTTTTTGGATCAATGTTTGATGAATCGATAAGATCGCCATACTCTTTAATCTCAAACTCTGGCATATCATAATGATAAAAATCTCTAATTCCAGCGATGGTTTTTGTTAGATAGCCCGGTTCAACATCATAGCCTTGCTCAGTACTAATCATCCCGATAGTACCACCAGTATATAAAACTAGAATTTTTTTATTAGAGTAATTATTCATATCTATTTTCCTGTCAATTCAGCGATTGCTTTATTTGCCAACTCATCAGCCTTTTCATTACCTTGATTACCACTATGACCCTTTACCCAGCTCCAAGTCACATTGTGCTTGATTGTCAAACTATCTAACTCTTGCCAAAGATCTTTATTTTTGACTTCTTTTTTAGCTGCTGTCTTCCAACCATTAGCCTTCCAATTTGCTAACCATTGATTAATGCCATTTTGGAGATATTTAGAATCTGTATAGATCGTTATATCGCATTTTCTTTTTAGCGCTTGTAGAGTTTTGATTGCTGCCATTAGCTCCATTCGATTATTCGTTGTATCTTTTTCGGCACCATAAATCTCTTTATCAACACCGTTATAACTCAAGATAGCTCCCCATCCACCTATACCTGGATTGCCCTTACATGCTCCATCTGTATAAGCAATTACATTATTTTTCTTTGTGAAAATTCCCATATACTTCCTTAGCACAACCACCACTGTATATTTTAGCCACTTCTGACTTTGCAGGTTCTTTGATTAGCTCTCCGACACTAAGCGGATCAACAGAGAAATAATTATCCTTTTTAAAAACCACTACAAAATATTTACTAAAAATTCTTTTGAACATATTTACTATAAAGTTACTAGTATAGTTTATTAATCTAACTCTCTTGCTAATAAAACCATTTGAGATAAATCTAGATAATAAACCATATAGGCTAATATTGCCTGAACAAGCGACAATAACCTCACCATCATCTGCTAGACAGAAATGAAGCTGATTGAATATTGCTTTCATTAAAGCAGGACAATTTATAAAACTCTCATCTAATATGATAAGATCAAAAAACTTATGCTCAAAAGGCCAAGCCTCTACATCAAATACACACCCTAGCGGAGGTTCATTTTTTAGATAGCCCGAACAAGCAACGAGCTTTAGAACATTTATCTTATAAAAATAGTTTTGCTCCTTAGGTGTGATAATAAGAGCCTTCTTATACCATCTTTGACTTAAGTATCTGGTGATAATACGCTCTTTATCTGTCATCACGAACCTACTAAGCTTCTCATTCTATCAAAATAGTCAGGGCATGTTTTGCTAACCGCCCCTGCATTATTTATCACAACACCATCATATCTTAATCCTAACAATGCTAACGACATAGCGATACGATGATCATTATGACTATCAACTTCAGCTGGTTTAAATTTGCTTCTTACCGGAGATATTAAGATACTATCTTGAGCTGTCTCAACATAGATGCCAAGTTTTGTAAGTCCTTCTGCTATAGCATCAACACGATCTGACTCCTGTCCTCTAGTATGACTAAGTCCTGAAATATGAGTATCAGAATTTGCGAAGCATGCAATGGCAGCAAGTGTCATAAAGGTATCAGAAAAATTACGCATATTAACTTCTATACCACTTAAACTATCTGTACCTACAACTTCTATACCATCATCAAAGTAATTAACCTGACATCCTATTTTCTCTAGCACTTCTAAAAATTTAATATCGCCTTGCTTAGATTTTTGGGTTACATTCATAACCTTAATAGCTGAACCTGTAATAGCAGCAAACGCCCAAAAATACGATGCAGTCGAAACATCAGGCTCAACAACATATTTATCTGGAGATACATAACTAGAGTTATTTACACTATAAATACATTCATCAATATTTACATTTATACCAAACTCAGCCATTACTTTAGCTGTCATCTCTAAATATGGTTGCTTATGATCTGTGACAGAGTTTAGTTGCAAGCCATTAGTCATAAATGGAGCTGCCATAAGCAAACCTGATGCAAACTGAGAACTCTTAGCACCATCTACTTCGATATTACCACCATTTAATGACTTCGCCTCAATTGTAAGAGGCATAGCATGCTCTTTTTGATGATAGAATGCTGACATACCTAGCTTTTCAAGTGGTCTTAACTGATCTGCTAAAGGTCTATCCATCATTCTTTGCTTTGCGTATACATAGTACTGACCTGTAGCTTGTACTGCTAACATAGGGATTATAAACCTTGTTAAAGTACCTGACTCATTACAAAATATTTTTGCATTTGAGTTTACAAATTTTCCACTGCATCCTTGTATAACCAAAGTTTTAGATTCTTGATTATGCTCTAGTTGACAGCCTAGCTCTTTTAATGCGCCAACACATGCTAGCACATCAGCACTATTAGGTAGATTTGTAAATGTTGTTTGACCTTGTGCCATAGCGGCAATTATCAAAGATCTGTTAGATATACTCTTTGAACCATCTAAATAAACTGAGGATTTTATTTTTGATTTTACCTTAGGTATAAAATCTTTCATTAATCAAATAAATAAAAACTATATTGATGATTATATTAACATAAGTGCTACTATTTTTTTGAATAATTGATAGTCAAAAAAACTAAAAATCTAAGACCTATTTTTAATAGCTTTTTTAAGCTTAGTGAGTGCTTCTTCTTCGATTTGACGTACTCTTTCAGCAGAAATATTGTACTTAGCAGCTAGATCTTGTAGAGTTGCTTTTGTATCTAATAAGTAACGAGACATTATAATATCTTTTGTACGTGTATCAAAACCACTTATCACATCTTTTACTATTGCTTTAAAATTATCATAATAATCTTGTTGAACTATTTGATGTTCTATATCTGAAGATTTATCTTCTAAATACAAGCTTTGTTGATTAGACTGTCCACCTTCATCATCAGTATATGGTAAATCAAGACTTGCATCTCCTTGACACATTCTCTTTTCCATCTCGATAACCGTTTCTTCTTTGACGCCTAACTCTTCTGCTAATTGCTTGATGTCTTCTGAGCTTAACCAACCAATCTTATCTTTACTACTTCTAAGATTAAAAAATAACTTACGCTGAGCTTTTGTAGTAGCCACTTTAACAATTTTCCAGTTTTTAAGGACATAATCATGCATTTCTGCTTTGATCCAATGTACTGCAAATGATACCAATCTAACACCTTGATCTGGATCAAACTTACTCACAGCCTTCATTAGACCAATATTACCCTCTTGGATAAGGTCTGCTATCGATAAGCCATAACCTGAGAAATTACGCGCAATTTTGGTAACAAAACGAAGATGCGATAAAACAAGTTGCTGAGCTGCATCTAAATCTTTTTGATATTTATAGCGCCTAGCAAGTTCCTGCTCTTCTTCGACAGAAAGTATAGGTAGTGAATTTACAAAGTTAAGATAAGAACTAAGGTTATTATCAGATACAACTGGTAATGATTTGCCTTTTGTAACTGGTAATAATTTTTTTGTGGTCATATAGCTCCCATAAGACAAGAATATACTATCGGTAGTAATATGCCTGCTTCAACTGATTAATTTGGGCTTGCTGTTGCTCTATGATTTTAGCAAACTCTTGCTGTTGTTGAGTCATCATCGCATATAATTGAGCAATTTTTTGATCTTGAATAACCATATATTCCTCTAATCTTTTAACTGCATTTTTCTTCTGCATTATTTTAGCAACCT
This sequence comes from Francisella sciaenopsi, assembly GCF_045862875.1. Taxonomy (NCBI): domain Bacteria; kingdom Pseudomonadati; phylum Pseudomonadota; class Gammaproteobacteria; order Thiotrichales; family Francisellaceae; genus Francisella; species Francisella sciaenopsi. Next base: position 445,226 of record NZ_BTHG01000001.1, read on the forward strand.
TTTGTTGAGCTTGTTTTAACTGCTCTAAACTAATCCATCCAATATCTCCATTGTCTTTATTAACAACTTCACACCAGTTATTTTGCTTACAGTAAAAAATATTATAGTTATCTTGATTATTTAAACCAATTTGTCCTTTAACTTCAGAAGACTGATCGTCTTTAGCATATATATCTACAAGCTTTTCTGACTGCTGTGAAACTTCCGCAGTTTTTGGAGTTTCTGCAGGTTCACTCTTTGACATTGCAAAGCCTGATGATAGTCCTAAAGATATAGCTAATGAAGCTAAAACTATTTTTTTCATTTATCAATCCTTTTTTAAATTTATCTCTTAAATTATACACTATTTAGCTATATAACTAACATTAATAAATATTAAAGTATTGGCATATCTTCTTTTGATACTTGCTTAGGAAGTAAAGATTCTCTATTTAACCCTAACGCCACAGCCACAACACCCGCAACATATATAGATGAGTATGTACCAACTACAATACCCAATATTAAAGCTAATGAGAAGTTATGCACTGAGCTACCACCAAATAGATAAAGCACAACCACAACCAACATAGTTAACCCTGAAGTTAAAATTGTTCTAGACAAGGTATCATTAATACTTTTATTAACTACTTCAACTACATTAGCATTACGCATTTTTCTAAAGTTTTCACGTACTCTATCATATATCACAACAGTATCATTTAGTGAGTAACCGATCACTGCTAATATTGCTGCTAACACAGTCAAATCAAACTCTAATTGAAATGCTGCAAATATACCTAGGATCACAATTGGGTCATGTATCAACGCAACACATGCACTAATACCGAACTTCATCTCAAATCTAGCACTGATGTATATCAAAATACATACCATTGCAATTATGATAGCCAAAACACCATTGCTAGCTAACTCTTTACCCACTTGTGGACCTATATAATTGACACTCAAAACTTTAGCATCAAGAGAGTTCTCAACTTGTTGTTTAAGATACTGCTGGGCACTATCTAAACTACTAGTTTTTGAATTAACCTCATCTGGTGTAAATTTAATAAGATAGTTATTATTTTCGCCAAAAGTTGTAACTGTAGTATGTTCAAAACCAACTTTTGCCAACTTTTCAGATATTGTTACTGAGTTTTGTACACTAGTTGCTTGAATTTGTACCTGATAACCACCTGTAAAATCTAAACCAAGATTTAGTCCTTTTGTGAATATGAAAAATAATGACACAACAATCATTAGAACAGAGAAAGCTGTTGTATATTTTTTTATTCCTAAGAAGTCTATATTTGTTTTTTGTTTAAAAAATTCCATTATAAATCCAACCTAAAATTATATACCTATAGAAATTTTTTCTAATTTCTTTCTCTTACCATACACAAGGTTTGTCATTGCTCTAGAGACAGTTACTGATGTAAACATAGATGTTACAATACCAATCATTAGAGTTATAGCAAAACCTTTGACTGCACCACTACCTATGAAGAATAAAATAACAGCAACAATCAAAGTTGTAATATTTGAATCTACAATAGTTGTAAATGCTTTTTCGTAGCCAATATGAATCGCGCTTTGGCGTGGCATACCAGCTCTAATTTCTTCTCTGATTCTCTCAAATATAAGTACGTTACCGTCTATTGACATACCCAAGTTTAGTACTATACCTGCTATACCAGGTAATGTAAGTGTAGCACCTGGTATGATTGACATCACAGCAACAATCAATACTAAGTTCATTACAAGAGCTATATTAGCTATGACACCAAAAACTCTATAATAAACTAATATAAAAACTATAACTGCAATCAAAGCTACCACAATAGATAACATACCTTTTTCGATATTATCTTTACCTAAACTTGGACCAATTTGTGTTTCTTGTACTATATGTACTGGCACTTGTAGCGCACCTGATTTAATCATCAGCGCAAGATTATTTGCTTCTTTTTGATTTAGTCCTGTAATTTGGAACTGAGAGCCAAGAGCAGACTGAATTGTAGCAACGTTGATTAGTTTTTCAGTCTTATTTACTACATTTCTCTCTTTACCATCTTTATCTTTAACTTTTTCATAAGTTGTATTAACAAGCATTACACCCATTGGATTGCCAACATTTTTGCCTGTTATTTGTCTAAAGTTGCTTGCTGCACTTCTATCGAGTTCAACCATAACAATCGGAGTACCTGTCTGATGATCGATAGAAGGACTTGCGCCAATAATATCAGCTCCTCCAGCTACAGGAGCTCCTCTTAAACTATAGTAACTTTGATAGCCTCTACCATTATCTAAAGCATAAACCTTATAACCCTGCTCTTCTGCAGCTAACCTATCCGTAACAGGACTAACCAAATAAAAACTAGCTGTGGATGTACCACCTAGAATTTGCTTAGCTTGAGTTGCATCTTGCATACCTGGTATTTCAATTACTACACGATTATCACCAGCCTGAGCCACAGATGCTTCTGCAACACCTAAAGCATTAATACGATTACGCATAACTGTCACAACTTGTGATATAGCATCTTGTCTAAGTTGTAAAATTTTTGCACTATTATAAGATATAAATATTGTATTATCTTTTACACTATAGATTATGTTAGGATCTTGAGTTTTTCTAAATTCATTATTCAAATATTGTTTTAGCTGATCAACGCCTGCTGAGTTTGCTAAAGTAACAGAAATAAAACCATTATCTATATAGTCTTGTGGAACTTTTACTATTGATTTCTCTTCAGCTTTTGTAGAGCCAACAATATTTATATTATTATCTTTCGCAGCACTAAGAATTGTATTTAAAGAATTATCTAACTGAGCATTAATCGCAGTATTTGTATCAGCTTCTAACATCAAATACATACCACCACGTAAATCTAATCCTAAATTCATAGGGTTAGCGCCTAGCGCAGATAACCAACTTGGAGAATTCGAAAGCATATTCATCGCTATAATATACTGATCTCCTAGACTTTCTTTGAGAGCTTTTTTAGCTTTTAGCTGCTCTTCTACGTCTTTGAAGATAATTGCAACGTTACTTTTATCATCCGATAGTTCAACTCTTTGATATACAATTTTGTCAGTATTAAGAGTATCTTCGATACTTTTGATAAGTTGTGTACTTACATTACCATCTTTCTGAGAAATCTGTAAAGCTGGACTTTTACCAAACACATTTGGTAAGGCATAGAAAAGTGCTAGAGCTAATACAATCACTATCAAAAGATTCTTCCATAAAGGAAATTGATTTATAGGTAGGCTTCTGTTATTACTCATTGAAAATTCCTTTACTAAAAAGAAAAAAATTAAAAGACTTTATAGAAATTTAGCTTATTAAGCTTTAGTAGCACCTTTAGGTAGAATATTAGCTACTGCGTTTCTTTGAATTTTAACAACAACATTTTCTGCAATTTCTAAATCTACAGAAGACTCATCAATTTTAGCAATTTTCCCTATCATACCACCATTTGTGACAACTTCATCGCCTTTTGAAAGCTCAGATAACATTTTACGTAATTCTTTATTTTTTTTCTGTTGTGGTCTAATTAATAAGAACCAGAATATCGCAAAAAATACTACAAGCATTAAAATTGAACTTAGTGGACTACCAGCTGCTTGCTCAGCGCCTTCTGCAAATGAAGTTGATGCAAATAATACAATTGCAGATAATGATAATAATAACTTTCTCATTTTTTCTCCCGAAAATTTTTAATTTTTAAACGTAGGAATTTTACATTAGTAGTAGTACTTAATCAATTAAAGACTAATAATAAGATTAGAATTAGTGTTTTATTAGAAAGTCGGATATTCGAATTTGTGGTTTTATACAATATTATAATTACTAAACTTTTTAAGCGCTGTTGCTAATGAAGCTTTAGCCCAATTAAGTGGCGTAATCGGAGATGGTAAGTAATACCTTTGCTTATCAAAAACAATAACATTTATACTTTCAGGTAATAGCTCCGCATTAACTAGCTGACCATCTGCTGATATATAATCACAAGCTGTCATCTGTGCTAGAGCTCTTTTTAAATGCCAGGCAATTTTGTTAAAATATTTATCCTTATCAAATTTTTGTGAATATTTATCATATAGATTCATCATTGCTAAAGCTAACATACTATCAAAAAACCATTGCGCTTCAGAATCTTTAAATCTTCCTTTAGCTCTTTTTGCAAATTCTTCTACGCTGGAGGCATCATCTGTTAAGCTTTCTTTTGCTGTACTATCATCTTCAAACCAAAAATTACCAGATTGATAACTATCACCTTTGTAACGTATCACTCCATAATCACGCACAAGATCTTCTACTAAAGCTAAACTTTTTTGATACTCAGCAAACTCTAGACCATCACTAAAATATGGAGTGAAAATATGCAACATTGCAGCATCACTCTCACGGTAACAAATATCATCAGAATTATAAAGTGGTGACTCTCCACCACTAGCTATCTGAGTTTTAACTTTATTTATACCTAAGTTACTTAATTGTTGTAAATCTATCGATAGTTTAAGGTTTTTATTATCTAAAGTACTTTTCCATTGCTTAGCAGCATTCGCTACCAAAGAAATACTACTTGTATTTACCCTATCAATTTCCTCCCAAGCACCTGCATCAGCATATTCGTAATATTTTATTGATTCTAAGAAACCAAAGAATCGTTCTAAAAACAGCAATAATTCCGAATCATTAACATTGAATATCTGTTTTTGATAAGCATCATTTAGAGCTAACAAAAAAAGTCCATGGGCATCTATCTGTTTATGGTTCCACACTTGTGGTTTACCATTTATCATCACATCATCATAACTCTTGCTAGAGCTATCAAAACGAATATGAGGAACAGCCATTTTATCTGCTGCTAACTTTGGATTTATGATAATCTCTTCAAATCGCTTCTGTTGCGCAGAAGAATCATAATATTCAAAAAGCTTATTAATTAGAGTTTTAGCGGCATTTTCTTTGAATTCACTAAAGTAATAATATACCCAAATTGCATCACGTACCCATACAGCATCATAGTTTGTAGCATCATTATTTGTATCTCTTTCTGCTGCTTTAGGAAAGCCTGTTTTAGTTAGACCTATATCAAAAGCATTATCGTACCTATCCAGTATGATTTTTGCTTGGGCAGATGTAAGCCTATCTTTAAGAAAAGGCTTTAGATCTTCATTCATATAGCTGACACTACCGCCTTCTGGGATTTGTATATCTTTGTATATATTTTTTGAGCTTTCAACAAACCTTTTTATATCATCTATATTAGACATAAAGGTCCTCCTCTATTTGACAACTTTTAAATTATGTACAATCACTACCAAAGTGACCAACACCAATAACATTACAGGTCCGACCAACATTGCTGGCTCACGCCCCAATAAATTACCAAGCATACCAGATAAGGATGTTCCTAGAGGAATACCTATTGCACCGACGGTTACCAAAAACGATGTTGCCCCACTTGATACATACGGAAGCTTATCCATTGCATAGCCTAGAACTGATGGATATATACATGAGTCACTAAGTCCCAATATAGCCATCAAAATTACAACAAACATAAATGATTTTGTATATATGAAAATAAATATAGCTATAGCAAATATTAATCCTGAAACTACAAGATAGCGCTCAATCCTAACTTTAGGCAATAAAAACTTACCAAAAAAGATTCTACCCAAAAGTTGAGAGCCTGTATAAATAGCAACTAACAACCCTACATCTTTCATATTAAAACCCAAATCAAAATGTAGATGTGGTTGGTTATAGTAGTTCATTATCTGCTCTGTATAAACTATACAAAATAGTGCAATAGCCATTAGAATAATAGGTTTAGACAAAAATATAAATCTAGACTGTGATGCATTTTCTGCTTTAGTAATTACCCCCTGTTCAATTTTCTCATTAATTCTAAGAGACAACAAAAACAATATAAATATGGTAAATAAGACCATAACCACTACAAAAACTGCCTGCCAACTAGTATAGAAAAGAATATTCCCTACTATAAAAGCACTAGATAAAAATCCTAGACTGAAAAACACATTTAAAAGACTAAGCTTGCCTTCGGATTCACCTTGTTTCTCTACGGTTCCCATTACAATATAGTTGCATGATACTAGCACATAGCCAACAGCCATATTACATATAAAAGTCATCGCAGTATAAATATAAATATCTGGAGCAAATATTGATAAAATTGATCCTATAATCATAAATAATGCGGCAATTATTAAAGTATTTTTACCTTTAATTTTTTTGATAAGAATGCCGCCAGTCGCCATTGCTAAAATCTGCCCCCATAAACCGAAACCATCAAAAAATATAATAGTATTAGAGTCAATATTGAAATGCTGTGAAATCGGTACTGTCAACATACCATAAATAGCACATTGAAAACCGGTAAATAAAAATGCTACAAACGTAAGAAGTATCGCCTTTTTACGATCGATATCTTTATCAAACAAACTTTTTTTAATATCCGGAGATATATCTATAGATGCCATAACAATTCCTCAGCTAAATTAATACCCATATAAATTAATAATTTTATCAACTAAATACTATATAGCTAAATGAAGATAACAGAAAGATTTATTAGATTAATTGAGTAGTTTTTATTCTGAAATAGCTTTAAAAATTTTATGGATACAATTATCTATAATCGTCAACTTTCAAATTTGTTGAATATCTAGACATTTTTGAACCTTGCTTAAAAGTGTTAACTTTTTCAACATTTTGATTATTATAGTAAGCCTGAAGATATAACAAATTCTCAGTATCATTGAACGAATACGAAAAGCTGAATAACGAAAACGAGATCATCGCCCCAACAAAGAAAGAAGTTATTTTATTCATATTATTTACTCTCTATATGCAATACAGTGTATTATATCATGGTACAGCAAAAAAGGGAGTGAGTTTAATCACCAAAACACTCTCCCTTTAACAAATTATCTACGCATACAATTTTAGCAATTTTATTTAGATTTGACAAACTTGCTTCATGCGTTTCTTGGCTACTAGCGTTACAAGCATCTGCCACAACTATGACACTATAGTCACGATCATGTAACTCTCTGACTGTAGACTCTATCACATAACTAGTCGATACTCCACAAATAATAACATCTTGAACATCATTTGCTCGCAAAATAACTTCAAGATTAGTTCCATATAGTGCACTGACACGATGTTTTGTTATTATGATATCATGCTCTTGAACATCCATACTTGGGTGAAAGTCTGTTGCCCAAGTATCTAGCTGCAAAACACCATAATCCGGAGCTTGTTTAAACATAGGAGAAACTTTTGAACACTCTTTATAATCTTTACTAAAACCAACCTTAACATGAGCAATCATAATATTATTTTCTCTTGCCCATTTAATTAATTGATTTGCCTTTTCCATAGTTTTATCATCTTTAACTCTCTGAGCATTATGAGCCCCAAAAACACCTTTTTCATCAACTATCTCGTTAATAAAGTCTGCGACTATTACTAATTTATTTCCCATATATATTTCCTCTTACGTTTTTTTAATTACTGATAGTATGCTTGAGATACATATCATCATAATTCCTATTATTTCTATCAAACCAATAGCTCTTTTATAAAAGACAATATCAAACATTGCTGCAACTATTACTGAAAAATACATAGCTGGAGCTATTAATGATGGATCTTTAGTATGCTTAAAAGCTTTTACTCTAAAAATTTGTGAGCTAATACCAAATATAATTATAGCTATTGATACCCAGATTACTAAAGGTTTCATAGATAACTCACTTAGGCTAGGTATAGTAGACATATTAAACGGCAATAATAACAATAAAAATATTCCTATAAATGTATATATCCAAAGATTTATAATAAACACATCTTCTTTTTTGCTTGCATTATACAAAACCACTTGAGATGCTGCATTTAGCACTCCGGCAAAAAGAGCACAAAAAACATACATATTAACATTACTCTTACTGACACCTAATATAAGATAGATCCCCAAAAAACCAATAACAATGCATACAAAGTTAAAATAGCTAATACTCTGCTTATAAAACAAAAACCTAATAACTGGAATAAATAATGGACTAGTATTAAATAGTAAAATGGTAATCAATAATGAGCCATTACTTAAACTTATAAAGAAAAATAATTGTGCAAATAAACTAAACACCACCCTAATAAATATTGAACGCCAAGCGAAAGGAGCAACTCTTAAAAAGGAAGAAATACTTACAACCCACCACATAAGTATGCCTCCACCAACAAATGAAACTAACATGGTTAAGTAGATTCCATCTATTTGTATCAGATACTTACGTGCAAATGAGCCAAGAGCTATAAGAGCTGCAGAAACCATCATAAACCACAAACTTATAAAGTTATTAATTCGGGTCATTTTTCTTTACTCCATGAATTTAAGATATAAGAATAATATAACTCTTGCACCAATCTGTAAAACGCTTTATTCTTACATTATAAGTAAGTTTTTCTTACATAATATGATTAAAAAAAATGACCTACCTCCTTTAAATTCATTACCAGTGTTTATAGCTGTAATGAAAACACAGAGCTACACTAAAGCTGCAGAACAGCTATTTATGACTCACTCTGCTGTGAGCCAATCTATAAAAAAATTAGAAAACCACCTTAATAAAAAACTATTTATCACGGATAAACGAAATCTAGTTATTACTGACTTAGCTAAAGAATATTACACAATGATAGACCCTCTAATATCAGAAATTCACAATACAACAGAAGTTCTGAAAAAACAACGAGCTAAAAAATTATCAATAAATTGTATGACTACACTTTGTGCAAATTGGCTAATCCCTAAACTAGATGATTTAATAGATTCACTAGTAAATACAGAGATACAACTCATTAGTCTAGGCAGAAAAGTAAATTTTGATTATGATGATATAGATATCAGCATAGAGTATGGTATCGACAGTGATTTTAGCAATAAAAACAAATTCAAACTAGCAGATGGTGAGTTAATACTAGTTTGCAATAATAAGCACTCAGGTAGAAGCCTCTCAGAAATAATATCAGAACAAAAGCTAATCTATGTTGATGATAAAATTCGCATTGATGATTATCAACTCTGGGCACAGCATAACAATATCTCAAAAAAGTCTAATAAAAATATCTTCTTTAAAAACTCTCTTCAAGCGATTCAGGCTTGCTTTTCAGGTATTGGTTTTTTTGTTACAGATAGACTTTTAATTCAAGAGCACATCAAAAATGGTTTCCTGTATGTGCCACCTCAGCAAGAATACACAACCGGAAAGTCATATTATCTTTTAGCAAAAGATTTAGAAACAGATAATTTTAATATTATCAAAAAATTATTATCCTCATACTTTTGATTATACTTTCAGCAATCTTATATTCAGAACATTCTTTAATATTTAGCCTTTATAATTCTCTAAAAACTCTTTCCTAAATTCCTCAAACCTACCCTCTTCTAGAGCTTGGCGAATATTTTTCATCAGGTTTTGATAATAAGTTAAATTGTGGATTGTGTTTAATCTTGACCCAAGAATCTCTTGAGTTTTATCCAGGTGATGCAAATAGCTACGACTAAAATTTTGACAAGTATAACAATCACAGTTTGGATCTAATGGAGACACATCATCCTTGTGTTTGGCATTTCTAATTCTGACAACACCTTCTGATGTAAACATATGACCATTGCGAGCGTTTCGTGACGGCATTACACAATCAAACATATCAATACCACGATAAACAGCTTCTACTAAATCCTTTGGCGTACCAACACCCATCAAATATCTTGGCTTATCTTCAGGCATCTGATGAGCAGTATGATCAAGTATCCTAATCATATCTTCTTTAGGCTCACCCACAGATAATCCACCTATTGCAAAACCATCGAAATCTATTTCTTTTAAAGCTTTTAGAGACTCATCACGTAAATGCTCATACATTCCACCCTGAATAATTCCAAATAATGCAGATGGGTTATCTCCATGAGCATCTTTTGATCTTTGTGCCCAACGCATAGATAGTTCCATAGAATCTTTTGCTTCTTTTTCAGTAGCTGGATATGGTGTGCACTCATCAAAACACATTACAATATCAGAGCCAAGATCTCTTTGGACTTGCATTGATATCTCAGGAGATAAAAAAACTTTTGAACCGTTTATCGGTGATTTAAATGTAACACCTTCTTCTGTAAGCTTACGCATTTTACCCAAACTAAAGACTTGAAATCCCCCAGAGTCTGTAAGTATAGGTTTATCCCAACCGTTGAAATCATGTAAAGTACCATGTTTTTTGATAATTTCAGTACCCGGACGTAACCATAAATGAAATGTATTACCCAAGATAATATCAGCGCCCATTTCTTTTAACTCAACTGGAGATAGTGATTTAACAGCTCCATAAGTCCCTACTGGCATAAATGCGGGAGTCTGAATATCTCCCCTTGGGAAGCTTATTTTTCCTCTCCTAGCCTTGCCTTCTTTTTTGATCAAGTCGAACTTCATTACAGTCATAAAATTTAACCTTTTGAAACAGAAATTAATGAATAAGTTTTTTAAGCTACCAATCCTATAACAAAGTTATAAAAATAGCTAGCGAAGATATTGCCTAGATAGTATTATCTCTTATAATAACTCAAATAGTTTTAAAATCATCAAGGAAAACAATGAACTTTTTAAATTTTAGCATACTAGTGTTTGCTTATCTTTTGGGATCAATTAATAGTGCAATTATTGTCTGTTATATATTTAGATTACCCTCTCCAAGAAGCGTTGGCTCTGGCAACCCAGGAACTACAAATGTTCTAAGAATAGGTGGCAAAGTTCCAGCGATAATCACTCTTGCTTTTGATATACTAAAAGGTTTAGTTCCTGTAGTTTTAGCTAAAGTATTAACTGGTAATGAATTTATAACTGCTTGTACTGCACTATATGCAATTCTTGGTCATATATTCCCGATATTTTTTGGCTTTAAAGGTGGCAAAGGTGTTGCAACTTTGATAGGTACACTATTTGGATTTAGCTGGATTTTAGGATTAATATTTGTCATTACTTGGCTATGTGTTGCTGTAATTACTCGTTATTCATCTTTATCAGCATTAGTAGCTACTGTTATAGCAAGTTTTTCAGTAATATTTACCTCAGATTTACAAGTGGCAACGCCATTTTTAATAATTGCAATAATCATACTTATTAAACACAGAGGAAATATTCAAAGATTAATCAGTGGTCAAGAAAGTAAAATTGGTGATAAAGCAAAGGCGAAAAATGATTCAAATTAAAAACTTAAAAAAAGAGTACAGATCAAATAATACTAGCAATCTCGTGCTTGACAATATAAACCTTGACATTAAGCAAGGCGAGATATTTGGTATAATTGGTCATAGTGGCGCTGGTAAAAGCTCTCTTTTGAGATGCTTAAACCTTCTAGAGCAACCTACTGATGGTTCAATATTCATTGCTGATGAGAATATTACAAAGAAGAATCCTAAGCAACTCAGAGAGTTTCGCAAAAAAGTTTCAATGATATTTCAGCACTTCAATCTTCTATCTTCTCGGAATGTTTTTGAGAATATTGCCCTTCCACTTGAAATTCAAGGAATACCAAAAGCTGAAATCAAAAAAAGAGTTTTTGAGCTTTTAGAGCTAGTAGAGCTTCCAAATAAAGCAAATGCATACCCTCAAGAGCTTAGCGGTGGTCAAAAGCAAAAAGTAGCAATTGCTCGAGCTTTAGCTTTAGATCCCTTAGTTTTATTATCTGATGAAGCAACATCTGCACTAGATCCGACCTCTACAAAACAGATTTTGGCGCTTCTAAAAAGATTAAATAAAGAACTTGGCTTAACAATAGTTTTAATTACACATGAAATGGATGTTGTCAGAAAAATCTGTGATCGTGTAGCAATTATTGACAAAGGTCGTATTGCAGAAATGGGCAAGACCTTAGACATATTTTTAGACCCCCAAGCCCCTGTAACAAAATCTTTTGTTGAGACAAGCATACATACAAAAATCCCAGATTTTATTGCTAAAAGACTTTATGATAACCCTTATAGCTATGATGATACATACCCTGTAGTACAACTAACATTCTATGGAGACAAAGGTAAAATGCCTATCATTGCTGAAATTTCTCGTCAGTTTAATGCTACGGCAAGTATTATCCAAGCAAATATAGAAACAATCCAAGAGCAGATAGTTGGGATTGCCATTTGTCATATCACAGGTGAGCGTCAAGACTGGGAAAATGCATTAAGATTTCTTTCAAACCAAGATGTTAATTTAAAGGTGTTAGGTTATGCAACAGCAGACAATATTTAGTTTACATGAGCTTAGCCTAATAGCTCAATCAACTTGGGAAACCATTTTCATGGTTTTCATAGCCACTTTGGTAGCTGTCATAGGTGGAATATTATTAGGTATATTACTGTATATCACACAAGATAGTAAAAACGTTGCTGTTAAAGGATTTAACAAGACTTTTAGTATTATTATAAACATAACAAGAAGTATCCCATACATCATACTACTAATACTTCTATACCCTCTAACAAGGCTTATAGTTGGTACAACAATAGGGACTACTGCTTCGATAGTACCTCTAGCTATTGCTGCTCTGCCATTTTACGCTCGACTAACTGAATCAGCTTTGCGTGAAGTTGATAACGGACTTATTGAAGCAGCAAAATCAATGGGAGCAACTAAGAGACAGATTATTTTTAAAGTATTACTTCCTGAATCAAAAAATTTATTAATTGATGCTGCTACTTTAACATGTATTTCACTAATCGGTTTCTCAGCTATGGCTGGTATCGTTGGTGGCGGTGGTCTAGGTGATTTGACTTATTTCAAAGGTTACAATTACGGTAATTACACGTTACTACTTGGTGGTGTAATAATGTTAGTTATCCTTGTTCAAATTACCCAATCATTTGGTAATTATCTAGTCACAGCTAAGAAGTTAACGTCACTATGGATCATTACTGCCATTCTATTGGGTGCAAGTGGCACACAGCTGTATATAAATGCCGCAGCTACTACTAATACAAATGAAATAACTGTTGGGTATATTACCAGCCCTCCTCAAGATAAAATCATGCAGCTAAGTAAAAAAATAGCCAAAGAAAAATATAATCTTGACGTAAATCTAGTAACATTTGGTGATTACAATATACCTAATAGAGCACTTAATGATGGTGAGTTGCAGGCAAATGTGTTCCAACACATTCCATTCTTAGAAAATCAAATCAAACAGTTTGGTTATAAACTTACTTACATTGGCAAAACTTTCTTATACCCAATGGGAATGTTTTCTAAAAAGTATAAAAATATCCAAGATATTCCAAATGGCGCCACGGTAGCAATCCCTAATGATCCTACTAACCAAGGTAGGGCATTAATGATTCTTCAAGATGCTGGGTTAATCAAACTTAAAGATGGTATAACTTGGAAAGCGACTACAGATAGTATAGCCAGCAATCCCAAAAATCTAAAAATCATAGCTCTACAAGCAGATCAAATCCCTAATAACCTAGGTGATGTAGATCTTGGTATTGTAAATAACGACTATATCCCTAAAGCAGGATTAAGTCTAAAAGATGCTCTTTTTGTAGAGCCTAAAGACTCTCCATTTGCAAATGTTATTGCTGTTAAAGAATCACAAAAAGATAATCCTAAACTTAAAGAGTATGTACAAGCATTTAATACAGATGAAGTTAAACAATTAGCTGAAAAACTTTATCCAAATGGTGCAGCAATACCTGCTTGGTAATTATTTCTTTCATTTATTAATTTATAATCACAATTTTATATGTTTTAATGTACTCAAACAGTAAAACTTACTATTCTAAAAATTGACAAGTATAAATAAGCAAATTGGTAGTATTTTCTTAATTATAGGTACCTCTTTGGGTGGAGGCATCTTAGCTATTCCGATGATTCTTTCAAGCTTTGGAGTTATTATTGGTTGCATCATAATGTTTTTGATGTGGCTCTTAATGACATATTCAACATTAGCTGTTGCAGAGGCGTGCCTACATTTTGAAAGTGGTATTAGTTACCTAGGTCTTGCTCATAAGCTCTTTAAAAAACCTGGTGTCATTCTGGTTTATATATGTGCATTTGGAATACTATATGGAATGCTCGCAGCATATATCTCTGCTATAGGCTCATCTTTTGAAAGTCTACTAGATATAAACTATATTATTATAGAGATTGGCTTTGTTATACTTTTTGGTGGATTTATATTAAAAGGTACAGGACCTGCTGAATGGCTTAATAGAGTTTTTCTTACCGTAAAACTTATTATCATATTATTTACAATATTATTACTTTTCAAGTCTATAAGTATCTCTAAGCTAGATAGCTATAGTTTTGGTACTCTAAAAGAGGTTATAGTCACTTTACCAATACTTGCCACAACATTCTCAGCTCATATAATTGTTCCTAGCGTTGTCAACTATGTAGGACCACACCCAAAAGATATTAGAAGAATTATTATAGTTGCATCTCTAATAATATTAGTAATATATGTATGCTGGATAGTATCAATATTTGGCAATATAGCTATTTATGGTGATAAAAATAGCTTTGCAGAAGTCTTAAAATCTCTTAGCTCCGAAGATAGTGTCACTCAACTTATTTATATTCTTAAAGCTAATATTCAGTCTTCTGAAGTTATAACTTTAATTTATACCTTTATTACAATTTCTGTGACAACTGCTTTTATAACTCTATCATTAGCATTAAAAGATCTAATACTTGATAGATTTAAAATGAACAACCTATCAACACTAAGCAAAAACATTCTTCTAAGCTTTCTGCTTTTCATGTTACCGATATTTCTAAACTATTATTTTAAAAAGCTTTTCTTAATCGCTCTCTCTGTTGTAGGTCTATTTTCTCTAATTATGCTTGTTTCATGTCCACTAAATATGGTTAGAATACTTCGTAACCGTAATTTTGAAATAATTTACAAATCAATGAAAAATAGCAAGCTTAACAACTTTGCTCTAGCTATTGCTATCATCATCATCATATTCCAAGTCATTGATTATATTCTTTAAATATTCTCTTTAAGCAAATAAAAATATAAAATATAAATAGTTATTTAATTACAAAACTATAAGGTATAGATATGCAACACACATCAGGTTTTTTAGATTTAGTAAACGATGCAAAAAGTAGAATACAAGAATGTACAGTTGATGATATCAACAAAATGAATGAAACAGAAACTCTTGATGGTTTACTTATTGATACACGTGAAGAGTCAGAGTTTGCAAATGGATACATTCCTAATGCTATTCATATTAGTAAAGGAATTATTGAAAGTGCTATCGAGTCAGCAGTTCCTAACAAAAATCAAAAAATGTATTTTTATTGTGGTGGTGGTTTTAGATCTGCTATCGTAGCTGATAAATTACGTGAAATGGGTTATAAAAATGTAATTTCTGTTGATGGTGGTTGGAGAGCATGGAATGCTAAAGGCTATCCTACTAAATCACCTAGTCAAGTTAGACCTCATGAATTTTTAAAGCTTGTTAATAATGCTAAATCTAATATTAAAGAATGCTCTGTAGCGGACTTATACGATAAGATGAACTCTAATGAACTAGATGGCGTGATTTTTGATGTTAGAGAAGATTCTGAGTTCAATAGATTCCATATCCAAGGCGCCACCCATCTTAGCAAAGGACAAATAGAAGTTAAAATTGAAAATCTTATACCTAATAAAGGCCAAAAAATATATTTATACTGTGGTAGTGGCTTCAGATCTGCATTAGCAGCTAAAAGCATACAAAGTATGGGCTATACAAATATTATATCTGTAGAAGGTGGAATCAATGCATGGTTAAATAATAACTTCCCTGTAACACAAGATTAGGATTTATATAATGTCATTTCGTATAGGTCATGGTTATGATGTGCATAAGTTCACATCTTCAAAGAAAAATATTATTATTGGTGGAGTCGAGATTCCATATGAAATGGGACTAGAAGCTCACTCTGATGGTGATGTATTAATTCATGCTCTTTGTGATGCTATTTTAGGCGCATTAGGTCTTGGAGATATAGGTAAACATTTTCCAGATACTGATATAGAGTATAAAAATACTGATAGTAAATTTTTCTTAGCTGAAATAAAAAAAATGCTTGATGATAAAGAATACTCTATAAGTAATATTGATTGTACTATCATTGCACAAGCACCTAAAATGCTTCCTCATATAGAAAAAATGAAAGCTTGCTTGGCAAGTGTACTTGAAATACAAATTAATCAAATAAACATAAAGGCAACGACTACTGAACAGTTAGGATTTATAGGTAGGAAAGAAGGCATCGCAACACATGTTGTTTGCCTACTAAATAGATAGTTATTTACCAGCTAAATTTTCAAGGTACTTTGCAACCTCTTCTAACTCTGCCTGACAACAAAAAATACCAATATCATTATCTTCAAGCATATCTAATATATATTTAACTCCTATTAGCTCTCCATGTGAAATATAAGTTTTTGAGATATCAAAACCTTTTTTTTCTAAATCATCACGGATTAGCGTAGGCAACTCAAGAGGTTTAGCTCCTCTAAGATACTTCTCAGTTTCTTTGATAACTACAAAATCTATACCATGTTCGAGTATAATGTCATTAATACCAGAGATTAAATATTTACGATCTCCAGTAGTTCCTATCATTAGATACTTTTTACCACCCTTATCGTAAGCTTTTATCATATTTAATAAAGCTTCCATACCAGCCTCGTTGTGAGCGTAGTCAAGAACAGCAACTTTATTATCAAATTCAAAAATATTTGCACGACCTCTGTTAACTTTAGGATCGCTCTTGAAGCTTTTAAGAGCAGATCTAATATCATCTAAGCTAATACCTAATTTAAATGATAAAGCTATAGCAATCATAGCATTTTCAATATTATGCTTAGCAAAACCTTTAACTGTTAAGGGAGCATCTACTACTGGAAGAATTTGCTTTTTAGAAGTTTTATCAATCCATGTAAAAGTATCATTCTCTACTACACAAGCATAGTCCGCCTTTGATAAATAGTAATCCATATCGTGTTGATCAGGATTCTGCGTAACAACTATTTTAGCGCAACTTAATCTATCAAATTGCTGCTTCATATATGAATTATCTAAGTTAATTACAGCATGAGAATCTTTACCCATTGTTCGAAATACAATAGCTTTTGCTTCTGCTAGTTCTGCAACTGTTTCAATCCCATCTTCACCTAGATGATCTGCAGAAACATTCGTAACTGCTGCTGCATTTACATAAGTCTCTATCAAGCCTCTCTTTAGAAGACCTCCACGAGCAGACTCAAGCAAAGCAACTTCTACCTTTTTGTTTGTCAAAACAAATTGATGACCTGTTGGACCAGAATAGTCTCCCTCATCTATCAACTCATCATTAACTTTAACCCAATCTGTAGATGTGTAACCAGTAAGCTTACCTGCCATACGACAAATATAATCAGTCAATCTAACTGTGGTAGTCTTACCATTAGTACCTGTTACAATTACAGCTGGAATATCATAAACTTTTGACCAATCAACATCTTCAATTTTATCGTTGTCTAAATCAAACTCATAACAACCAGTACCAGAACCAACAAAAGCTTTATTTTTATCTCTAAAAGCATTAAAGCCTTTGGATTTAGCTAAATCATAAAGCTTCCTGTATGTAAGATTCTTATCTTCATCTATCAAAGGCATGAGTTTTTGTTTTGCTTCTTCAAGAGTTTTAAAAGAGTCATTTTCAAACCCTTCTCTTACAGAAAGCCAAATAAAGTCGATAACATCACATGCTGGCATAGTAATATCTACAGGTGCAATCATCGCATATCGAACACCATTATTAAAAAATTTGTGTGTTAATTTTATATGCTCCCAACCAAGAGCTGGAAGTATCCTTTCTGCCTCTTGGTAGAAAAGTTTTGTTAATTCATCACGATGATCAATAAGTGGCACATCTAGAACTGTTCCTGTTTCTTTAAAAAACAGATTAGGTCCAACAAGTCTACGTGAATAACCTTCAGGAATCATACAAAGGCTCCATTAAATAATAAAAACCAAACAATTAGTCATTATCTTCTTCATCGAAAATAACTCTAACACCACTTTCATCAGCTATAACACCAGCTTTAATAACCTCAGAAATCTCTAACGATAAACTAGGATCTTGAGCTATTACTGAAGCAGAAAACATCTCCTTCTTCTCTTCCTTATGCTCTTTGTTATCATCTGTATTATCTTTATTAAAATAAATAATCTGTTTCCACGTTCTCTTAAGCTTATCAGCAAATATAACAACTAGATCTCCGTCTTGTGCCATACCAAGAGCATGATCTACAGCTTTTTGCTCACTTTGAATAGTTTCAATTCTAGAAGCATCAACACCTGCCTTAATCAATCCATCTCTAAGCATTCTAGGAATTTCACCATCTGCTCTTCCACGAGTATCATCATCACCTTTACATATAAAATAATCATAATAAGGCGCAGCTGTTTTTGCTATCTCATAAACATCTTGATCTCGTCTGTCACCAGGTGATGCTAACACGCATATTTTTTTACCAGAAAATTCCATGTTATCAATCATTTGACTCACAAGTTTGATTGCTGCTGGGTTATGTCCATAATCCATTAATACTTTAAATGGATGTTCTTCAAACCAGTTCATACGCCCAGGTGCTTGATAGAATGATGTAACAAATGTTCTTAGACCATCTCTAATATCGTCTAGACTCATACCCATACTATAGGATATAGCTATTGCAAACATAGCATTTTGAACATTATGAACCGCTTTACCTTCCATAGTAGCAGGAATTAAGTGCGTCCATAAAACAGGCATATGAACATGATTATCAAAAATCGTAATCATATCTCCATTTACACCCTTTTCAATAATACAAGCCTTACCACCAGCACGTATGTGTTGCTTAACTAAAGCATGCTCTGGATTCATCGTCACATATAGAATATATTTTGCAGTTACTTTAGCTGACATCTTAAGTACATTCGGATCATCAGCATTTAACACCGCCACATCTTTCGCAGCTTGAGGGACTATACTCTTAACTTTAGCCAAGTCCTCTAACGTATTAACTCCTTTAAGACCTAAATGATCAGAAGCAATATTCAAACATGCCCCTACATTACAGTAGTCATACCCCATACCACTTCTTAATAATCCACCTCGAGCTGTCTCTAAGATTGCCATTTCTACTGATGGATCTTTTAAAACCATCTGTGCAGAAGTTGGACCTGTAGTATCCCCAGCAACTGTCAATTTACCATTGATATATACACCATCAGTAGTTGTTAAACCTACAATTTTACCTGCGTTTTTCCACATATGTGCAACCATACGCGAAGTTGTTGTCTTACCATTTGTTCCTGTAATAGCAGCAATTGGAATTCTAGCATTGCCATACTCTTTAGGAATTAGCATATCAATAACTGCTCCAGCCACATCTCTTGGTTTACCTTCACTCGGAGCTACGTGCATTCTAAATCCTGGAGCCGCATTACACTCACAAATAGCACCACCAATATCATGATATGATTGAGAAATATCATCTATCAAGAAATCAACTCCCCCAACATCAAGTCCTATAGCTTTTATAGCTCTTTCAGCCATATCTTTATTATCTGGATGAACAATATCTGTTACATCAATAGCTGTTCCACCTGTTGAAAGATTAGCTGTAGACCTTAAATAGAATATCTCTCCTTCTTTAAGGACAGTGCTTTCATCATATCCAGCTGCCTTCAATAAAGTCTTAGCTTGATAGTCTAATTCTAATTTTGTTAAAACCTTCTCATGCCCAACACCTCTACGTGGATCTTCGTTGACAATATCAACTAATTCTTTGATGTTGTGCTTTCCATCCCCCACAACATGTCCAGGTACTCTTTTTGCAACCGCAACAAGCTTACCATCAACCACCAACATTCTATGGTCAAAACCTGTAGCAAACTGCTCTACTAAAACATATCTAGATACTTTACTCGCTTCAACAAAAGCTTCTTTAATCTCTTGCATTGTTTTTAAATTGATCGATATGCCACGACCATGATTACCATCTAGAGGCTTAACAACTAATGGAAAACCTAGAATTTTTGCAGCTCTTAAAGCACCTTCTTCTGTAGTTACCATCCTTTGCTTAGGCATTGGAAGCCCTAAACCTTCCAATATCGTATTAGTCTGATTTTTATCACATGATAAATCAACTGCAATACTCGTTGTTTTACCTGTTATTGTCGCTCGAATTCTTTGCTGATATTTACCATAACCAAATTGCACCAATGATTGATCATTTAGTCTAAGATATGGAATATCTCTTTTTTTAGCAGCTTCAATCAATGATGCTGTACTTGGACCAAACTCTTTGCTTTGAGCAAATTTAATAAATCTAACCTTTTCATACTCAAAATCAAAGTCTTCATTTTTATGCTCTACTTGCTTTTTAAGCTCTTCTGGCAATAAAGATACTAATAAATCTCTAGCTAATTCCATAGCTCTTAAACCAACATCTTTCTGCTTGTATTCATAGACCATATTATAGTGACCTGCCTCACCCGTCGATCTTGTACGACCATAAGTTACATCACTACCAGCCATATCTTGAAGCTCAAGTATTGCATGCTCCCAAATATGCCCCATCCACGTTCCATCATCCTCTCTTAACCTACGGATAAAGCCGCCTTTTTCTCTATAAGAACAACCATGCTCTTCTAATCCTGGTAAACTATCCACAAGTCGATTTATAAAATCCTCACCAATCTTTGCAGATGGCCAGTTTTCAAGCACGCCCAAATCAATCTCATGCTTTATAACAGGAAAGTTTGCATAGATGTTAGGTCCCACATAAACATTAGTAGATAGTATTTTCATTTAAGACTCCTTAGATATTCAATCTTGTATATAGATAATATATACTTCACAAATCATGATACATAAAAATCATGTTCAAGAATAGCGGATTTTAATAAATCAATAAAAAATCATAAGGAAGAATATGATATATGACTTTGGCTTTATAGCTATTGGTGATGAGATTGTTGATGGCGATATAGTTAACACAAACTCAAGTAACTTTGCTAAATACCTAGTAAATAATGGATTTGAAATAGGATTTCATATCAGTTGCAAAGATAGTTATGAAGATATTATTTCTAGCATTGATTTTCTAAGATCTAATCATAAGAATATTATTACCATCGGTGGTTTAGGACCAACTGAAGATGATTTAACCACAGAATCTATAGCTAAATACTTCAAAAAAGATATGTTCTTAGATGACTCATCATGGCATAAATTAGAAAAAAGAATGCTTACAAGATATGGTAAAGTCACTTTAGGAACCCAAAAACAGGCGATGTTTCCTGATGATGCACAGGTTATAATAAATCAAAATGGCACAGCTAATGGATTTAGATTAAAATTCGATTCTGATAGATTTATATTTGCTTTCCCAGGACCTCCTAAAGAATGTATACCAATGCTCGAAGCTTTAAATCTGACAAATAAATCAAAAAATAGAAAAATAATTCGTAAACGATGGAATATTTATAGTATAGGTGAAAGTTTGCTCGCTGAAAAACTCGAAACTATAAAAGAAAAATATTCATTTGTTACTTTCAAATATAGAATTGCTGAAGGATTTATAGAGCTAAAATATTTTTATCCTGAAGGCTGTCCTTATAGTGAAGATATTATCATAAATGTGGAGCACCTTTTAAAAGAGCATTTAAATACTAAGAATTAACTGTTCTTTCTTATCAATAAATATAGTATCAATCTGCCATTCAAGTAATTGTTTAATTTCATCATCCGTATAAACAGAATAAACAAAAACTCTGCCAAACTTATGTTTCAAATATTTAACTCTTGAATGGGTTAAGCAACTATAATTTATTATGATTGCTATATATTTGTTTTTAACAAAACCTTTATAAAGATCACTATCAATATATTCAAAATCCCTAACCCAGTTAGTGGTATAAAAAAGTTTACCTTGAGTAAAATCTTTATGTCTTCTTAACTCTCTCATCACCACTTTTGAGAAACTCGACAATAGAATTTTTGATTTCATAGTTGGATAATGCTCAAGAAGTTCAATAACCTTAGCGACTAAAGTCTTTTGGTAGTTTATATTTTCATTACTTACTTTAATTTCTAGATTCAAAAAAACATTATTATGCTCTGCCCACTCTAGATACTCTTTCAAAGCCAATACCTTTGCCTTTGATTTGACTACAGGATGAATAAGTTCTATAGCGTTTAGTTCAGACCATGACATATTTGTGACATTTTCAGAAATACTAGAAAATCTTTGTGGAGTATCATCATGAAATAAAAATAATTCTCCATCAGAACTCATTTGCACATCTGTTTCAAACCATTTAAAACCTGCATTCTTGGCAATTTGAAAAGCTTCCATTGTATTCTCAACAGCATCACTATTAGCACCTCTATGAGAAATATATTTATCTATATGCATATATTAAAAAAAGATTATTAGACTTCGATTCGAATTATACATTAAAAAGCATTATTAAAATAATTCCTTTTTATTAATTTATATTAAATATTTTGTTTTTTAATAATTATCTTAATCATGATATAATTTTTGTTAATTTTGTGATTTATTTTAGTATAAATGATTGACAGTCCGTATATTAATAAGAAGCTGGCTTCTTTATTACTACACCGAAAACTTATAACAAGACAACAGCTTGAAGAAATAAGCTTAGATAAGTCACTTGCTAAACAAGACTTTTTAGATTATTTAATAGATCACGAACTGATTGATAGCAGATCATTTATGATTGAGTCAGCAACTTTATTGCGCTTACAATACATTGACTTAACTGCTATAAACATAAAATTTTTACCTCAAGATTATTTTGATACTGACTTTTGTAATCAGAACAAATGCTTACCTCTATTTAAAAGAAAAAAAAGCGTCTATGTAGCGATTGCAAACCCTATTGATAGTCAAAAAATATTAAAAAAACTTCGTAATAAATATGATTACTCCTTTACTCTAGTAGTTGGAGAAATAAACCTCATTCGAGAGAAAATTGAAGAATATGATCAATATCTAAAAGATGAAGGACAAGTTGAAAGCGAATCAAAACTTGAAGAACAAATAAATGCTGGAGCTGAGCTTGATATTGATTTTGTTGATGAGGGTGAGCGTGAAGGTGATTCCATAATAGGAAGTGGCGAAGATGAAGAAGCTCCTATTATTAGATTTATTAATAATACTATTGTTGATGCTATACAGAAAGGTGCTTCAGATATACACTTTGAACCATACGAAAAAAACTTTCGCATAAGATATAGAATAGACGGTTTACTAATAGAAACTTTTAATACTAAAAAAAATCTTGGTCCAAAAATCATCTCAAGATTAAAGATTATGTCTAGTTTAGATATTGCCGAGAAAAGGATTCCTCAGGATGGTAAGTTTAAAATCTCTCTTTCACGAGAAAAAGCCATCGATTTTCGTGTTAGTACATGTCCCATTAGTTTTGGTGAAAAAGTTGTTCTTCGTATTCTTGACTCTAGCTCAACTCAAATACCAATCGAACAACTAGGTTTTTCAGAAGCTCAAAAAGAGACATATCTGAAATATATTAAACAACCACAAGGCATGGTGCTAGTTACAGGTCCAACAGGTTCTGGTAAAACAGTTACTTTGTACACAGGTATTAACATTCTTAATAAACCTGAAAAAAACATTTCTACAGCCGAAGATCCGGTTGAGCTTTTTGTAAAAGGTATTAACCAAGTTAATGTCAATAATAAACAAGGATTAACATTTGCTGCAGCTCTTAAATCATTCTTACGTCAAGATCCGGATATAATCATGGTTGGTGAGATTAGGGATATTGAAACAGGATCTATTGCAATTAAGGCGTCGCAAACAGGTCACTTAGTTATGTCAACTCTGCATACTAATAGTGCTCCGGAAACACTGAATAGATTAGTAGATATGGGATTACCTAGATATAATATTGCCACTTCTGTGACATTAATTATTGCTCAACGTCTAACAAGAAAGCTTTGTCCAAAATGTAAACTAGAAGATACAGAAACTGAATTTAAATTACTTGTTGAGGATAGCGGTCTTAACGATGAAATTTTGATGAAAACTTTTGCCACCACTCTTGAAAAAGTAAAAAATTCAAATATATATAAGCCTAATCCCAAAGGTTGTCCAAGATGCTTTAAAGGATATAAAGGAAGGCTTGGTTTGTATGAAGTCATGCCAGTTTCTAGAGAAATTGCTAGAATGATATTAGAAGATAAAAATACTATGGATCTAGCAGCACAAGCACAAAAAGAAGGTATTGCTACAGTAAGACAATCCGCACTTGTAAGAGTTTCAGAAGGATTAACATCTATGGAAGAAGCTTACAGAGTAAGTTAAAGGAATAAATATGCTATTTGGAAATAAAAACAAGAATAAAATAACTATTATATCTTGGAGTTACAAAGCGAAACTGAAAAATGGTAAAGCAATAAAAGGAATTATTGATGCTGATACCAAGGAAAAAGCAGAAATTCAAATAAGACAGAAAGGTTATTCAGATATAAAAGTAAAAAAACAGCCTAAAGACTTATTTCCTAAAAAGATATCTTATAGAGATATTACAGAAATGACTCGTCAATTAGCTACCATGACTAAAGCTGGTATACCAATCATTAAATCTTTTGAAGTATTCATAATGGGTATTCGCAAACACCCACGCTTAAAAATACTTGCTATTCAGATTAAACAAGCAATTGAAGGTGGTGAGTCATTTTCAAAAGCATTAAGTAATTTCCCAAAAATATTTGATAAGTTATATATAGGACTTATAACTGCTGGTGAAGAGTCTGGTAACTTAGATCTTATGCTTAACAAAATTGCAGATCAACGTGAAGCATTAGAAAGTATAAAAAAGAAAGTTAAAAAAGCTTTATCATACCCTATTGTTGTATGTGTTATTGCAGCAGGTGTAACAGGAATACTTTTGACTTTCGCCGTCCCAGCATTCTCAGCTATGTTTATAAACTCAGGTAAACCACTCCCTGCTATCACTCAAATTACGGTAGATGCTTCTAATTTTATGCAAGATTCATGGTGGAAAATTATTCTTGCAATATTTATATCAATATCAATATTTAAATCTTTAAAATTTAGATTTCCAAAGATACAAATTGCCCAAGATCATTTTATGCTTAAAGTACCAATAATTGGCGAAGTTATTTTTAAATCTGCACTAGCAAGATTTTCTAGTACCTTAGAAATCACCGTCCAATCTGGTATGAGTTTAACAAGAGCATTAGATATGGTTTCATTAGCTACTGGTAATGCAAAATATGACCAAGCAGCTATAGATATCAAGAAAAGTATTAGCGAAGGAGCATCATTTAAAGAAGCTATAGTTGAAACTGGAAGCTTCCCATTCTTAGTAGAGCAGATGATAGCAGTTGGTGAAGAATCTGGTGCATTAGAAACTATGCTTGGAAATTTAAATAGAGTATACCAAGAAGAAGTTGATACCCTTGTAGGAAGCTTAAGCTCTATGTTAGAGCCACTGATTATGATTGTGTTGGGTGGTGTTGTTGGTTTCCTTGTAGTGAGTATGTATATGCCAATGTTCCAAATGGGCGATGCGATTTAGTATGGAGCCTTAGGATGTATCTCATTTATACTGATGAAAGTGGTACAGATATAAATAGTAAATTTCTACTATATGGTGGTATCTTTGTACATGAGAGAAAAGCTAACTCTTTAGAAAATAAGATAGCTAAAATTTTTAGTGATACTTTTGGCAATGATATTCCAGAAATTCATTTTAGTGATGTATACAATTATGTTTTTCTTAAAAGAGAACCATCTAGTAAAAACAAAAAATCAGCGTTTCAAGAACATGTAAAACCTTATCTTGAAAAGATAACAAAGGATGATATTTATTCTTTTATAGATGAATTATCTGAATGCTTGTGGTCAAATGGTATTCAATTAATCTTTTCAATTTGTCCAAAAGAAAAGTTTAAAAAAATACATAAACACTATAAAGAATATTTAATACTAGGATACAAAAGCTTTTTATATTCGTCTAATGTATTTTTGTCATCAAAAAATGAAAATGGCATATTAATATCTGATATTGCAGACAAAAATCAGAATCAACTATTTGAAAAAATATTGCGCAATGTATCTAACTGGAAGAAGCTATTTAACAGCAAAGATACTGAAATTGAAGAAATAATGAATTCAATATCGAAGACTGATATCTATAATGACCATATTATTGAGAATATTTGCTTTGTCGATTCAAAAACATCGAAACTTAACCAAGTAGCAGATATTCTTCTATACATTTTTAAAAAAATAATAGAAATCAAAAACTCTACAAAAAATACCTCTAAATTAGAAGAGATTTTGTCAAATCTAGAAGGAAGCGTAAAATCGCTTTGGTTGGCAAATACAAATTTTTGTGAAATAGATAAAAATAAAAATAACAAGTATGAATTCATGTTTGTAAAACAGATATACAGCGAAAAAATAAGTAATCACTTTGTATTTTGATTAGGTTACTTACGTCATATAGCTGACTGGTATCATAAGCTGAACCAAGTAACCTTAGATCATTATCACATACCATCAATGACAATTCAATAGAAACAAAATTTATTATAGGCAACAAATACTATTAACTAACGAATATTATCTTCGTAGAAGACCATCAAAATGTATGTCTAGCCTATCAAACTACACTAAGAAAATGGTCTGCAAAAGTTACATAAAAAATAGAAGTTCTTGTTTATATGAAAAAAAGAAAGAACCTGTATGAATATTAAGCTTCTTCTTTTAAAGGAGCTGAAACACTAGCTTGTACACGTTGGTTACGAGCATCTGATTTATGAATACCTTCTAGAGTATTTTCATAACCAAACCCTTTAGTGATGATTTTATCATTATCTAAACCTAATTGCTTCATGTAATCAGCAACGGCTTCTGCTCTTCTCTCAGAAAGCTTTTGATTATAGATCTCGAATTCACTTCCAGTTGTTCCCTGAGAAGCATAACCTTTAACTGTTACAGTTTTAATATCACTATTTCTCACAAAATTAACAAATGATGCTATTGCTTCTTTACCCTTAGAATTTAAATTAGCGCTATCATAAGCAAACTTAGTATCTAAATAAACTGTTACATCATCACCATTTACAGTATAGCAAGCAACACCATCTCTAGTTAAATTAAAATTACCTTCGCACTGCTTAATTCCTTGAGGTAGAATATATTTAGTCTCATCAATTGTTGGCATAGCAGTAGTTTCTGCTGCTGTAGTAGCACCATTATCTTGAATATTACCAGTGTCATTGGTAGTATCATCTTTACCACCAAAGAACCAAGTGATACCACCACCAATCATGTTAGTACCTGCTCTACCTTGAGCACCAGACATACCACTTGGAGCCATTGTCTGAATATATCTATAATCAGCACTTACTTGAACATCTCTAGAAAGCTCAAACTTAAGACCTCCACCAACATCCCATGCACCAGTAGCTTGACCAGCTAAGTTAGCCCAACCAGCACCACCTGCAGCATAAGGAGTGATCATAGTACTATTACTGAAATTTATAACACCTTCACCCAAGCCCGCAAACACTCTACCAACTAATTGGTTATATTGAACCGCAAAGTATTTATTGATGTTATAACCAACTATCATATTTGCACCAGCTCCTGAAGGAGAGTTAGGTGTGCCAGCAAGACCATTAGCATCAACACCAAAATACCACTGACCAGTTCTATCTTGTGGACCCCAAGTATTGTTCTTATTAGTCAAAGAGCTATAAGTGTTAGCAAAAGGAGCAATAAAAGAATTAGTCGAACTACTCTGAGTTGCAGTTGCATTTGTATCTGCTGACATATCCATATTGTCAGAACCTGCAGCAAATGAAAACGTAGCTGTACCAAACAGTACTGATGTAGCGATAACAATGTTCTTTAATTTCATCAAAAGCTCCTTTAAAAACTCTTTGTTTTATTGAATAGTAAATTATAAGACTGAAGCATTATACAAAATTAGAATACAGTTTCCAAGTTTTTTTTAACTTTTATGAAGTTAATATTTTATATTTTGCCAATAATTGTTGCTGAGTTTCGACATGATTTGGATCCGTAATTATACACCTTATTGGGCATACCTTTGTACATTGAGATTCTTCAAAGTGTCCTACACACTCTGTACATTTATCTGGATTAATTTCATAATATTCTTCGCCCTGCGATATTGCCTCATTAGGACACTCTGGTTCACATATATCACAATTTATACAATCATCAGTAATTAATAGTGCCATACTAATCCTTCGAATATTTTAATTTTATTCTATTAAATACACACTCAGGAACAAACTCACCTACTCTTTGATAATTATGAATAGCAACCGCTCTAACTAAAGTAGATGATATACAAGAAAACTTCTCACTAGGAGTTAGAAATATAGTTTGAATATCACTATTAAGCTTATTGTTCATACTCGACATTTGAAACTCATAATCAAAGTCAGAAACTGCTCTTAATCCTCTTACAATCGCACAAGCACTATGTTTTACAGCTGTATCAACCAAAAGGCCTTCAAAGCTAACGACTTTGACTCTATTATTATCTTTAAAAACTTCTTTAATCATTAACTCTCTTGTATGTAAATCAAAAAGAGTTTTTTTACCATATGCTGTAGATACTGCAACCACTATCTCATCAAAGATATTCAACGCTCTATCAACTAAATCAACATGACCATTTGTTATAGGATCAAATGTCCCAGGATAAATTGCTATTTTTGCCATAATTTACTTAAAATAATCCTAGCTCTAGTTTAGCTTCCTCTGTCATCAGCTCTGAGTTCCATGGTGGATCAAAAACCATAACAACATCAACCCTATCAACATTTGGTAGCATTGCCACACGTTTTTCAACATCAGTCATTAATACAGGACCCATACCACAACCAGGAGCTGTAAGAGTCATATCTATGATCACATGAAAATTACCATTCTCTAACTTTCGAGTAACAACATTGTAAATCAAGCCTAAATCAACAATATTCACAGGGATCTCCGGATCATAAACTGTTCTCATCTGATCCCAAACAGCATCCATATTTATAGGATCACCTGGTTTTATATCGTAATTATCTACTGGATATTTAACTATCTGTTTACCAATTGCATCAGCATCTTTACCATCTAAATGAAGTAAATTACCGTTAACATTTAATGTAAAACTACCACCCTTATCTTGAGTTACCAAAACTTCTTGACCAGGCATAAGCTCAATTTCATTACCAAATGGTACTGCTACAGCTTTTACCTGCCTTCTAACTATAGTTACATCTGTTGTTTTCATTATGTATATTCCCTAAACTGTAAAACTTTCGCCACAACCACAGCGAGCTGATTCATTTGGATTGGTATATTCTAACTTATATAATCCAAAATCATGCTTAACATAATCAATTTTTAAACCATTTAAAAAATTTATAGACTTATTAGATACAAAAAATTTCAAACCCTGCTGATCTACTACTATTGTATCCGTCGGTTGCTGTACAACAAAATCAATATCATAAGCTAAACCAGAACACCCCATTAACTTTGTGCCAATATATATTCCTATATTATTAGAATCCTTAGCTAAGTGCTTCTCAAAATGTTTAGCTGCGGCTTGTGTAATTTCTAAAATATTACTATTAGGATCAAAAACTTCAACCATACCAACATAATCCTTTTAATTATTTGACTATTTTAATTGAGATATTACTTTTTTCAATGCTTTAATAAATAAGTCTACTTCATCAGTAGTATTATACATACCAAATGACATACGCACTGTTGATGTAGCACCCATTCTGTATAGTAGAGGATGCGCACAGTGTTTACCAGTCCTTACACACATCCCTTTGATAGCTAATAGTTCACCAATATCGCCAGCATTACAACCATCAACTACAAATGTTATAACACCAGCCTTATTTGGTGCTTCGCCTATTATTTTTAAACCATCGATTTTCTTTAATTCTTCTGTCGCATATTCTAATAGTTGTTTTTCAAAGCTTGCGATATTTTCCATACCAATTGAATTAACATAATCTATGGCTTCTCCAAAACCTATAGAGCCTACTATATCTGGTGTTCCTGCTTCGAACTTATATGGAGGTAGTGCAAATGTTGTTTTATTGATTGTTACATCATTAACCATATCTCCACCATAGTTATAGGGAGGTAATTTCTCTAGCAATTCGTATTTACCATACAATACTCCTACTCCAGTTGGGCCATATAATTTATGACTAGAGAATACAAAGAAATCACAATTTAAGTCTTGAACATCAACCTTTGAGTGTATTACTGCTTGCGCTCCATCAATAATTATCAATGTCTTTGGATTAATTTTTTTGACTTCTTGTATTATTTTTTTGACAGGATTAATAGTTCCTAATACATTTGAACATAATGTCAGTGCTATAACCTTAGTTTTGTTTGTAACTAAAGATAAAAGATTCTGTATATCAAGCTCACCATTATCTTCGACCTTTGCAACTTTAAAAACCAACTCTTTCTCTTCACAAAGCATTTGCCATGGTACAAAATTAGCATGATGTTCCATTTCAGTAACAATAATTTCATCTCCAATAGAAACCATAGACTTACCGATAGAGCTCGCAAGTAAATTGATTGATTCAGTGGTTCCTTTAGTTAGTACAATTTCATCTGCCGATTTAGCATTTATAAAATGTTGAACTTTCACACGTACATTTTCATACTTATCACTTGCTTTTTGACTTAGTTCATAAACCCCTCTATGGACATTTGCATAATTAAACTTATATGCATCTGCCACAGCATCAATAACTACTTGTGGCTTCTGTGCTGAAGCTCCAGTATCAAAGAAAACAACAGGTTTATCGTTAATAGTTTGACGAAGAAATGGAAAATCTTCTCGAATTTTTTTCACATCATACATTGTGTGTTTGCCCAATTAAATATATAAATCACCTAAATTATACTAAATCAGTATAACTTTGTCAGTAAATGATATTTTTGATCTAAGAAAAATAGTTAAAATTAATTAACATACAGGAACATTTGTAGCTAAACCGCCTAAAGATGTTTCTTTATATTTACTACACATATCCAAACCAGTTTCATACATTACTTTGATAACATAATCTAATCCAACAAAGCGCTTTTCACCTGTATCTAGATGAGCAAGTTTCGCTGCATTTATAGCTTGAACAGCACCCATTGCATTACGTTCTATACATGGTATCTGGACTAATCCACCAATAGGATCACAAGTTAATCCTAAATTATGTTCCATTCCTATTTCAGCTGCCGACTCAATTGACTCAATATCTCCACCAAGTAATGCACAATAACCAGCAGCAGCCATCGAACAAGCAACTCCAACTTCACCTTGACAGCCAACTTCTGCAGCTGATATTGATGCTCCAGATTTATATAAGATACCGATAGCAGCACATACAAGTAAATATTTATTAACTACTTTTCTAAGCTCTTGCTGATTAATAATCTCATGAGTCTGCAAATAATATTTTAATACAGCAGGAATCACACCAGCAGCTCCATTAGTTGGTGCGGTAACCACCCTTTCACCACAAGCATTTTGCTCATTCACAGCAATTGCAAAAGCATTCAAGTAGTTAAAATCTGTATTAACAATATTTTGCTCTTTAAGTTTTTTTATCATACTTGGTGCTCTTTTTCTAACTTTAAGACCTCCTGGAAGTACTGCTTCTGGACAAGTTAAACCTTTCTCTATAGATGTATCCATAACCTGCCAAATCTCAGCCAATTTATTCAGTGAATATTCTTCTCCATAAGCTGTTTTTTCATTCTCAAACATTATCTCATCAATAGACATATTCTTTTTATGACAAATACCTTTTAGTTCCGCCATACTTGCAAATCTATAAGGTTTATTACATTCTATTTCTGTAGGAACCTCATCTTTTCTTATTTGCTTTTTATCAACAATAAAACCACCTCCTATAGAAAAGTATTCCTTTTCACAAAGAAGATCCTCATTATTGAATAATGAAAAACGCATCCCATTAGAATGTTCTGGAAGAAATTCATTATAGTGAAATATTAAATCTTTATCATAATCAAAGTTAATTTCAAACTTTTGAGCTAGATTAAGTTTTTTTTGCTCTAAGCAGGTTTCATAAAATTTTTTTGCCAATTCAATATTAACTGATTCAGGTAAAAAACCCATAATTCCTAAAACAACTGCATAATCTGTTTTGTGACCTTTACCAGTAAGAGCAAGTGAACCAAATAAATCAATCTTCACCCTAGTAGTTTCAGGTAATTTATCTCTATACAAATCAATAAAATTACACCCAGCTCTCATAGGCCCTATAGTGTGAGACGAAGATGGTCCAACTCCAATTGAAAAAAGCTCAAAAGTACTTTCCATAAAACTCCTCCAGAAAGCTGAAATAAAATAATAAAATCTCTTAAATTATATCTTATTTTAATCTTTTTTCTCTAAGTTTCCAATCAGACATATAGCATGAAATATAGTTGTAAAATTCTTTTGAATGATTGGGATGTGTTAAATGAGCTATTTCATGTAATACCACATATTCTATAGCTTCCATATCTCTTAAAACAAGGTTGAAATTTAGATTAATTGTTTTTTTGATATAGTTACATGACCCCCAACGAGTCTTTGTTTTCTTAATAGTTACTCTGTTAATTTCTTGATTTGTAATTTTTAGATACTTTGCCACTAGATTATTAAGAATAACATCTGCCTGATCTCTATAAAACTCTTCTAGCAGTTGTAATTTAAACTCTCTATTATTGATAACGCTTGGATTTAATAGAAATTCAATATAATCATCACAATAGTTAACTACATTATGCTTTGATTGAGTAACTCGGATAGGGTACTCTCTACCTAAAAAGTAAATCAGATCACCATCATTCAAACTATAATTACTATAGTCAAATTTTTGATTATTCTGTAATCTTTGAGTTTGTTTATCTATCCATGCTTTTTTTGTTTGTAATAACTCTAAAATCTCTTTTCTTGCTATACCTTTCGGTGAAACTACAGTAATTAAACCATCTTTACTCAAAGAAATTTTAAGAGTTCTAACATTTTTATAAACTATATCAACTTTATATGACATTGATTACTCTACTATTATGTTTTGCCATCCTTGAGCAATATCCGCACTATTTTTCAACCAATAATCAGCTATCATATCTCTTATCGTAATATTACTGTCTTTATAATTTTTAATATTATCAAATACAAAACCATCACCACCAGTAGTTAAAAAATCAATCGTTGCAAGCTTATATGTTTGCTTTTCATTTAATGGTTCATCATCTATTAAGACATTTTTTATATTACCAGCACTATCTAATGAAACGTTCAATCCTGCAAGCACTCCTACTTGTTTATCTCCAAGTGGCTGCAGACTATGCTCAATAAGCTTTAGCAAATCACTACCTTTGATATCTAATGTAATAACCATATTATCAAAAGGCATTGTTTCATAGATCATCCCATAAGTAATATTACCTTGAGGTAGAGATCTTCTGACACCATGTGAGTTAACGAGCGCTAAGTCAGAGGCTGTTTGACCCTTGATAATATTTGCCAGTGTATATGTTAATGGAATATTATAGTAACCATTTTGAGCTTCATCTGACAACTCTTTAGGGGCTTTAGTTATGACCTTATCAAGTTCTGCTTTGACAGAATTATTATACTTAGCTAGTATATTGTTAACATCTTTATTCGGTTTAAGATTTCTTGTTGCTTGTGCTAGATTAATAACCTCTGGAGTTACCTTGCATACATCTGATGTGTGGCAATCATAGTGCAAGACACTTATATCCTTACCTTGACTCTCTCCTTGCTCTACTACAACGCCATTTTTAATACCATTAACAAATTTATGGCTATGTCCAGTTAATACCGCTGAAATACCATCAACACCATTTACTACCGCATATATCTCTGACTCATCGCCTAAATCAGCCCTCTTTGTGAAAAAGACTTCAGAGTTTTGTTGATCAGTAGGAATATGTGTAAGTAAAACTATCGTATCCGGTTTTGGAAGATTATATCTATTATAGTTATTTATATATTTAACCCATTTGTTAGCACTTGTAACAGGATCTGTGAATTTAAGATTAGAAATATTTTTCTCTGCTGTAGTTTCAGGCGTTTCTAAAGTCGCTAGCCCTATAAAGTATATTGTTTTACCACTAGGCAATGTTTCATAACCAAATGGCTTAATATAAGCTAAAGAATCCTGACTTGTATATTTTCTATAAAAGTAATCAAATAACGAGTCATCTTTATAACTAATATTTACCGCTAAAAATCTGATACCATTTTTTTCATACCAATGCTTAAACCACTTTTGACCATAATCAAAATCATGATTACCTACAGCAGAATACTTAACTCCGATATAATCAAAGAAATCATTAACAACATCGCCGTGTGAAATATTTGATATACCCGTACCTTGATAATTATCTCCTGCTGCCACAACTACTAAGTTCGGATGTGTTTTTCTATAGTCATCAATAAAACTAGCTATCTTTGCTGCTCCAACCATGTCTTTATTTGGTTCAACCTGACCATGAAAGTCATTTAAAGACAAAACCGTTATATCATCTTGAGCATATCCAAAAACAACACTAAAAAAAATTATTATAAAACTAAAGATTCTTTTCATAATTATTTCCATTAATTATAATGATAACTCTTGTATGAACCTAAAACTTTTAAGAAAGTACTCTTCTTAAGTACTTCTAATAAAGCTTTTTGAACATTTTCATCATCCTCAGATCCTTCAAAATCAATGAAAAATAAATAATTCCAAGCTCTATTTCTTGATGGTCTAGATTCTATTTTTGTAAGATTAATATTATTTTTCCCAAATACATTCAAAGTATTTACAAGCGCATTTGACTTATCTTCAACAGAAAAAATCAATGTTGTTTTATATTTATTGTTTTTTGAGTCAAGCTGAATATCATCATATCCCATTAATAAGAAACGTGTATAATTAAAGTGTTCGTCTTCAAACTCATCTTGAAAAATCTTTAATCCGTATGTTTTTGCAGCAAGTTCTCCAGCTATTGCTAAATGATCTTTTATATTTTTTTCAAAAATATACTTTGCTGCTCCTGCCGTATCAACAAATGCTTCTGGAATAAGCTTTAATTTATTAAGACTTTTTGAGCATTGTGATAGTGCTTGCGGATGAGATATTACACTTTTGATATCAGAAAATTGAACCCCTTCTAATCCCATTAAGCAATGCTTAATTTTTAATACTACTTCAGCTTTTACTTTTAAATTACTTTTGATTAACTCATCATAAGCAGGTACAACAGATCCTGCTAATGAATTCTCAACAGGAATCATTACAAAATTTGACTTACCAGTTATCGTGTGCTCAATAGCTTCAGAAAATGAGAAACACGGAACAGTCTGAAAATCTTTGATATTTTGTTGATTTAAGAAATTAGTTATTGCCTGCTCAGAATAAGCCCCATGCTCACCCTGAAAAGATACTTTAATCATAATATGTTATTAATAAGCTCGTCTAAGCAATATAATACATTATGAAATAATAAGATAGAAATATTTATTTAGATATAATTGTCATCACTGATAGCTTTTTTGATTCCTTCTTGCATATCTTCCGCTGGTAAGCATAGATTTTTTGCAATAGTAACAACAATAAAACTAATCACAAGAATTATTGCTGAACTCCAATATAAATCAAGATCTCCAGTTCCCCCAAATGAACTAAAATATGAAACTAATGTTACTAAAACTATATATACCCAGAACCATATAGATTCTCTAAGATTCCAATGAATTTCTTCTGACCTATCCTTTCTAAAAGTTCTATAAACACCAAGCATGACCAAGGCAATAATTAAAGCAATACCTGCCTTTGAAACTATTGCCCAACCACTCCATAAAAATACTAAAGTAGCTGCAAACATACCTAAAGTTGATAACAAATAAGCGCCTTTAAGCCTAAAAGGTCTGTGCATATCTGGTAAGTGATGTCTAAGTGCCATGGTGGATGTTGGACCAGTAATATATGTAAGAGCTATCAAAGATGTTAAGAAAGTAGCCATTTCTTTCCATCCAGGAAACGGTGCAAACATAACTAAAGCTATCAAGAAATTAAGACCAATAGCATAAATTGGTTTTTGCATAATCGGACTTAACTTTCCTAAAATACTTGGTAGATAACCATTATGTACCATCGCACCTAATGATTTCATTGCGATACTAAAGTAAATTAAACCAGCCATAAGTGGAAAAACTATAGCCCCGAAGTACAATGGATACATAACCCACTTAACTCCAAAACTCTGAGCCATTATCGCAAATGGTCCGAAACTAGATGACGTAGCTCCTGGCATGACAACACCATGCCAATCATTATTATGCACAAATTTTGACATAACCAGCAAATATGCAGCTTGCAAAAATAGAAAAATAACTAAACAAATCAAAACCGCACCAACTGTTGCTACTGGAATTGATTTCTTAGGATTTTTTGTACTACCTGCTAATTCTACAATAGTCTTAAATCCTGTAAAAGCATAAGCGATACCACCAACTGAAACTGCAGCCAATACACCATTAAAGCCAAATGGCATAAATGATAACTCTTCAGCCTTTATATCCTTTAAAGCAGGTAATGTAAAACAAAAAATAATAAATACTATAGATATGAATATTGGTACAGCAACCTTAAATAAGGTAACAATATTATTAATTTTTGCTAGCCATTTAAGTGAATAAAAATTAATAATACAGAATCCCAAAAGGAAGATTATCGCTAAAGGTAATCCAGCCATCGACAAAGCACCATCTCTACTGGCATCGATAAGCGAAGGATAGAATACTGCTAAATATTGAATAACGGCTTGAACTTCGATTGGTGCTAAAACCAAGTATGATATCCAAGTGATCCATGCAAACATATAACTTGTCATAGTTCCATGTGTGATATGAGGAATACGTGATGTAGATCCCTCAACAGGCACAATTGTACAAACCTCAGCAAACACTAAAGCTATGAAGACCATTAAAATAGCACCAACTATCCAAGAAATAATAGATCCTGGCCCAGCCTCTTGAGAAGTATACTGAGCTGCAAACATCCATCCTGATCCCATAATAGCACCAACACCCATAGCTACTAAGCTAAGGGTGGAAAGACTTTTCTTTTCCATCTTATCCCTTAATTAAAAATTATTAATGTAATTATGAGTTTACTGTGAATGACCTTCCTTGTAAATACTTTAGCTATTATATAACCTCTCTTATAATTCTATCATTTAGTGTACTCATGATGTCATACTCAATAGTATTGACTTGTTTAGCCATTAAAAAAGCACTGTTCCTATTGCGTGGAATATCAGATATTAACTCTACAACATCTCCAACTTTAACATTATGCTCATTATGACCTAATGAAACTGTCAAGCCGTCCATACTCATTCTACCAGCCATTGGATACATTACATTATCAATATTTACAACCCCCCTATCACCAAGTTCTCTTGGAAATCCATCACCATAACCAATTGGTATCACTGCGACTTTTTCGCCATCGAAACCTCTGTATATCATAGAGTAGCCCACCCCATCACCCTCTTCTAATTCAATTATCTTAACTACTTTTGATAATAACCTTGCGATAGGTTTTATTTCTCTAATTGATCTTTCAACATAAAACTCTGGAAGAAAACCATAAATGAGGATTCCAGGTCTAACCATATCGTAACAAATTTCTTTGTCACCAAGGAAACCATAAGAATTTGATAGATGACAAATTATATCTTGAGATAACTCTTTAGCATAATCAACAATTTCTGAAAATCTTTTTTTCTGCTTAACATTAGTTGGATGATCTCTATTATCAGCACATGCCAAATGACTATATACACCCTCAAGTATAATCCATTTAGAATCATAAACTCTCTTTATAGTCCTACAAACATCATTGTAACAAACACCCATACGGTTCATGCCGGTATTTACATTAACATGAACATATATCTTTTTATTAAGCTCTTTGGCTATTTGCTCTAGCTTTTCAATATCATCATAATCCTGAATACTAACTCTAATATTTTCAGAGACCATTTTTTCAAGATACTCATAGTATATTACTCCAAATACTAGCACGGGCTTTTTAGTGATAGCAGTAACTCTAAAAGCCTCTAAAGAGTTAGCCACTGCAAAAAAATCAACTAAATCATGCGTATTTTCTACTATCTCTTCAATACCATGTCCATAAGCATTTGCCTTAACAGGAAAACATATCTTAGCGTTGCCAACATACTCTCGAATAATCTTAATGTTATTTCTCAAAGTTTGTTTACTAATTTTTAGAATATTCATAAATTTCCCACACTATTTATAAATTACATTATTAATTTTATTTTTTAAAACTAGAAGTGAACAAGCTGCAACTATAGTAACTATAGCTATCCACATAAACAAATTTTCATATCCCAAATAGCTATTAATTTTAGCTTGACCAACTAGTAGAGAGCTTTTAGAATTAGCTAAATCTTTACTAGCATAAAGCGAAGCCACGTATGCACCAAGCTTGATCCCAACAGCCCAAGTTAAGAACCACATTCCCATACAAAAGCCTCTTACCTTAGTAGGAACAAGTTGAGTTATCAAAGATAAACCAACAGCTGTTGCCATAATCTCAGCCCATGAAAAAAATACTCCAACTGCTACTACTTCCCACCAAAATGAAACTTTTGAAGAAGGATCATTAAATACGCAAACAAAATACAAAAACGCATAACATATACCAGCAAATAATAAACATAAAGCAAACTTGCTAGTTGATCTTAATCTATCGCCCATTTTGTTAAAATACATAGCAAGAATTGGAGAGAAAATTAAAATCCCTGAAGTATTTAATAGTCCTGGTACAGTTTGTGAATTCAATTTTATACCCAAAACATTTAAATCTACATGATGAACATTAAATAAGAAAAATGACGTTGTTTTTTGAGCATAGGTCATAAAAAATATTGTTGCGTAAAATATAAACACTAATAAAAGTAGCATTTTCAAACGATACTCTTTATCTTGCTGAAAAGTAATATTTATAAAATAACCAACAATAATAACTACTGCTAAAGCTAGCACTATAATAATTAGACTACTAAAGTAAAGTAATCCCGTAACTACTGAGATAAAAAATACTATACCCACCACAGCTAAAACTAACTGTTGAAAACTAAGTGTTTTTTTACCAACTGGCGCAGCTATTGTCGAAAATAATTTCTTATTCATAAATATATTGCCAAGAGCTAATAACACTCCACAAGCACACACTCCTAAAGCAATTCCATAATGTCTATTTTCTAAACCGTATGAATCTGCACTACTTAAATAAGGTATTAAAATAGCACCTGATAACGCCCCAATATTGTTAGCCATATTAAAATACGCATATATAGAATCTAGCTTTGCTGGATCTCCTGCATATAATCTAGATACACTATTTAAAGTCATCGGCACAAATAAACATGCTCCAACGATAATCATTGCCAACCCAATATAAATCGAAAAATTCATTAGCATATCACTAGTTGCTAATAATGAATAGCCTAATAGTAAACAGATACCACCAGCTATTAAGGTTCTTCTAACACCTAAAGCTTTATCAGAAATAAAGCCCCCTAATGAGCTTAAAACATAACAAAGAGCAGTAAAAGAACCTGCAAATGTTGAAGCATACGATTCTGTAAGATTTAACTTATTTATGCAAAAGAATATTAAGATATAAAAGAAACCAAAAAAACTAAACCTTTCAAATAATTGCAATAAAAACAGTGAAATAAAATATTTCGTTCTTTGTTTTGCTTCTATATGCTGCACTTACATATCCTCCTCATATTAGCGGCAAGCCGTTTTAAAGCTATTTAAACTAGTCAAACAGCAAATCGTGTTAAATTATTACTCTTTAAAGTACTACTTACTTAGTAGAAAAGTAGGCGAGTAGATTAAAAATCAAGCTCAAATGATTCTTGCATATTTTTAATAAAATTATCAAGTTTAAGACTAACCAAAAAGTTCTGCAATCTTCGCCCACAACTGCCGTCAGCAATATTAATTAAAAAGCTAAACACCACCAAGTCTACTAATGATAGCTTAGAATTGAAGAAATACTCTTTTTCACCTAAATAATCTGCTAGAGCCTTTAAATCACGCTCAGCTTTTGAATAAATTTCATTATTGGTTAGGTTTGTAACACCAGCAGCCTTTAATTGGCGCAGAATATTTCTCTTTGCAACAGGATAAACTATACTCGCCATGGCCTTTGGTAGTTTAGTGGATTCTAGAAAATCCTTCTTCCATGTATAATTATCTTTATCAGCCCAACGACTATATACTCCAACCCAGTACAAGCTATCCTCACATAGCCTTATAAATGCTGTAGATATGGCTTTTTGCTCAGAATTTAGATGCTCATCCAAATTATTATGATTTTGCTTATCTAACATTTCGATAATGAGATTGCTATCAGCAAATTTCTTCCCCATAGTCTCTATATATGGCATCTTACCTGTTGGAGACTTATTAAACTCCAAACTAAAATGATTCTGATAACTTAAATCAGTAGCTTTTAGATATAGTTCAAGCTTAAGACAAAAAGGACTACAACTATAATTTCTGCCTTTTAACTTTGGTAACTGGTGTAAATGAATAATCATAATTTTCCTTCTTCATCAAAATTTATAATATTATGTACTGATGATCGTGATTGAGAATCCTCAAATTGTTCAGATACTATATTTTCTCGAACAACATCAGCCTTCTCAAATTCTGATATAACAATATCATCAAGCCTACCGTTTCTAATTACTATATATCCTCTAAATCTTTCATCAGATGATGAACTGTTATAATCGAATGAATATACTCTATAAAAAACTAAACGCCTATTCTCAAGCTTAACATCTATTTTGCGTAAACAAACAGTTTCATCTAGCAACTCCAAGTCATATTTTGCTGTTGAACGTTGCGCAACATCTACAGCATATTCCTTATTTTTCATAAAATTACGCCATAAAAAGAAACATAATCCTAAAAAAATAATCGTATACAAAGCTAACGACATATAACTACCTTGAAAATATCTTGTAAAATATCATTATATGTTAAAATCTACTCGTTAAAAACATACTTTTTGATCGCTTTGAAAATTTTAAAATACTTCTATGGTTCTTTCTTTGTAACTCTTATGGGTATCGGTATTGCTATATTTATTTATCCAACTGCTCCATTAGAAACAATATACTCAGTATTAATTCTGGCTATACTTGAAATTTCTCTTAGTTTTGACAATGCCGTCATCAATGCAAAAATTCTTGGACAGATGTCACAAAAATGGCAAAAAATCTTTATTTACTTAGGTTTACCGATCGCAGTTTTTGGTATGCGTTTATTATTCCCAATTTTATTGGTAAGTGTCACAAGTAATATTAACTTTGCTAACGTAATTACACTTGCTCTAAACGATCCTCAACAGTATCAAAATATATTAGAGCATTCGATGCCTTATATCTGTAGCTTTGGTGGTAGTTTCTTACTTATGGTTTTCCTAAACTTTTTTCTCAGTGAAAATGAAGGTCATCATTGGATACCTATAATTGAGAACAATAGGATTACAAGAAAAATTCGTGATTATAATGGTGGGTATATTCTATTTGCAATCTTTATTGGTTTAATAATCATCTATGATGCAGAACCTGATTATCAAGGCAGTTTAGCAATTGCTTACTTTTTGGGTATAGTGGTACATGAGAGCATTGGTATGCTTAACTCTATATTTGATACATCACATATAGATAGCTCGACAGTTGCTCGCAACGGTATAATGGGATTTATTTACCTTGAAATAATAGATGCATCATTTAGTTTTGACGGTGTAATTGGTGCATTCGCTATTACAGCAAATATTATCATAATTATGATTGGTCTCGGTATTGGTGCAATGTTTGTAAGATCACTGACCATACTATTTGTAGAAAAGAAAACTCTGGCAAAATATATATATTTAGAACATGGTGCTCACTACGCTATTGGTTTTTTAGCAGCTGTGCTATTACTAAAGATATTCGTTCATATTCCAGAATGGTTTAGTGGCTCTATAGGTATAATAATCCTATGTATAGCATTTGTGCACTCGTCACTAAATAACAAGAAATAGACTAGTCAGTTATTTTCTCTTTAGGAATACTACATTGCAGAGCATTGTAATTGAATTTCAACATAAAATTTGGAAAATAATCACATACAACCATTTTATCATTAATCTCTGCTTGCCAAACATAGACGCCAACACCTCCAGGGTCATTTGAAATAATCTTATCGAGCTTTACTTGATTTGGATTTACTTCGTAGTTTTTTGCTGTGAGCTTGATCATATCTTGTCTAGATTTTGCGCAAGATGCCAATAATAAAATACAAAATGTAATTATAACAACTTTCTTAAACACTTAAATTAAACCTTCTAGCTCTATGATGTTATTCGCAATAAATTCTGCTTTTGAAATAACATTTTGACGACTTACATGCTCTACATACGCGATAAATTTATTAGCATAACCACTTTCATATAGCTGATAATCTGTATAACCATCGCCAACA
Source organism: Francisella sciaenopsi (assembly GCF_045862875.1). Classification (NCBI taxonomy): domain Bacteria; kingdom Pseudomonadati; phylum Pseudomonadota; class Gammaproteobacteria; order Thiotrichales; family Francisellaceae; genus Francisella; species Francisella sciaenopsi. The sequence goes on from NZ_BTHG01000001.1 coordinate 488,065, forward strand.
ACTATAATTTCGCCATTTATCAAATCTTTGACTTTATCAAAAGCGCTTAACTTTGAATCACATGCTCCATTAGAGTTATCAAGAGTCTTAAAGCTTCCATCGTCATTCCAAACAATATCTACTGCAAATATATTATCTCGTGGAATATGCAAATAATTTGCAAATGGCTCGATACTCTCAGTTAATCCACCACTAAAAATCCATATTTGATAACCTTTATTTCTAAGTGTTTCCATTATTTTTTTGATACCACTTGTCAATAAGTCAGGACAATACTTATCTGCAAAATCTTTGATACTTTGCTTTGTTGGACTTGCAATAGCTAATCTTTTTTCAAGAGATTCTCTAAAACAAATATCTCCTTGCATACCTAAATTGGTAATATGCTCGATCTCTTTCAGCTTTGAAGGAGATTGTTTTAATAATGGCTCTAAGATCAACTCTAGTGATTCTTTTTTAATCAATGTTGAATCAAAATCAAAAATTATATTTTTCATAAAATACTACTTTAAATAAACTCCATGCAGAGCTGGAGGAATTAGAATTGGTAAATATGCTTTATATACTAAACTTAAATCAGTTGCATTTAAATAGACAATATAACTAAGTTTCTTATCTGTATCGATAACATTTACAAATATAAGACCAGCATCTTCAGTTTGAGCTTGTGGATTAGCTATAAATATAGGTTCTGAGACAAAATCATTTCCAAAACAATATTCAACCACATCATTATTTGATAAATCTATTTTTATTATGCTATTAAAAAATTCTGCTTGAGTTGTACGCTTAGCTAGATAAACATAACGATAGTTTTTTACTAGAAATTTCTCATTAATCCTTGGAAACTCTACATTAAGAGTAGAAACAGTTTTTCTGTCTATAGAATTACAATTAACATCAACAATAATTCGTGTAAATTGCGTCTTTAATTTACAATCACCCTCTTCAATATTTTTAAAATAGAATTTCTTATATGGTTCAAGATTATCGATATACTCAATAAAATCTAGATATATCTTATTATTTTGTTCAAAAGCATTAACACTATGAAGGAAGACCATACTTGAAATATCCAATATGCTCACTTTATGTGTTTTTCGATTGATAAGCACTAATTTACACTTTGCATTTGGATCATAGGAGATCACCTCTGAAACAGGCTTAGTCAAAAAATCAAGTGGATTTGCTCTTAATGGACCTAAATATAAAACAACATAGCTCTCTGTAAGAAATAGCGTATGATTATATATAAATTGATTATCATAGAACTCATATATTTTTGTTCTTTGTGAAGAGTTTTTCGCAATTTTATAAATAGTATATTTACAACTTTTTGATATATCGACGACAAAGTTAAACTGCTCTTTTGTGATAGGATCAAACTGAGGATGCGCACAGCTAAACTGCCCTTTGATTTTATCACCAAATCTAAATTCGTTTAATGTATGTAGATCATCTTTATCAAACTCAATCATAGTAGTTACTTCACTAGTTGCCAATAAACTATCTTTCACTTTTAGGATATTTACATTACAACTTGGTTTTTCTACCTTAACTCCTAATATAGTTTTGATTAATGATCTTATTCTAGCAAATTTATAAGGCACAATTGTACCAAACTCATCGAACTTTATACGTCCTTTAGTAGCAGCTAGATATTGCTCAGATTGTAAGTATTTATTTGAAAAACAAATACCTTTATTGCTATTAGTAAAGCTATATAGCATAGCCAAACCATCAAACCAATGATTTAGCTTAATATTTCCATATTCAAACTTAGCTGGCCCGACTCTCAAAACCGTTCCATCAAACCAATCAGGTAAATTTGATACTTCAGGTTTCAATATATATTTAGTAAATTCTTCATCTACATTAACAAAAACCGATGATAATTTATCCATATTTAACTACCAAACATAATACCACTATTTACATTATACTTATTATTGTTAGTTAGTTTAACAAAACGATAAAGATACAATAATATAAATAATAGTTATTAATTCTAATATTTACTTTTTTTCTATATAAAAATTGCTTATTATTAAGAATCTTAATTAATTTATATAGAACTAAAGATGCAAAAATCTTCAAAAAAACCTTTGGTTTCTATAAAGAACCTTTCAAAACAGTTTGATGATGGTCATTTAGCTGTTGACTCTGTTAATCTTGATGTTTATCCAAAAGAGTTTTTTTCTTTGCTAGGTGGCTCAGGAAGTGGTAAAAGTACTCTTCTTAGAATGCTAGCGGGCTTTGAAAGACCTACTGATGGCAAGATAATTATTGATGGTGTAGATATGTCTAATACTCCACCATACAAAAGACCTGTTAATATGATGTTTCAATCATATGCTCTTTTTCCGCACATGAATGTTAAACAAAATATTATGTTTGGTTTAAAGCAAGAGAAATCTCTAAAAAAAGAAGAAATAGAAAAAGCTACTGATGCTGCTCTAAAAATCATAAAAATGGATCATCTTGCTAAAAGAAAACCACATCAATTATCTGGTGGACAGCGTCAGCGTGTAGCTCTAGCAAGATGTTTAGCAAAAAGGCCTAAATTGATTCTCCTAGATGAACCGTTATCAGCGCTAGATAAAAACTTGCGTGATCAGATGCAATTTGAACTTGTAGATATTCAAGAACAGACAGGTAGTACATTTATAATGGTAACTCATGATCAAGAAGAAGCTATGACCATGTCTACTCGAATAGGTATCATGACTGACGGCTGGTTAGAACAAGTAAGCACTCCTTCTGAAATTTATGAATTCCCTAAGAGTCGATTTGTAGCTAATTTTATTGGTAAAAGTACAATTTTTGAAGGTCGCGTAGAAGCAGTAAGTAGAACTCGAAGTATTATAACTTCAGAGCAAGCTGGTACTAATTTTGTATTAAGAAGAAATATAGAAGCTATTGAAGATCAAGAAATCTGGGTTGGATTACGTCCTGAAAAAATAGTTATCAGTAAAGACAAACCAGAAGATTATAACCCTAACAAACCTGTGAATTGTATTAAAGGTATTGTTGAAGATATCGCTTATATGGGAGGTTTATCTACTTACCATGTTAGGACTGCTAATGGCAATATAATTAAGTCTACTGACTTCAATATTGAGAGAAATGCAGATCATCCTTCTTGGGATGATGAAGTATATCTCACTTGGGAATCAGAAAATATTATGGTGTTATATTCATAATGCAAAACTTAGAAAAAAGCTTTAGACATACTTTAGTGTACTTAGTTCCTTTTGTATGGTTTATGGTATTTTTACTTATACCATTCTTATTTGTTATAGGTATCAGTTTTACTTTACCAGCAGATGGTACTCCACCAGTTACTTCTTTGATGCAATTCAAAGACTCAACTGTAAACTTTACCCTATATCTGAGTAATTATATTGAATTAATTCATTACAATCTTATATTTATATCATTACTTAAATCTTTTAAGGTTGCCTTCATAACCACTGCCTTGTGTATCTTAATTGGTTACCCTATGGCTTTAGCGCTATCTAGAGCTAAAAAAAACACTCAAATCTTCTTCTTAGTCTTAATTATTATTCCATACTGGACTTCATTTTTACTTAGAACTTACGCTTGGGTAACGTTACTAGGCAATCATACTCTTAACCAATTCTTAATGGATCTAGGTCTGCCAAGTATGGCTTTGTTATATAATGATTTTTCAATGTATCTAGGTATGGTTTATTGTTATTTACCATTTTTGATATTACCACTTTATAGCACATTGATAAAAATTGATCCTAGTATATATGATGCAGCGGAAGACCTAGGTTCTAAACCAATAAACTCATTCTTTAAGATAACTCTGCCATTATCTATGCCTGGCCTGATTGCCGGTAGCTTGTTAATATTTATTCCAGCTATTGGTGAAGTAGTAGTACCACAGATCATGGGTGGAATGAATTCGTTAATGATAGGAAATGTTATTTGGGAAGAGTTCTTTACATCTAACAACTGGGGTATGTCTGCTGCAATATCTGTAGTACTAATAGTCGTACTAGTATTACCCATTCTGTGGATGCAACGTATACAAGCTAAGAGAACTTTTGTTTAGGAGGTATAAGCAATGAAAAAAATTTCATTTAGTAGCATAATGCTTGTATTTGGCTTGGTATTTTTATATATACCTCTAGTAATCCTAGTAGTTTTCTCATTTAGCGACTCTCAGATTATAAACTTATGGGGTGGCTTTACTTTTGACTGGTATCATGAAGTAATTAATGATGAAGATATTATAAATGCTACTTTTACTAGCTTAAAGATAGCGACTATAACATCAGTTATTGCTACAGTCCTTGGAACTATAGTAGCCTACGCTATGACTAGATTTAAATTTTTTAGATCAAGAAGTTTTTTATATGGTCTTGTAGCTACTCCTCTTGTTTTACCTGATATCATTCTTGGTGTAGCTTTATTACTAATGTTCTCGACATTACAACATCTTATCGGCTGGCCTCATGAGAGAGGAACTACTACGGTAGTTATAGCCCATGTAACAATGTGTACAGCTTATGTTGCCATAGTAATGCAATCACGTATAGCTAGTGTAGATATATCACTAGAAGAAGCTGCTCTAGATCTAGGTGCTGGCCCTATAGAGACTTTCTTTAAAATAACTTTACCTCAACTTATACCTGCATTGATTACATCAGCATTACTTACATTTACATTATCTATTGATGATTTAGTTGTCACAGAATTTGTAGCTGGTAGTGACAACCCTACTCTGCCAATGTATATTTACTCAACTGTCAAAAATGGTCCCACTCCTGAAATAAATGCCCTAGCAACAATTATGATAGCAATTATTATAATAGGCGTATTACTTGGTATGTTTATTTCTGCTAAATTCCAAAAAAGACAAGGCTAAAGCACTTACTCAAAAATCATAAGTACAATTGAAAGTATAAGTAATAACCCTAAAATTAAGTTAAATACCCTTAAATGATTTTCATTATTTAAAATTCTTTTGACTGAGCTACCTCCAAATAACCAAAACCCTGTACATAGAAATGAAACTATCATATAAATAACTGTTATAATAATTACCTGAAGCAACAAGCTCATATCAGTACTAACAATCGTATAAGTAGATACAACTCCAATTGCCATAATCCAAGCTTTAGGATTTATCCACTGAAATAATGCTGCTTGAATAAAACTTAACGGCTCACTGCTTTTTTCATCATCAAAATTAGATGATAGAATTATCTTAAATGCCAACCACAACATATAAACACCCCCTACAACTTTTATTACTGTATGTAGTGTTGGATGATTTATAAAAATTGACTCTAAGCCAAGCCCTATAATTAAAACCATAAAAGGAAAGCCAAGACAAACTCCTAAATAATGAGATAGAGTCTTTCTCACGCCAAATCTAATTGATGATATCAAAAGCATAAGATTATTTGGTCCAGGTGTAATAGTCGATGATATGCAAAATAAGAACAAAGGTATGTAGAAACTCATATAATTAACTTTAAGTTTTAAAGTAAAGATTATATCTAGAAAATAATTAATTATGATATCTTTTTCAGCAAATAACCACTATGAAATTATAATATTCTCAAAAAGATAGATAGATAGATATAGATAGATTATTCGTCGATTGAAACGAACTTACGATTTAAAGCACCACCAACATGAAACTTAACAGTACCATCTTTAAGAGCAAATAAAGTGTGATCTTTACCACAACCAACATTTACACCAGGATGAGTCTTAGTACCTCTTTGACGCAGAATAATTGTACCTGCTTTAACAAACTCACCACCATATCTTTTAACACCTAAATACTTAGGGTTTGAATCTCTTCCATTTCTAGTACTACCACCAGCTTTCTTATGAGCCATTTGTATACTCCTTAAATATTCTTAATAAAATTATAAACTAATAGATGAAACTTTTACCGCTGTAAAATACTGACGGTGACCTTGTTGCTTCATGCTGTGCTTACGACGACGGAACTTCATGATCTTAACTTTTTTGTTACGACCTTGTTCTACAACTTCGCCTACAACTTTAGCACCTTCTACAATAGGAGCGCCTATTTTAACTTCGCCTTCTGCTGTTTGACCCATCAAAACTGTATCAAATTCAACTTTCTCGCCAATTCCAAGATCGAATTTCTCAAGTTTAACAACTTCGCCTTCTTTAACCTTGTATTGCTTACCGCCATTTTTAATTATCGCGTACATTTATTACTCCATTTATTAGATTTTAAATCCTCAGAACTGCCTACAATCAATAGACTTCTGACTTTTTGTTATTATTCTATAGTATCTAGTTACAAAACTAGACACCATATTATAACAAAAAACCCAAAAATCACAAGCCTGATTCCGATGCTGCTATTATTTTTATATATAAATCTCATGCCATAGAATTATCTTATTTTCACCATCATACTTTAACCAAAGCATTACATCAAAGATATCAATAGTTTCATCTAGACGAGTAACTTCTGCAATCATAGGTAAATACTACTGATTTATTATCTACAATAATATCAATAACTTTATAATCGATTTTTGCGATAGTTTCTTTGAACCCACATAGAAGATCAAAATATATTTCATGATCAACATTGAGATAATTTCGACCATTCGCAAAAACATCGAATCTCTCAGCAACTACTTCTGATATTTTATCGATTGTTAAATCACTATCACATATTAAATATTCTCCGTTCCAATCAAGTAATTTATGAACTAAGTCTTTCATTGAAATTTTATAAATGTATTTCTATATATCTCTAGTATAACACCAGCAATTAACTAAATGATCATTGACTAGCCCAGCTGCCTGCATATAAGCATAAATAATAGTTGGACCGACAAAACTCATTCCTCTTTTTTTGAGGTCTTTTGAAATTTTCTCACTAATAGTAGTTGATGTCGGAACTTGACTATGAGATCTCCAGCTATTCTTAATCTGCTCAAAATTAACAAAATTCCATAGATAATCACTAAAGCTAACAAACTCCTTTTGAATTTTAAGAAATACTTGAGCATTTTTTCTAACAGAATAGATTTTCAATTTATTACGGATAATATTTGGATTATCTCGAAGAGCTTCAAGTTCAGAATCTGACATACTTGAAACTTTGATAGGATCAAAATTATAAAAAGCATCACGATAACCTTGACGCTTTTTTAGAATAGTTTCCCAATTAAGACCTGCTTGAGCTCCTTCTAATATCAAAAGCTCAAAAAGCTCCCTATCATCATATTTAGGAACACTCCATTCATTATCATGATAACTTGCATAGAGTTCTTGATTAGGTTTATTACCAAAGCAACGATTTTTAGAAGTCATAAGAAAGCCCCACATTAATTATTATGATCATTTTTGAAATACTTGTGAGAAAAATAATTTATTGAGTTATCGTTAAATTAAGAAGAATAATTACTCAACCTTACCATGACATTGTTTATATTTCTTACCCGAACCGCAAGGACATGGATCATTTCTTTTTATTTTTGGACCTTCTCTCTTAACCTGCTGAACTTTCGGTGCTTCTTCTTGCTCTTTATCATCTTCTGATTGGTTATTGTCAATAACACTTTCATGCTCAGCTTTGATTTCACTCATAGACTCTTTCCACTCTTCTTGAGCTCTTTGAGTTTCTTCCTCTGTAGCAATTCTTATCTTAGCAAGTGAAGATATAACCTCATACTTAAAGTTATCTAGCATAGTTGAAAACAACTCAAAAGCTTCTTTCTTATACTCATTTTTTGGATCTTTTTGAGCATAACCACGTAAATTTATACTATTACGTAGATGATCAATTGAGCTTAAATGCTCACGCCAGTGACTATCTAATGACTGTAGTAATGAGAACTTCTCAAATTGTCTAACTGCACCAACTTCTAAGTTTTTAGTTTTCTCAGCAAACTCAAACTCTATAGCCTCTCTTACAAGCTTCTTAAGATCTTCTTCTCCTAGATTATCATCTTCTTCATAAAGCTTTTGTAAGTCAATCTCTATCATAAAATCAGATTTAAGTGCTTTTTCTAGACCCTCAAGATCCCATAGTTCATGCATAGAGCCCGCAGGCACATAGTCATGAAATAACTGTTCCGCTACATCTATACGAATATCGGCAAGAATTTCACTAACATCATCAGAATCTAAAAATGCTTGTCTTTGCTCATAAATAACTTTACGCTGAGTATTCACAACATTATCATACTCTAGTAAGTTTTTACGGATATCAAAATGATAACTTTCAACTTTACCTTGAGCTTTTGATATAACTTTTGACATAAAACCAAAAGCTAATGATTCACCACCTTTAAGACCTTTCTTAACTCTTTCAGCCATACTTTGAGAAGCAAAAATCCTCAAAAGATTATCATCCATTGATAGATAGAATTTACTCTCACCTGGATCACCTTGTCGAGCAGCACGGCCTCTTAACTGATTATCAATCCTACGTGAATCATGTCTTTCTGAACCAATAATGCATAATCCACCAGCATTTTTGACAACCTCGTTACGCTTAACCCATTCTGCCTTAATTTGGGCAACCTCCTCTGGTGTAGGATCCTCAAGCTGTGCAATTTCAACTTCCAAATTACCACCTAAGATAATATCGGTACCACGACCTGCCATATTCGTTGCGATCGTTACATTACCTGGATAACCTGCCATGGCGATAATACTAGCTTCTTTCTCATGCTGTTTAGCATTTAATACATTGTGTCTAATTTTCTTTTTCTTCAGTAAAGTTGATAGAACTTCAGATGCTTCAATAGACGCAGTACCAACCAACACTGGTTGACCTTTAGATATTCTTTGTTTGATGTCCTCAACTATAGCATCGAACTTCTCTCTTACACTACCATAGATTTCATCATGATGATCTTTTCTAATTAATGGTTTATTAGTAGGAATAATTATTACTTCTAATCCATAAATAGAATGAAGCTCAAAAGCTTCGGTATCTGCCGTACCAGTCATACCTGCAATTTTGTTATATAACTTGAAGAAATTTTGGAATGTAATAGATGCCATTGTTTGGTTTTCAGCATTGATTTTGACACCCTCTTTAGCTTCTATCGCTTGATGCAAACCATCTGACCATCTACGCCCTGGCATCGCTCTACCAGTGCTTTCATCGATAATAACAATTTCTTGATCACGCACAATATAATCAATATTAAGCTGATACAACGAATGAGCTCTCAAACATGCATTTAAATAGTGCATTTTTGTAATATTATGCGGACTATACAAATTATCATCTTCTTCAAGGATGCCTTCTTTTTTAAGCATACTTTCAATTTTTGCATAACCTTTTTCAGTTAAGTATGCATTTTTAGATTTCTCATCAACATAAAAATCTTTTTGCTCTTGATCCTCTTCTAACTCTTCCTTTTCTTGCTTTTCTAAAAATGGAACTAATCTATTGAAAAGATTATACATCTCAGAACTATCATCAGATGCCCCAGATATAATAAGTGGTGTCCTAGCTTCATCAATTAAGATTGAATCAACCTCATCTATAATTACATAGTTACGACTTCTTTGGACTTGCTGTTCTTTATCATAAGCCATGTTATCTCTAAGATAGTCAAAACCAAACTCATTGTTTGTTCCATATGTGATATCGCAAGCATAAGATTCTCTTCGTTGCTCAGGATTTAGATCAGCTACTATCACACCTACTGATAATCCTAGGAATTCATAAATATCACTCATTAATTCCGCATCACGCTTTGCAAGGTAATCATTAACTGTAATCACATGCACCCCATTACCAGTCAAAGCGTTTAGATATGCTGGCAATGTCGCAACTAAAGTTTTACCTTCACCTGTTCTCATCTCAGCTACTTTGCCTTGGTGAAGTACTATACCGCCAATAAGCTGCACATCGTAATGGCGCATATTCTTGGTACGCTTACCAGCTTCTCTAACTGTAGCAAACGCCTCTGGAAGAAGATCATCTAATGCTTCACCTTTTGCTACTCTATCTTTATATTCTTGAGTTTTTGCTTTTAACTCTTGATCGCTAAGTTTCTCAAACTCAGGCTCTAAAGAGTTAATTTTTTGGACTGTTTTAGAAACTTTCTTGATGAATCTATCGTTGCGACTACCTATAATTTTCTGTACTAAATTTAACATTGTTAACTAACCAAATACTTAATAGTTTTAAATAAAAATAATAACCTAAATGTACATTATATAGAGTTTATAAGAAATTTAAATTAAGATAGATACATTAATTGTACGAATTTAGACCATATACCTGTCATAATGAGATATTTTAAGCTAAAGCTGTCAATGTTAGTAACACTAAGTCTATTAACATCTTGTTGCTCCACAAATACTCAAAAACAATATGATATTAGAGCAAACACTGATATCCAACAGGTGCAAAAGACTAGCTATAAGCCATCTAAAATAGAAGATACAAATATAGAATCCATTCCACAATGGTTTATAGCAAATCAAGCAAACACAGATAAATTTTTATATGGTTTTGGTTCAGGAAAAACCTCAAATCAAGCAACTCAAAATGCTCTAGCAGATATGATCCAAAGACTTCAGGTGACTGTGTCAACAACAACTAGTTTCACTAATATTTCTAACAACAATAAGGTATCTCAAAAACTTATCCAAGAGGTTACGACTTCTTCTGCAGATGTTACAATTCCGAATTATCAATTAATAAATCAATCACAAACAAATAATACATCCTATATAGAGATTCAAATAAATAAATCTCAGACTATAAATGACTTAAAAGATTTAATTAGTAGTAATATCAAACAAACAAGTCAACTACTCTCCACTACATATAACAAAAGCTCTATTTATAGATTTAATATTACGCAACAAGCAGATAAAAATATCAAAATAATAAAATCAAGCCTAAGAGCACTAGTAGTATTATCTCCTAGTATTGATATCAATGACTACATGGAAGCTCTAAATCATATAGATAATGAACTTTTAAATGTTAAACGAACTATACAAATATATATTGATAAACAAAATAGTGGCTTCTTTTATAGCTCTTTAGAAAAATATCTACAAGTAAATAACTATATGATCACAGATAATAAAAATTCTGCAAATATCAGTATATCTCTAAAATTAAAAGACTATGATAACCAATTAATTAACAATTGTTACTGTATCAATACAACTATTGAGCTACATATAACTGATAATTTATCTCTCCAATTAGCTCCTAAACAATATGTAATAAAGTCTTGCTCAAATAAAGGAAGAGAATCCGCTATAGACAATGCTACTGAAATATTCTATTCTCAACTGAGTAATGCTACAAAAATATACTAGATTATTATGAGCATAAAAATTATTCCAGAAAAAATTGCTAATATAGATTCACACAGAACTAGAAAAAAAATTACTGAATCAACTTATGCTAGCAAAGATTTAATAGCAAAAGCTGTTAATCTAAATACCACTATAGAAGTAGCAAATAGACAATTGCATAAACTAAACCTACCGTACCTAAAGGATACTCAGCTAGTCTTCTACTCTCCAACTAAGATAATAGTACAAAGCGATAAAGAAATACTGAAATCAAAAATAAAAGAATTACATAGCCAGTTTATCACAAAATTAAACCAAACAACTCTGTTTTCAAGGGTTGAGAAAATAGAGCTTATTGTAGACTATTCAAACTATCAAACAAAAAAAGCTAACAGAAACCCACCTAATGAAAAAGCAAAGAAAGCATTAGAAAAAATAAAACTAGAAATTAATAAACCAAAAGAATAAATATACTATTTTTCAGTAATAGTACCTAAAGCAACTTCCATCATATTAGTGAAAGATTGCTCTCTTTGTTGAGCAGTAGTTGATTCACCTGTTATAAAGCTGTCAGATATCGTTACAACTGCAGATGCATTTTTACCCAACTCATTTGCTGTTGCAAATAAAGCAGCGGTCTCCATTTCAACTAAATCACAATCATACTTTTTGATAATCTTTTTGTAATCATCAGAATTCTTTCTATAAAAAACGTCTGTACAATGTGCTTTTGCTTTTTTAAGTTCTATATTTTGTCTTTTTGCTGACTCTTCAATATCCTTATTAAGCTCTTCTGAAGACTTAACATCGCGTGCCTTATCACCTGTTACAATTTCAACAAAATCAGATTCACAGTAACTTTCTTCAACAAGCACAACATCATAGACATTTAACTCTTCTTTATATGAACCAGCTGAGCCAACTCTAATGATATTATCAACATCATAATATTTAAAAAGCTCATAAGCATAAATGCCCATGCTCGCCATACCCATACCAGAACCCATAACACTTACTTTTTTACCTTTGTAAGTACCTGTGTAACCAAACATATTTCTGACAGCATTAACTCTTGTAACATTTTCTAAATAGTTATCTGCGATATATTTAGCTCTTAGCGGATCGCCTGGCATAATTACAGTTTTTGCAAATTCTTCCTTTCTTAATGTTTCTATATGAGGAGTAGGTAATGACATATCTGTTCCTTTTATCTTAATTATCGCTGAAGATATATTAGCATAAATTCCACAAAAATCTTAATTTTATAGCTTTTAATATCATTAACTTTAATTATATAAGTATTAACTTTAGAATTATTATTAATAGATATTAGATTTTGCCATGAATATTTTTAGAATTAAAATACGAGTTTTAGAAAAAATCTTAAGTCTCTATATTTAAAGATCATTTTTAGGATTAGCTTCATCAGAAGTATCAGGAGCATCCTCATCTGGTACAGTAGGAGCTATGACCTTTACAGCTTCGGCATTTGGTTTGTAACTATCTCCGTACTCACCTGGCTCACGTACCTCACGGCGCGCCATTAAATCATCTACCTGCAATGCGTCTATAGTTTCATATTTCATAAGAGCATCTGCCATAGCGTGAAGTATATCAACATTATCTTCTAATAACTTCTTAGCCTTATTATAGCTCTTATCAATCAACTTGCGTACTTCTGTATCTACCTCACGGATAGTAGAATCTGACATCTTGACAGATTTACCACCACTTCCACCAAAAGGTCCTTCATCTTCAACATCATATAAGACTGTTCCCATAGTGTCTGATAAGCCCCAACGTGCTACATAGTTACGCGCAATATCAGTAGCAACTTGAATATCATTAGACGCTCCTGTAGTAACATGGTCATAACCAAATATAAGCTCTTCAGCGATTCTACCACCAAATATACTACATAAACGTCCATGTAGAATAAGCCTACTTTGACTAACAGTATCACCCTCTGGCATATACATAGTCACACCAAGAGCTCTGCCTCTAGGTATAATACTTACCTTGTATACTGGATCATGCTCAGGCATCAGCTTACCAATGATAGCATGGCCTGCCTCATGATATGCAGTAAGCTTCTTCTCTTTCTCAGTCATAGCCATACTTCTTCTTTCTGAGCCCATCAAGATTTTATCTTTAGCCTTTTCAAAATCTGCCATGCTAATCTTATCTTTAGACTCTCTTGCAGCAAATAGTGCTGCTTCGTTTACAAGGTTAGCAAGCTCAGCACCAGAAAATCCAGGTGTACCACGCGCTATCCAGTCAGCTCTAACATCATCGCCTAGAGCTACTTTTTTCATATGAACTTTAAGTATAGCTTCACGGCCTTTAACCGTTGGCAAACCTACATTTACTTGTCTATCAAACCTACCAGGTCTTAATAATGCCTTATCTAAAACATCCGGTCTGTTAGTAGCAGCAATAACTATAACGCCTTCATTATCAGCAAAACCATCCATTTCAACAAGCATTTGGTTTAAAGTCTGTTCACGCTCATCATTGCCACCACCCATACCCGAGCCACGATGACGTCCTACAGCATCTATCTCATCAATAAATACTAGACAAGGTGCTTTTTTCTTAGCTTGATCAAACATATCGCGTACACGAGATGCACCGACACCAACAAACATCTCTACAAAGTCAGAGCCCGAAATCGAGAAAAATGGTACTTTAGCTTCACCAGCTATAGCTCTTGCTAGAAGTGTCTTACCCGTTCCAGGAGGTCCAACCATTAAGACACCTTTTGGAATTTTACCACCAATTTTTTCATATTTTTTTGGTTCACGTAAGAAATCAACAATCTCAGCTACTTCTTCTTTAGCCTCATCGACACCAGCCACATCTTCCAAAGTTACTTTTATTTCATCTTCGCCTAAAAGTTTAGCTTTACTCTTACCTACAGAGAAAGGACCACCTTTACTACCACCACCAGCTTTCATCATCATGTAGATGAAGAAACCAAAGATTAATAGCATAGGCAACCAATTCAGTAAGAATGCTAAAAATATATTTGGCTTCTCAGGTGCTTTTGCTTTAATAACAGCTTTGCTATCCTCTAACTTGTTGACTAAACTACCATCAAGCAGCGGAGCATAAGTCACAAAGCTTTCGCCATCTTCTGTCTTACCAGTGATAGTTCTACCGTCCACGTCTACTACGCTAATCTTATTATCTTTAAGCTTTGTTACAAACGAGGAGTAGTTAATACTTTTAGATGAGCTATTCGTATCATTAATACCATTGAAAAGCAGTAGCATCCCACCAATGATTAAAATCCAAAAAATAATATTTTTAAGCATATTATTTTTATTATCATTATTTTGTGCCATATATTTATTTTACCTTTTTCTTCCTTATGAAGTTTTAATACTAAAATCCACCTAATACTATAGTAAAAAATTCGATTATTAGCTAGTCGTTTTGCCAAATAATTGTTATAAATATCAGTATGATATTGAGCAATATAAATATATACTAATCTATTCATGATACTTAATTGTTGTCAAAACGAAAGCAATTCTTAAAATTATAATGGATAGAAATAAAATAATAGCCTATACAATTGGTATAGTTTTTCTCATAGAGTTAATTGATGGTTCTGCACTTAATACTGCTCTACCTCAAATAGCAAATGATTTTCAAGTAAATGCGTTAACTCTTAAGGTAGCTGTAACTGTTTATCTGTTAGCTCTGGGGCTATTTATCCCTGCATCTGGTTGGATCTCAGATAAAATAGGCTGCAAAAAGCTTCTAATCATCTCTTTAATAGGATTTATTATTTCTTCTGTAGCTTGTGGACTATCAACAAACATTATTAGCTTAGTAATATTTAGAGCCTTTCAAGGAGCCTTTGGAGCATTTACTGCGCCAGTTGCTCGTTTGGCTATGGTTAGAATATTCAAAAATGATCGACTGACAGCGATGTCAATAGTAGCAGTTATTGCCACATTAGGACCTGTTATTGGACCTTTATTTGGAGGTGCGATGACAACTTATATTGGCTGGAGAATGATATTCTTTATTAATTTTCCTATTGTGCTAATTTGTATAATACTAATAAGCATCTACTTACCTAATATTTCAGTAGCAAAAATTAGAAAGTTTGATTTTAAAGGTTTTCTAATCCTTGGAGTATCAATAGCTTTATTAATGTTCTTTATCGATCTTATGATTGATGCAAGCATACTTCCAAATATTAAATGGTTAATACTTTTATCATCTATAATTTTATTTGTAGTATATCTTCGACATGCAATACGATTAAGTGATAATGCCGTTATTAATCTAAACATTTTCAAAAACAACTGCTTTAAATATCTTACTATTATAAGCTCTACGACTCGCTTACTGATAATGGGTATGTCTTTCCTTCTACCATTATATTTACAGACAAAGCAACACTTTTCTGCTTTTGAATCAGGCCTAGCATTAATGTTTTTTATAATGCCCGCATGGTATGTTAAAAAAGTAGTAAAAAAAGTACTAATAAGCTTACATTTTTATAAGTTTTTTATAATAACTCTTACAACAATGGCTTTTACATATTTGAGCTTAGGAATAGTCTTTATTGATTTTAACTTTTTTGCATTCTCAGTTTTACTTATAATAATCGGTATTTGTTTTGGAATGTTTACTATAGTTTGTAATGCAGGAATTTATAACTCTATTGAAAATGATGAGCACATGAGTCCTGCGACAATTGTTAATAGTTCAATAATTCAATTAACAAATGCATTTGCCATATCATGGGCAAGTGTAGTTTTAGCAATGCTTTCTGGGATTAAAAATATAAGCTTTGATTCTATTATATCTTCTTCTGCTTTTGCATGGATTCAGGTTATATATTTTTTAGGTTTATTAGCTATCTTAGCTTATGTGATCCTTTGCAAACCTAATAACTTAAATAAAGTTTCAACATCTTAATCAAAGTAAATTATTCAAATACTTCCCTGTATAAGATTTTTTGCATTTAACAATATCCTCAGGCGTTCCTTCAAATATTATCCGACCTCCTTTATTCCCTCCTTCGGGACCTAAGTCTACTATCCAGTCAGCCATTTTGATAACATCAAGATTATGCTCGATTATTACTACTGTATTACCTCTATCACGTAAGTCCATAATTACTTTTAGAAGTTGATGAATATCATAGAAATGTAGCCCTGTTGTTGGTTCATCTAAAATATATAAAGTCTTTCCTGTTGAGCGTTTTGAGAGCTCTTTAGCTAACTTAACTCTTTGAGCTTCTCCACCAGATAAAGTAGTCGCACTTTGACCTAACTTAATATAAGATAATCCCACGTTCATCAAAGCTTCTAATTTAGTTTTGATACTCGGAACAGCATCATAAAACTCTAGAGCCTCCTCTACAGTCATTTCTAATACTTCGTATATATTTTTTCCTTTATACTGTACAGCAAGAGTTTCACGATTATATCTCTTTCCTTCGCAAACATCACAAGCTACGTATACATCAGCTAAAAAGTGCATTTCAACTTTTATAACTCCATCACCTTGGCAAGCTTCGCATCTACCACCACGTACATTAAAACTAAATCTGCCAGCACTATACCCCCGTGATCTTGATTCCGCAGTAGCTGCGAATAACTCTCTTATAGGAGTAAAAACACCTGTATATGTAGCTGGATTAGAACGAGGAGTACGCCCTATTGGTGACTGATCGATATCAATAACCTTGTCTAAATGGTTAAAACCTTTATGCGATTTATATTCCATAGGTACAAGCGTACTTCTGTTTAGCAATCTAGATGCCAAAGGATATAGCGTCCTATTTATCAAAGTTGATTTACCAGAACCAGATACCCCTGTTACACAAGTCAAAACACCTACTGGAATTTTTAAATTATCGCCTTGTAAATTATTTCCAACAGCGCCATTTATTTCAATATAACGATTTTTACTAGCTTTTAGTCTAGTTTTTGGAACTTCTATCTTCTTGCGACCACTCAAATAATCAGCAGTCAAAGATTTTTTACTTTTAATAATTGTCTGATAGTTCCCAGATGCTACTACTTCACCACCATGAACACCAGCCATTGGCCCCATATCAATAATATAATCTGCTTGTTTAATTGCGTCTTCATCATGTTCAACAACGATAACTGTATTACCTAAATCCTTGAGATTATGTAACGCGTCTAAAAGACGCTGATTATCTCTTTGATGAAGTCCAATAGATGGCTCATCTAATATATACATTACTCCTACTAGACCAGCACCAATCTGACTAGCAAGTCTAATGCGTTGTGCTTCACCACCTGAAAGAGTATCTGCCTGTCTTGCTAAATTTAAATATTCTAAACCAACATTTGCTAAAAACTCGACTCTCAATCTAATCTCTTTAAGTAAATTTTCTGCAATAATTTTTTGCTGACCAACAAACTCTAATTCATCAAGCCATTTTAATAAATCATCTATAGACAAAGCACATACATCTGCTATATTTTTATCATCTATAAATATATTTCTAGCATATTTATTAATTCTAGCACCATTACAAGACTTACATTTAAGATTACTCATTAGCTCATACAGGTCTTTTTTGACCATATCAGAATCAGACTCATAGTATCTACGCTCAAAGTGAGGTATAACTCCCTCAAATGGCTTAACTCTAGTTTGCCTACCGCCTCTAATTGAGTCAACAGTCATCTTAATAGCCTCATCACCTGAACCATATAAAATTACTTCTTGAATCTTTTTAGATAATTTTTCAAAAGGTTCATCTAATGAGAACTTGTAATGTTCAGCTAAGGATTCTAATTGTGAGTAGTAATACTGATTTGTCTTATTCCACTTGACAATTGCTCCATGTTTAAGTGAAATTGCAGGATCTATTATTACTTTTTTTTCATCAAAGAATTCTTTGACTCCTAGACCATCACAACTACTACAAGCTCCTAATGGACTATTGAATGAAAAAATTCTTGGTGATAACTCTTTGAGAGCATAATCACACAACGGACAGGCATGCTTAGATGAGAATAAAATATCATCAGCATTTTCGTTAGTCATATCTGCTAACTTGACAATACCATTACCAAGATCCAATGCAGTTTCTATAGATTCTGCAATTCGTTGCTCATTATCTTTTTTAGGCTTAAACCTATCAACCACAACATCTATGTTATGTTTCTTATAGCGATCTAACTCTGGATAATCTTCATCTAAATTAAAAAACTCTCCATTTATACGTACACGAATATACCCCTGTGCTAATATCTTATCTAACAGAGTATGATGAGTACCTTTCTTTTGAGAAATAATCGGAGCTAATATCATTAAGCGTGTATTTTCATCAAACTCTAAGATTTTATCAACCATCTGACTGATTGTCTGAGCTTTAAGCTCTATTTGATGAACTGGGCATTTAGCCGTTCCTGCTCTAGCAAAAAATACCCGTAGATAATCATATATTTCAGTAACTGTACCGACCGTAGATCTCGGATTATGAGATGTTGTTTTTTGATCAATTGAAATAGCAGGAGATAGACCTTCTATATGCTCAACATCTGGTTTATCCATCATCGATAAAAACTGTCTAGCATAGGAAGATAACGACTCAACATAACGTCTTTGTCCTTCTGCATACAGAGTATCAAATGCTAGTGATGATTTACCAGAACCACTTAATCCTGTAATAACAGTAAGCTTATCTCTAGGTATTTCAACATCGATATTTTTTAGATTATGGGTTTTTGCACCCTTGATGATAATTTTTTTCATAAAGAATTTTTTAGAGGGATATCCATTGGGTTTAAGATTATTTATATTCCACTTCTACAATTTCGTATGTAACTTTACCTTTAGGAGTATCTAAGATAATCTCATCACCAACTTCTTTTTTAATTAAAGCACGAGCTAATGGCGCTACCACAGATATCTTATGATTATCTATATCAGCCTCATCTTCACCTACTATCTGGTATGTTGTTTCTTCTTCGGAGTCAACATTCATAACTGTAACAGTAGCTCCAAAAATGACCATACCATTAGCCTGAATCTTTGTTACATCAATAACTTGAGCATTAGATAACTTTGATTCTATATCTTTGATTCTACCTTCAATGATACCTTGTCTCTCTCTAGCAGCATGATACTCAGCATTCTCTTTTAGATCCCCATGATCACGAGCTTCTGCTATAGCTTCAATAATTGCAGGTCTTTCAGTTTTTTTTAATCTATTTAACTCTGCTCTTAATGCTTGTTCTCCTGCTGGAGTCATAGGCACTCTACCATTTGTCATTATTTATTTTCTCCTTTTAATAACACACAAGTTAAATTATTCACAAGTATACGCGCCACCGCCCTCTCTTGTAGGACTATCAGTATAAACTACTCTGCCCACTAAGTTAATAACTAATGCTGCTTGGTATTTATTATTTCTATCACAATATGTGACGTTACCATTACCCGTAGCCATAAATCCATTAGATGATATCCTTATAAAACTAGATTTATTTGCTAAATTGATATATATATGTTCACCATGACCTCTTGGTAAATTCGCTATTATATCATCCTCAGCACTATATATTTCTGTGCCATCAACACTCTCAAAGGCGACTACTGGGTTATCATTCCATTGATCAGAATTATCTCCTCTTAGACAACTAAAAGTATTACGATCAAGCTTGCCATCATCATTAAAACTCACTTCAGCATCAGCTGCACAAACAATAACAGTTCTGCTATCAGAGCGAGCCCTAATAACACTATACTCAATTAACTTTTGTAAATTAGTTAATCTAGTTTCAGCAAATGTTTTATAGTAAAAAGAAAAGGAACTAATTGCTGCCATCATCAATATAGTCATAATAGCAATAACAACCATTGTCTCAACTAAAGAAAAACCTTTTTTCTTACTAATAATCATTATTTATTTTTTACCTTCGCTATGAGCCACTTAGTTGACTCATCTAAGTTTTGATACTCTATTGAAGAGTTATCGCTCATTGCCTTTAAAATATTTTTACCAAGTTTTTTGCCAAGCTCAACACCCCATTGATCATAACTATTGATATCCCATAATACTCCTTGAACAAATATCTTGTGTTCATATAGGGCTATAAGTGCTCCGAGGGTATATGGACTCAACTCATCTAATAAAATTGTCGTACTTGGTCTATTTCCTGGAATCACTTTGTGAGGTGCTAACTGTTTTGCTTGAACTTCACTCAAACCAGAATTTAAGAGCTCATTATAAACCATATCATAAGATTGTCCAAACATTAGCGCTTGTGACTGAGCAAAACAATTAGCCAGTAAAGCCTGTTGATGATTATCATAACTATGATGACTTGTCGCTACAGCAATAAAATCAACCGGAATAAAAACATTACCTTGATGTAGAAGCTGATGAAAAGCATGTTGTCCATTTGTGCCAACACCACCCCAAAGGACAACACCTGTTTGATAATCAACACTATTACCTGCAATATTTACTGATTTACCATTACTTTCCATATCAGCCTGTTGAAGATAGTCAACAAAATAACAAAGTCTCTCATCATAAGGAAGTAAAGCTTGTGATTGACTGTGATAAGCACAAGAGTAATAGCTCGCTAATAGTCCCATAATAACAGGGATATTTTTATCAAACTCGGTTTCTTTAAAATGCTTATCTATAGAATAGGCACCTGCTAAAAGTTTCTCAAAATTATCATAACCAATTGCAAAAGCTATCGACATACCAATAGATGACCATAATGAATAGCGACCACCTACCCAATCCCACATTTTATAGCAGTGTTCAAGATTTATACCAAACTCTTCTACTTTATCTAATTTACTCGATATAGCTACAAAATGATTAGCCACAGCTTTTTCATCTTCATAATGATCAAGTAACCACTCTCTAGCTGAAATAGAGTTTAGCAGAGTCTCTTCTGTTGAAAATGATTTAGAAGCCACAATAAATAAGGTTGTCTCAGGATCAATAACATGCAAAGCTTGTAGTAATGAATCAGCATCTACATTTGAAACAAAATGTACTCTTAATCCTGTACAATGATAAGGTTGTAATGCTCTGACAACCATCTTAGGCCCCAGATCTGAACCACCAATCCCAATATTCACAATATCTGTAATTCTTTTACCTGAAAAACCTTTCCACTCTCCTGAGGTTACTTTCTCAACAAGAGCTTTTACTCGCAGTTTCTCTTCATTCACCTCTTTACGAATATCTTGTCCATCTATAACTAGTGGAGAATTAGACAAATCGCGTAACGCTGTATGCAAAACAGCTCTATTCTCAGTTGAGTTGATTTTTTCTCCAGCAAACATTTGCTGGATTTTATTTTTAAGATTAGATTTACTAACTGACTCTAAAAGAGTTTTCAATATACTGTCATTTATAAGATTTTTTGAATAATCAAAATATATACTCTCAAACTTTAAAGATAATTTCTCAACTCTGTGATTATCTGTAGCAAACTCATGTGATAAGCTTACTTTCTGTTCTTTTAGCTTTTTATTAGAATCATTACAAAATAGCATTTAATCTATCCTTATATTTTGCATGCGATATAAACAATAAAATATCTCCACGTGAATAAGATATCTCAACCTTATCCTCCGTAGCATAATTTCTTGCACCTGTACCAGTATCTATACTCAAGCTTGCTCCGCTTAAAGGATACCTAAGACCATTATAATATATATTTTCTGCATATCCAAAAGGCATAACTGAAAACATCTTACCCAATACACCACTGACAGTATATTTTTTAGGTATAAAGAAGTATCTAGAATATATATCTATAAACTCAATCTCTATCTTTTGTATATAGTTTTTAGCAATAGTAATATTACATAAGAAATGATCCATTTCTCCTTCTGATGCACCAAATACATAGATTTTTGAAACACCTAGAGATATTATATATTCTAGTGATTTTTCAAAATCAGTAGAGTATTGATCCTTATCAATAAGAAATAGCTCGTCATTTAAAACAGCAAATGAATCAAAATCTCCTATAACTTTTTTAACTTTTGAATTTAAATAATTAGATTTATTGATCTTTTCGTAAGCACCATCTGCACAAAATATATCAAGATCATTAAAACTGCTCTGAATATACTTTTCACAAAAAAATAAATCAATACTACCATTTAAGAACAATATAGCTTGTGACATTGTTTTTATATTTAGAAAATAATAGTAAATTATAACTTATTGTGACAATAATCAAGAAATTTTAAGACTGATAATTAGGTGGCTCTTTTGTAATTGTTACATCATGGACATGTGATTCTTTCAAACCCGCTCCAGTAATCTGAACAAATGTAGGTTCTGTACGCATTGTTTGAATATCTTTTGAACCAGTATATCCCATACTAGATCTTAAACCACCTATTAACTGATGAATAACTGCAGCTAGATGGCCCTTGTAAGGCACCCTACCTTCGACACCTTCCGGAACGAACTTCTTAGCATCAGTATTACCTTGGAAATATCTATCAGAAGAACCCTGCTCCATAGCCCCAAGCGATCCCATACCACGATATGACTTATAAGAACGCCCCTGAAAAAGTTCGACTTCACCTGGTGACTCTTCAGTACCACCGAAAAGACCACCAATCATAACTACTGATGCTCCAGCAACTATAGCCTTTGCTATATCTCCAGAGAATTTGATACCTCCATCAGCAATAACAGGGACTCCTGTACCTTCTAAAGCCTCAGTAACATTTGATATCGCTGTAATCTGTGGCACGCCCACACCTGCAACTATTCTTGTAGTGCATATTGAACCAGGACCTATACCTACTTTCACAGCATCTGCACCAGCCTTAATAAGATCTTTTGCAGCTTCTGCTGTAGCAATATTCCCACCTACAACCTCAATATTTGGATAATTATCCTTGACCCATCTAACCATATCAAGCACGCCTTGAGAATGACCATGCGCTGTATCAACCACAATTATATCAACCCCTTCAGCAGCTAATGCAGCAACACGCTCTTTTGTATCTGCAGCAGTACCAACAGCAGCACCAACTCTTAGACGACCAAGCGAGTCTTTGCAAGCATTAGGCTTATTTTGTGATCTTTCGATATCTTTTGTTGTTATCAAACCAACTAGCTCACCTTGTTCATTAACTACGAGCAATTTCTCTATTTTATGTTCATGAAGTTTTTTCTTGATTGCACCTTGAGAAGCATCCTCTACTACTGTCACTAACTGATCTCTAGGCGTCATTATAGAGCTTACTGGCTCGTCAAGATCTTTAGCAAATCTAAAATCACGCTTAGTAACAATACCAATAATCATATTATTATCATCAACAACCGGAAAACCAGAAAAATTATGTTCTTTCGCAAGCTGCATAACCTCTTTGATTGAGCTTTCTTGCTTTATAGTAATTGGATCAATTACCATTCCGTTTTCAAATCTTTTTACTTTTTTAACTTCTTGAGCTTGAGCTTGTATAGACATATTTTTATGAATAATACCAATGCCACCTTCTTGAGCTATAGCTATAGCAAGACGAGATTCAGTAACAGTATCCATAGCTGCAGAAACTAAAGGAATATTCAATTGAATATTTCTAGTAATATTTGTCTTCAAATCTACTTGATGTGGAAGTACGTTTGAATATCTAGGCGAAAGCAACACATCATCAAAAGTGATTGCTTGTTGAGTAATTCTTAACATTTTTAATCTCCGTAATTAAAATCTAAAAGAGGTGATATTTAATTACAGAAATATTCTATCATATTAGAAAAAATATACTAGAGATAGATAAGCTAATAATCTACTATTTAGCCTGAGATAAAAGATAATGTACTAGTAATGGCACTGGTCTACCTGTTGCTTTACAGCTAGCAAAATCTCCCATTGCAGACCCTGCGATATCAAGATGAGCCCATTCATAGTCTTCTGTGAATTTTGATAAGAATAATCCAGCAACTATAGATCCAGCTGATCTATCACGACCACAATTATCCATATCAGCAACTTTACTTTCTAATTTCTTAAGATATGGTTTATGCAAAGGTAGTCTCCACACCAAATCATTAGAAGCATCTGCTGCTTGTTGGAGGCTGTTAGCTAGTTTATCACTATTAGCAAACAATCCAGAAAAAGCATCGCCTAAAGATATAATCATAGCCCCTGTTAGAGTTGCCATATTAACAACTGCTTTTGGATTGTATTTGCCGATATAAGTTAACGTATCACAAAGAACCAAACGACCTTCAGCATCTGTGTTGCTTACCTCTACTGTTATACCCTTCATACTCTTAAGTACATCACCTGGTCTATAAGATCTAGCATCTACAGCATTTTCTGCTAATCCCATAACCCCAACTACATTTATAGGAATGTTTAGCATTGCTAGAGCTTTCATTGTACCCATAACAGCTGCAGCACCACCCATATCCATTTTCATAGAGTCCATACCAGCTGCTGGCTTAATACAAATACCTCCATTATCAAAGACTAAACCTTTACCAACCAGTACTATCGGCGCCTCATCTTCGTCTCCTCCATTATACTCCATACAAACAGTATAATTAGACATATCGGATCCACGACCTACAGCTAGAGCACAACCCATACCAAGCTCTGCCATTGCATCTTGATCTAGATAGTTAAGATTAAATGTTTCATATTTAGATGTTAAATCTCTGGCCTCATTTAACATATAGTCAGTATTACAGATATTAGCAGGAAGGTTTTGTAAATCTTTAGCATAATTTTGACCACATGCAATTGCCGAACCAATCTTAGCAGCCTCTTCAAGATCTTGATTACCTGAATACACTAACTCAATCGCTTCTAATGAGAAATTTTCCTTTTTAGATTTTAGCTGATCGAAAACATAAGTTTCAGAAATAAATGCTCTAACAGTGTCTAATGCAAATTGCTTCACGCTAGCATTATCAAATATATAATCGATGTTTACAGAAACTTCTTTTATATTGAGCTTTTTAAGTTGCTCAGCCGCCTTAGCAATAACCTTATCATATTCTGATGCTATAAAATCTTGTCTAAGACCAAGACCTAAAAGAATCACAACCTTATCACCATGTAGCAAAGGAAGAACCTCACCAGACTCTGCTTTAAAAACTTTTTTATCTAATAAAGATTTAGAATTCGGGCATTTTGTTTCGGCAATTAATTTCTTGAGATTTTCTTCAGCGACGATTAATACCTCAGCAGACAAAGTCGACTGACTATTTACAACAATTTTCATTAGACATCCTATATTATTTGTAACACAATTTTATAAACATAATATCAAAAAAGAATATTTATCGCATTAAAATTAAAAGCTAGTTATTCTTATCTACTGACTTTTGCTTATAAAAAATATAGAATTGCAGTTAGCATAATTATTATATATACATAGTGACATACATTGATTCTTGAAAAATATTATAATAAAGACATAGTTAATACCTTTACATCGATTACGTTATTCATAATATCTATTGTATCGGCTAACTTACTTATTCGACTTTTTCAACAAGCATACTCACAAGGTTTAGGCATTGACTCAATTATAAAGTTTGTGATATTGACAATACCAGGAAACGTAAGTCTTGTAGCTCCTATTGCAATATTTCTCGCTATTGTGATTTGTTTTGGTAAGTACTTTGCGAATAATGAAATGTTTGTAACTCTAGCAGGTGGAGTTACATGGATGCAAATAGTTAAAAATACCATGAAACCCGTATATGCTCTGACAATCATCACATTTTTGACAGTAATGTATATTAACCCATTATCCAAGCAAACCCAGGATATTTATCAAGCTTCACTAACAGCAAAAGCTCTTTTGTCCTCAATAACAGATGACAAAATAATTAAAACTACTGACGGAAAAGTCATATATATAAAAAGCAAATCAGGGAATACTCTTAAAGATGTTTTTTTATATATGGCTACAAATAATAGTGATGAATACAAAGTAGTAACAGCACCTGTTGCACAAGTTATAACAGATAAAGGGGTTGCCTATGTAGACTTTCATAATGCTCACATATACACAAAAGAGCCCAAAACATCTGAGTATACTTATGACACAGCTAAAAATGCTATCTACACTATCTTTGACACTTCTGATCGTGATTATAATCATGATAAAGTTGATAGACTATATATGCACACTCTTATAGAAAACTTTACTGACAAAGATGATGGTACTGTCTCTCGTGGAGAATTCTTTGGACGTATTAACAACTCTATTTCTGTTATAGTAGCATCACTACTAGCACTTGCGCTTTGTCGACTAAGACCAAGACAGAACAAATATGCTAAACTACTACCCTCTGTTGTTATTCTAGCCATATATTTATGTAGCAACATGTTTGTAAACACTCTTATGACTGGCGGTAAATTACCCGTTTGGATAGGACTTTGGCTTCCTCATATCTTTTTTATAATTTATGCTATTAGAACAATAAAAAAAGATAATGGATCTTCTAAGAAGGAAAAATAAATGTTTTTAAACCGTATTGATCGCTACATATTCAAAACAGTATTTAGTAGCTTTCTTATTGTAAGTTTAATTTTCTGTATCTTGTTTTTTATTTTTACTTATCTAGCACAGGTAAGTAACAATGATACAGGTGCAAGCAATATAGAACTTATTATAATAACCATATACCAATTGCCAGGAATTTTATACACACTACTTCCAGCTTGCGCCATGGTTGGTGCTCTAATGGGACTTAGCTTGCTTGCAAACAACTCCGAGATTATAGTATTGAGGTCTTTTGGTCGCTCTACAGCTCAAATCGCAAAAGGGGTTGTACTGGTTGGTATCATAGGATCAATAACTACCTTAGTTTTTGGTGGATATATCGCTCCAGCTTTACAAAAACTTGCTGATTCGAATACTGTAGCTTATAACACTCATGATTTATGGCTAAAAACTCCTGATGGCTTCATGAATATCTCAAATATCGATCCAAATGAAGGAAAAGCATACGGCATAAGAAAGTTTATAACTAAAGATAACCAAGTACAGGAAGTTAGGTATGCTGAAAAAGCTGAATATGTGAATGATGCCACAGCAAATGTATTTGATGTGAGTGTCGTTACATTTCCTAACAAAGATGCTAAACATATTAGTATTAAGGAAGATGTTTATAAAGCTATCTGGTCCAATCCCATACCAATATCTGTAGCTAAAGTTATCACTATCAATGACAATGATTATCTAAACTTCACTCAGTTGACTAGATATATGTTATCCAATAGCCAAGCCAAAGATTCAATATCACTAAAATTTTGGCAAGAGATTTTTCAACCATTAGCATTAATGGTGTTAATATTACTTTCTGTACCATTAAGTATCGGATCAACAAGATCCTCAACACTGATACTTAAACTACTCTTAGGTGCATTTTTTGGTTTTGCATTTTTTATTATTAACCAAATATTTGGTCCAATTGCATTAATTTTACACCTACCAACTATACTTGGTGCCGCAGGTCCTACAGTTATTGCATTGATATTACTAATTTATCTATTTATAAAATCTAAAGAAACATAAGAAACTTATATGAGCATCGATAAATACTCCCTTGATAATGGTCTTAATATATATATAAAAAAAGACTCGAGAGCACCTGTTGCTCTCGCTCAAATTTGGTATAAAGTAGGGTCAACATACGAGCCTACAAAACTAACCGGTATATCTCACATGCTTGAACACATGATGTTCAAAGGTACTGATAAATACACTAAAGATGAGCTAAACAATATAGTTGAAAATAATGGTGGCGTGCAAAATGCATTCACAGGATTTGACTATACTGCTTATTATCAGTTTTGGCATAAAAAAAATCTAGAACTAAGCCTATCTATTGAATCATCAAGAATGTCAAACTTACTATTTGATGAAAATGAATTTATTCCAGAGAGAAAGGTTGTACTTGAAGAAAGAAATCTACGCGTAGATGATAAAGCATTTAGTTATGCTTTTGAACAATTTATGAAACTTGCGTATCAAAATAACTCTCGACATACTCCAATAATTGGCTGGCGTGAAGATATTGAAAATTATACACTTAATGATTTAAAAAAATGGTATCAACAAAACTATGCTCCAAACAATGCTAGTATTGTTCTTGTAGGTGATATTGATAAATTATCTGCTATACCTATGATAAAGGACTATTTTGATGGTATTCCCAAATCTAAATTGATCAATATAGAAAAAGAGCCAAGCTTAATAAATATTGGCTATAGACATTCAAAAGTACAGAAATCACCAAATGATACAGATGCTGCGATATTAGGTTACATAACTCCCTCGCTAACAACTGATTATCATGATAATGATCCTTTTGCTTTAATGATCCTAAATAATATTATTGGTAGTGCTGATGCATCAATATTACAACAGCAATTAGTCAGAGATGAAAATCTTTGTTGCCACATAGATAGTGAATACTCGCCTTTTACAAAAGGTGAAGATATTTTTACTATTACAGCCATAGCGAACCATGATCAAAATTTAGATAAGATTCAGGATAAAATAGAAAACTGTATTGATAAACTCAAAAATAATGGCGTAACTCAAGAACAATTAAATAGAGCAAAAGTAACCATAAAAGCTGATAAAGTGTTTGCTATGGATTCACTTGAAACTCAAGCAAATTTGATAGGATCTCTTGCTAGTATAAATCTAGATGTTGACTACTATAAGTATCTTGAGAAACTCTATGATGTCTCAATTAACGACGTTAATCGTGTACTTAATAGATATTTTGATAAAAATAACCTTACATCTCTTCACTTATTAAAGGATTAGAAACTATGATCCATAAATTTGATATAGATAATACAACAGTATATTTCCAAGAATCTCCTAGCCTACCAATGGTTGATATTCAGCTTAACTTTAGAGCTGGATCAGCATTTGATAGCGATCTAAATGGCTTGGCTGATTTAGCAGTAGGAATGTTCGCTACAAAAACTCAAAAATCTAGTGAACAAGAACTTATAAATAAAATAACAGATAATGGAATATCTATACATTCAGAAACTACTAAAGAGTTTTTTAATATAAAAATTCGTCTTTTAAACGATCGCAGTATTATTAATAATACTATTAAGATACTACAAGAAATTTTCACTATTCCTGACTTTGATGCTGATATATTAGAAAGAGAAAAAGTTCAAACTCTTACTCATATTGATTATTTATATCAGCAGCCTAACTACTTAGCTTCACTTGAGTTTTCAAAGCATATTTTTGCAAATAATCCTTACAGCAAACCAACAATTGGCTACAAAGAAACTATTAAAAAAATATCAAAAAAAGATATCAAAAACTTTTTTAGCGAAAATATTTGTGCAAAAAATGCCAATATATGCATAGTTGGTGCTATTGATAAAATACAGGCTGAAAATATTTCTCAAAAAATAATTAGCTTTTTACCGAAAGGTAAAAAAAATACGCAAAAATTTGCTCAACAAAAAAATAATTCTCAAATAGTTAAAAATAAGTTCTCAAGTAAACAAACAGCTATACTAACAGGTCATCAATTGTTACTTGATATTAATGACCCATTATATTTCCCACTAAAACTAGGAAATGAAATACTTGGCGGTGGTGGTTTAAACTCTCTGCTTTTCAATAAAGTTCGTGAAGAGCTTGGATTAGTTTATAATATCTCAAGCACAGCTAACATTAATCCTGATTATGGTAGCTTTGTGGTATCTGCTCAAACAAGTAATCCAAACCTTGCTTTAGAAACTATAAATAGTGTCTACAGTAATTTCATCAATTCTACTATAGATGAACAAACTCTAACAAACTCTAAAAAGCATATTGAAGGCACGCATCTACTAAGTAGTGTAAAAAATAGCTCTAAGCTAAATATGTTATCTTCAATTGCAAATAAAAATCTGCCTTTAGATTTTTTTGATACCTATGTTGAGCATATTAATAATGTTACTGCTACACAAATTCACAATGCTTACCAAGCTATACAAGAAAATAACATAATCACAGTAATGGTTGGAGATATCGAATAAGTGAAGACAAATACTATTCGTATAATATCTGGAAAATACAAAAATCGAAGACTAAAATTCCCCAATGTGAATGGCTTACGTCCAACTTCTGATCAGCTTAAAGAAACTATCTTTAATTGGTTAGCTCCATATATACATGATAGTATTTGCATAGATGCTTTTGCTGGCAGTGGTAGCCTAGGTATAGAAAGCATATCAAGAGGCGCTTCACAAGCTATATTTTATGAACTTAATTTTAAAGCTTTGCAGCAAATCAAAGAAAATATTAATACATTAGAAATACAGAATTATCAAATATATAAAACCGATAGTATAAAAGCCCTTGCAAATTTTAACTCCAACAATTCTAGGCTAATTATATTTTTAGACCCTCCATTTAATAAAAATATTATTCCCAAAGCTCTAGAGTCGATATTAAAAAATCAAAATATCCCTAATGAAACATTAGTATATGTAGAAACTGAAAAAACTGCTGAATATAACCTTGATGGTTTCGATATATTAAAAGAAAAAACAACTTCAAATATTTCTGCAAAACTAATAATAAAAAATGATTTAAATTCTAAAAATAATCTCTAAAATATAGCCAACTCTAGCTTTTGGAAATAATTATGTACCACGTTGGAATATCAGGCCCTTTTATTTTTACCATTATGTTCCTAATAGGCATAATTGCTGAAAGCATGACTGGAGTAATCTCATCATCTCGAAGAAACATGGATGCTTTTGGTGTAGTTGCAATCGCATTAACAACGGCTCTAGGTGGTGGTGTGGTTAGAGATTTGCTACTCGGTAATCTACCAGTAACGATTATGCTCCATCCTCACTATATTGTGATATGTTTATGTTTCTCTATTATTGCTATTTTTACACAAAAATATATCAATAAGTTTTATAAAATATTTTTGATCTTAGACTCAATTGGTCTTATTGCATTTGCATATATAGGTAGTAGTATAGCGTACCAAATTTGTACAGAAGTATTTCATATGAAGTTCTTTAGTGTTTTTATAGTTGGAATTGTTATTGCTATAATTAATGGTGTAGCTGGTGGTATTATGAGAGATATGATCTGTAATGATATCCCTGTTGCCTTTAAAGCGGAGCTATACGCATCTGTAGCAGCGGTCGTTGGAGGTATGAACATTATCTTTATATATTTGGATGTGAATTTATATATTAGTGCTGCAATAATTATCGGATTTGGATTAACTATAAGAGTCATGTCGATAGTATATAAATGGAAATTACCTATTATCTAATAATAGATCTCTAACCTACTACTTTTAAATGATTTCAGCTATATATCTAAAATATCTAAATACCACTATGAAATCTAAACTCTGAATCTGAAGATAATATAAGATCCTTTTCTATTTCACCTATTCTTCTGATATCTTTACCAATATCTGTAGAAGAATATTTTTCTGCAAAATGTAGATATATCGTAAAATGTCTTTTTTCTGACTCTAATAATCCATTATAAAACTTCTGTAACTCAGAATCTAAATATGGAGCAACTTTTGCAAATCTTTCACAAGAACGAGCTTCTATATATGCTCCAATAATCAAAGCATCGATGAAGCGCCCTTCTTTATCTGTCCTAGCAGCTTTAATTAACTGACTAGCATATCTAGATGCTGATATAGCTTTGTATTGTATGTCCCGCTTTTTCATAATACGCATTACTTGCTCAAAGTGTACTAATTCTTCTCTGGCAATCTTAGACATTCTTGTTACCAGTTCATATTTGTCTGGATGTCTATATATATATGTCATAGCTGAAGATGCTGCTTTCATCTCACAATGAGCATGGTCTACAAGCATAAGCTCTATATTTACTAATGCTTTCTGTATCCATTGGTCAGGTGTTTCACATAACAAAAAATTCTCAATAGTTGCAAAGTCTGCATACTGCTGCTTCATAATAGCTTATAAATTTATTTTTTGAAGTATTATAAAAAAATTGCTTAATATATTCTATTTAAAATTATTAGGAGTAGAATATTTATATGAATAAATCTAAATATTTGAAGTTATGAGTAATATAAATATAGCTAATAAACGCGTAGTAAAAAATGAAGTTCTTTATCACATTGGGTTAAGTGAAGAGATGATAGATAGTGCAGAAATCGCAATTCTTCCTGGAGATCCTAAAAGATCTGAGCCTTTAGCAAAAATGTTAGATAAAAATGCTACATTTCTTGCTACTAATAGAGAATATACTTCTTATTTAGCCAAAGTAGCTAATAGAAATGCCATTGTCATATCAACTGGTATGGGTGGTCCTTCAACAGCAATATGTATTGAAGAACTAGCTATGATAGGAGTCAAAAAACTGATACGTGTAGGAACATGTGGTGCTATTCAAGAAAATATTGATTTTGGTGATTTGATATTAACCACTGCATCTGTTCGTTTAGATGGCACATCATATCATTATGCTCCAATAGAGTATCCTGCTGTTGCTGATTTTAAATTAAATAGCTCTTTATACAACTCAGCAAAATCATTAAATATAGATATTCATTGTGGAATAACAGGATCTTCCGATACTTTTTATCCAGGTCAAGAAAGAAGAGATAGCTATAGTGGTTATGTAAGAAAACATTTTAGAGAATCTCTAGATGAGTGGAGAAAATTAAATGTTCTTAACCTAGAAATGGAGTCTTCTGCTTTGCTTACAGTATGCGCCACTTTTGGCTTGCAAGCTAGCTGTATATGTACAGTTCTAGCAAAGAGGACAACCTCAGAATCAGTCAATAAAAGCAGATATAATGAAGGTATGCAGAGTATAATGTCAATCATAAAATACTCGATTGAAAATAATTTCGAAAACTAAGGAGAAATAAATACTAATGAGCAATGATATTAACAACAAACTAATTGATGCAGCTATACAAGCAGCTGGGAATGCTTATACTCCATATTCCAAGTTTAATGTTGGTGCTGCATTATTAGTGAAAGATGGCTCTATTTTAAAAGGTGCTAATGTAGAAAACGCTTCTTATGGACTGTGCAATTGTGCTGAAAGAACAGTGTTATTCTACGCTTATGCCCAAGGTTATCGTAAAGAAGATATCAAAAAACTTGCGGTAGTTGCAGACACTCCAGAAGGAGTTTCGCCATGTGGTGCTTGCCGACAAGTTATGTCAGAACTTTTGGATCTTGAATGTCCAATCATATTATCAAATATCAAAAAAACAGATATAAAAGAAACAAATATTAAAGAACTTCTTCCATATATGTTTTCTTTCTAAAAAAATTATTAACAACAAGCAAAATTAACAACATAAACATAAGTTAATGTATAACTATTATGCTTTTATAAAA
The DNA here is from genome assembly GCF_045862875.1 of Francisella sciaenopsi. Lineage (NCBI taxonomy): Bacteria > Pseudomonadati > Pseudomonadota > Gammaproteobacteria > Thiotrichales > Francisellaceae > Francisella > Francisella sciaenopsi. Next base: position 521,760 of record NZ_BTHG01000001.1, read on the forward strand.
ATAAATAATGGTGGGTAGTACAGGATTCGAACCTGTGACCAATTGGTTAAAAGCCAACTGCTCTACCGACTGAGCTAACTACCCATAACTACAAAATAAAATCTCTTTAATTTTGTATTGAAATGATTAATCTAATGGTGGGTAGTACAGGATTCGAACCTGTGACCAATTGGTTAAAAGCCAACTGCTCTACCGACTGAGCTAACTAC